>JABSQA010000159.1 GCA_013213825.1 Henriciella sp.
TTCCAATTCCATGCACTGGCGTCACGGTGGTAATAGATTAAAGGCCAGGTGCCGAATTGCGGGCAATCATGACAGCCTTTCATCCAACGGTCGCACCCAAAAGAAAACACACAATTACCGGTCAACGGCGCCATTGAATGAATGGTCCAAACCACGTTCTTATGTCGAAGAATTTTGGCTAGGTCGAGAATATTTAGCCCGGCCGGCAAATCGTGCAGATGAACGACGTCATAGTCTTCTGATGCGAGTTCAAAAATGTGATTGTATCGGCGTTTCGTCGCTAGATTCAGCGCATTCACCCCAGCGCGATACTCTATCTTCCCTAGGAGGCGGTGTTTTTGAGGCGGCTGTAATTGCTTCACCCATTCTGCGTCTGTCTGCTTATCACTCACCAGCATTTCAACAGAAACGCCGCGGTCTTGGAGACCGACCGCGGTATATTGCGCGACCTTTGCCGCCCCTCCTTTTGAATCGGATGCGGAAAGCATGAGGACTTTAAGGTCTGTATTCAACGCGCGCCTTGCCCAGCTATTCGACGAACGGCTTGTTTAACGGCGGAACCGGTGCGCCAAAACCAAGGATGAAAGTCCTTCCAGTTTCGCGACAGGCGCTTTTCCCATACTTTCTTTTGAATCGGGAACGTATTAATCTCAACATCCGCCGGCAACTCTGCGGTAAAGACCTCATCCCAATTGTCACCATAGTGTTTTCGAAGATAATGGCTCGCAAAGTTTCGCGCGCGTCGATTATATTCGTGACGTGAGATCTTTACCACCTTGCCATACGTGCTCCCACCAGGTGCGTGATAGACCGTGGCTATATCGGAGTAAGCCATAAACCAATTGGCACGATAAAGCTTATAGGAAAGTTCGGTTCCAGCGCCTTGGGAGTAATGAAACTTCGGGGAACAATAACCGACTTCGCGATACGCTTCTCCACGCATCAGCATGGCTAAGCCATGAATGGTCGAGGCTTTGTGCCAATCCCTCCCCGGTTTGGGGTGACAGCCCTCATAATCGTCAGCTTCAGGTTCTCCCGGACCGATCGCCGCCATGCGCGGATCGCTTTGCATCGCCTCCCATAGCAAGCGCAACGTATCCTCGTCTTCAGGGAAGATGATATCATTGCAGACAAACCAGTAATAATCCCAGTGCGGGCGTGCCTGGTTTGCGAACTCCAGTCCCTTATTGAAGGCGTAATATCGGCCACGATATTTCGGATCGCGAAAGGAGTGAGTCTTATATTTGGATTGTCCTTCTGGGCGACTGCCTGCTTCAACAACAAAAATTTGACAATCCAACCCGGCTCCCATTTTAGACACTTGCTGATAAACGGCGTCCGTAAGCTCGGGTCGATCTCGATTCATAATGATGACGGCAACACTGTTCATGAGCTCGTTTCCATCTGAGTGACGGTCAATTCAACTCGCATTTGAAGTCGCGAAAGCACCATATTCTCTTTTGACATGCGATCCCCATCTACGCGTCCACGCCCCAACTGATTTGGTCCTTAAAGTGCAAGTAGGGCCAGTATAACGGGTCTTCAATCCGCACTTCAATCGGAGATGGCAAGTCAATATATGCAATCTCCTCGCCACTATTCCGCTGTTGAGATGAGATATAGCACAGACATGTCTTTATCACGCCCCAAACCGACTCATTGCCTGTAAATGGAGCAACGGGTTTACAAACCAGGTCCCCAAGTCCAGCGCTCGTAAACAGATCTGCCATTGTGGCTGAGTCATCCAGAATAAGATCGTAAGACTTCCCCTCAAACAGGGGTGACAAAGCCCAAGGTGTTTTGGTGAGAATCGAGAACGGGCGCTCTTGATGCACCCTCATCGAGCGGGCCCACTTGCCTGATTCAATAGTCGCTCGCTCCTCCGCCGCGATGACAGAGCGCTCCGCCAGTTGCGTCGCAGTCATTACGCGATGCGCGAAAAGTTCTGAGAGGATGGGCAGACGCTTGAAGAGGTATTCGATACGTTCTTTGGAACTTGCCGTCGCTAATCCAATCGTGGCACCTTTCTCTTTGAGCCAAGCCAATGTGCTCAAGAGTGGGATATTTGGGGCGACGATGACTCTCGGCACGTTCATGAAAGCATGTTGAGCATTATCGACGCAATGGAATTCTGGGCGACCGACAAATTTGGCAATACGCCCTCTCCAAGAATGACGTAATCGGCTGTATTGAAACCCCGTCCGGATGTTTGGATCTCTATACCCACCGGCAAAATCCCAGATCTCAGGACACGTATGCGACCCGAAAAGAAGTGTATCATCTAAGTCCACTGCAATTGAGAGCTCGAGCCCGTCTCCCACTTGCTTGATCGCTGCTTCTAGAACCTCGCCAACGTCCAGCGTTTCTAGCGCTATTAATGGCGTCGATACCGGATCGAAATTGATAAACTCCACACTCGGAAGAAAATGCTCGTTCTCCCTCAGACGCTTAAGCGCGTGTTCGATTTTGCTATCGCGATCCATACTAGCTGCCCCCTCAAACCACGTCTTAATTTTTGCGCCAATCAGTACAGTTCTACTTTTGGCCTCATAACCTCGGCAGGCATACTCCTGCCCTGCGGGGTCGAAAGAACGCGGTAACTCCCCTTTCCGTCGAATGCGAAAATCTAATATCTAGTCCTTCCCCAAACACGTTTCTCCCGCCCAGCGATTTAGCAATGGATAGTCCAAGGCCATGAGTGTCTTTGCTGACATCGCTTCAAAAAGCTCGATCTCGGAGGCGTCCAGCGCCTGTTTCCACCCTCCGACTTTACCCGATCCAATCGTGTGCCTTTTCCGCGGATCAATATGCTGTTCGCTTGCGCCCCGCTGTGTATTCAGGTTCGTCAGATCCAAAATTCGATCAAAGTCTATGGTTTCCAGTCGAATACCAAGAAATTCCGCTATCCGTGTCACACTTAGCCGCGGGTCGTCGCGCATGCTTTCATATCGCAGCATTAAGATACGATCAGGATACTTGGTCTGAAAGGCTAAAGCCTTATCGATGTGTTCGTGCCACATCCCGAAAGTATGCCCCCTGCCGTGCGTCACGAACTCTTTTCTTGATCGAGTGTATCCAAGCGCATTCACCGCATATTTATGTTCGGATACAAGACAGTCTCGCCCATCACGATAATTGTAAATAACCCTGGGAAACAAGTCGAAGGCGGGCCGGTGGTCTTTGTACACTCTCGCTTTATCGTTATGGTATTGCGGTTCTGCGATGTCGGGAACCAGAGTATCAATACCATCCAAATTTATCGAATCCAGGTCTGGATTTAGCAGGCACGCGACAATCATTCGCGTCCAAGTGTTCCCGGATCGGGGATATGAACACATAAATACGTGGTCAGGTCTGATCCTCGGCAAGCCAATCAGCTTAGCCCGCCGCTTCTGAGAAACATAGGAAACGTCTAAACCGTGTCGAAATAGCAGAGACTTCAGTTTCGATTTCGGCGAAACGCGATCGCTTTGGATGTCACTCATTCCTACCTGCTCCAAATCACTTTTGGCTGCCCAATGATACTCATGCGACGAACCTACAAACTTGATTAATTGCTTTTAGCGCCCACCCAACTGAGGAGGCGCCGTTTGAGCTTTGTTCCCTTTTTCGGTGAATCCAATCCCAGCACATGATAGCCGTGCGAGAACACTTTCCAGACTCTCTCTATATCGTACAATTTGCCGAATTGTGCCTCAAGCCGATCAATAAGCGCCAAAACTTGTCTGGCGTTCTGCCGTCCAATGGTCGAAGCCTTAGCATTGGACCATGATTGATCTTCTCCAATATGAAAAGTCCTATAATCATCGGTCCGCCGCTCGAACGTGGTCGCGTGTACCGCGCAATTCAGCAACACAGCTCTGTCGAACCATGCCACGCCGCTAAAAACCTGGGGAATGTCAAACTTTTCGAGCAAACCCGCTTTGATAACAAAACAATCGTCGCCTGGATGTTTTTCCCCCGGACTTGCACAATGCTCTTCTACGGACTTTGCCTCAGCTGGAATGGTACGTCGCGTGACAGAAAATCCATCGCTACCAGCACCGATATGCATGGCACACATTTGATAGAAGAAAGGCTGAATACCGATATCGATGTTACTATAAACGAAGATGTCTGAATCGGTTGCGTAGGTCTTCGCGATCTCAAAGATCTCTTTCAGACTGGGCAGTTTGCGTTTGTCAGCAAAGTCCGGGAAATCCAGTGAGGATACGCGCAGAGTGTGCCGCTCGGTGATCCATGATGGAATCGCATTCATTTCTTCCTCGAAACACGCCGTCACATGCACTACTTCAATGCCGAAATCGGCCGCATAGGACTTTGCTCTCTTCAGCGTTTCGAAGGTCACCGGCTGCGCAACAAAAAGATCGGAGCTCGGCTTAGGGTCGAGCGTGTTTATGAGATGAACGATGCGCATTGTTAAGTCTCTGTGTCGTCAAAATATGGTCGCGAAGTTCGGTCGGCGTTTAGCCTCCCTCCGCAATGCGGCGGAATGCCGAATTGAACTCGATCAGCTCATTCCACGCGCCAACGCCAGTGATCGTCCCCTTGTCCATCACAATAAGTCGATCGCATATCTTCACCGTGCTCAATCTGTGCGCAATCATCAAAATAGTCTTGTCCCCGGGTAGAGCCTCGATGGAAGTCATAACTTCGCGTTCGGTTAGATTGTCCAGCGCGCTCGTTGCCTCGTCAAAAACGATCAAATCCGCTTCGTTGTAAAGAGCACGCGCAATACCGATGCGCTGACGCTGCCCGCCTGACAAACGTACGCCGCGTTCGCCGATGGTACTCATATAGCCATCTGGTAGCTCATTCATGATGAACTCGTGCAGCTGCGCGATGCGGGCGCACTCTTCCACTTTCTTCATATCGATCTCAGATTCGCTCAATCCAAGTGCGATGTTCTCGGCCAAACTGGAGTCAATCAGAAAGATATCTTGCGGAACATAGCCAACGCTTCCCTGCCACCCTCGCAAATTATCTAATGTAATTGGTTGATTGTCGACCGTAAGTTGGCCTGTATTTGGATGCAGTAAGCCTAGGACGATGTCGGCAAACGTGGTCTTCCCTGCGCCGCTGGATCCAACAATACCAATGCGTTCGCCAGACTTAATTTTCACGTTCAGATCGAAAACACCGGGTACTGCCGCATTCGGATATGTGTACCCCACATTTTCGAACTCTATAGATTTTTTGAGGCTAATTGTGCTCGGGTCGGAACGATCAATCTCTGCTTTTCGTCCCCGCGATAAATCGCCATATACACGCTCAATCGCAGCCTTGCCAAACGTTAAAGTGGTGACAGCACCGTACACTGAATGCAGTTGTGGCAACAGCCTTTGACCGGCAAACGCCAACACGCCGAGCATTGGCAAGAATTCACCCAGAGCTGCCCTGTCCCGAAGATTGCCCGGATCAACCAGTATCAGACTGAGGAGAATGATCCCACAAAAAGCCACCACTTGCAGGACATATTGTGGGGCATTCGATATCGTCACGACTTGGACTTGATATTGTGCCATTTCCAAAGACGGTACGCTAAACCGGTCCAGATATCGCGCTTCCCGTCGAAGCAACTTGATATCTTTGATGCCGCTTAGAGACTCCATAGACAAACGGTAGCGCAACTTGTTTGAATGCGCCCGGCGTTCGCCCATCATCCCGACTTTGCGTCGCGTTGTGAAAGCGAGCAAAAGATAGATGCCACCAATCACGGAAACCGCCGCAACCGTCACGGTGGGATTGATGTATAGCAACAGCGCCAAGATTGCGAACGTGGTGCAGAACGCCGAAATTAATTGGGCAACAGGCGTCATCACTTGGGACACAACCATGTTTGCTTCAGCAAGAACATTCGTTGACATATCGCCAGAATGCTCATCCAGAAAAAATTCGTAAGGTTGAGCAAGATAGTGAGCTAAGAGTCGACGACTTAGTGCGTACATCCGCATTTGCGACCAGCGTGCCATTGCCCAGATGTTCAAAAACAAAATGGCGTTCATCACCAAAATCACCAGACAGGTCGCGATCCCCATTGCCATTAGGAATTGGTAGTCTGTAGAAAAACCGCCAACCCTGTAGGCCCATGAAAAAACGGGGTTTTTCTCAATGATCGAAGGGTCCGCCAGCAATGTCAAAAATGGCAGAACAGACCCGACCATAATCGCTGATGCTAACGCTGCGATGATTACGATTGCTAAAAGCTTGAAGGCACTGCGTCGCTCGCGCCCGTCGAGCAGCGCCCATGCTAACTTGATGGAAGACATATCAAACATTGTTCATTCCGTTCGTCAGAGATCGGCAGTCCGCGTTGGCCATCATTGCTCATCCGCCAATGCTATACTCGAGTGAGCCGTTCTTGTTCCAAATACCAAGCATAAGTCTGCTCGAGGCCCTCTCTCAGTGAAATGCTTGCGGTCCATCCCAAACGCTCAAGCTTCCCTACATCCATGAGCTTTCTCGGAGTGCCATCCGGTTTGCTCGCGTCAAATTCCAATCGGCCTTCAAACCCTATCAC
>JABSQA010000016.1 GCA_013213825.1 Henriciella sp.
TTGCAGCGTCTTCTTCTAATCGTCCCATCATCGCGCATCTCCTCGATCTGTACGAAAATTACTGAATCAGAATTCGGTCGTTTTGACTCGGAGTTTTTCAACAGTATCGGGCGTTTTTTGCCTCTAAGCTTATGTCTGGTTTTGCTCGCGTTCCAGAATTCAGTCGCTCTTGAATTGGGTCAAATTCGAACAACAAGTGCCAGACGTGGTGCGTCGAACAAAGGCGACCATCACTTACCTCGCCTCCATACCAAACATCCGACGAACCACGATTTACGTATAGCTCAAAATGAAGACGTCTTTAATCTTTGCCAGCGTACTCATGATTTGTGCTTGTAGCGACGCGATTAGGGCGACCCCGTTCGTAGACGGATCAGGTGAAGGTCGCGACAACACACGCATTCAGGAGTCAGGCATGGCGCACGAAACATCTTTCACCACTATTGATGGGAAGCCACTGCCGTTCTCGGTGTTTTCTGGACAGGTTGTTCTTGTTGTGAACACCGCATCTAGATGCGGGTATACCGGGCAATATGCTGGCCTTCAGGAACTCTACACGACATTCAAAGATCAGGGGTTCACCATTCTTGGCGTTCCATCGAACGACTTTGGCGCGCAAGAACCCGGTACAGAGGAACAGATATCCTCTTTCTGCGAAATCAATTACGGGGTCGAGTTTCCACTCACGCGCAAAACCAAGGTGGTTGGGGAAGAGCAGCATGAGTTGTGGCGCGTGGCCAAAGACTCATTGGGCGACAAAGCTGAACCAAAGTGGAATTTCCATAAGGTACTGATCGGTAGAGACGGATCGTTTCTTCAAGCCTATCCGTCGGCTATTCGACCAGCCGATACTGAACTCATCGCTGATATCGAACGCGCGCTCAGCGAGCCAACCTAGTTCGCACTGATACGCATTTCCCGCGATAGCTTTTCAGCATCCTCGATCTCAATCTCCGACATGATGGGCCTCAGTTTTTTGAGCTCAGTTGGTGCCGTCTCGTTGCCGAGCTTTTCAGCCTCAAGAAACCAAGCATAAGCCATTTTGAAATCTGGTGGGGCGCCATGGCCGCCGGCATTGGCGATGCCAAGATTGAACGCACATCGACCGTCGCCCAGTTTTGCGCCTGTGGTCCAATAACCGCGCGCGGCAGCAAAATCTTGCGCACCGCCTTCTCCCAACATCGCCATGCGGCCCAGATGCGTTAGCGCATCGACATCATCTCCGGCTGCGGCTTGCTCGAACAAGCGACGGGCGAGAACGGCGTCTTTATTGGTTGCGAGTCCGTGCAAGTGCATAAACCCGAGATTGAATGCCCCTTCAGCAAGGCCAAGCTCGGCCGCCTTTTGATAATAGATGAGAGCTCGATCGAGACTGAGCGCAATGCCCCGGCCATATTGAAGCATGGCGCCAAAATTGTTAGCGGCGCCAGCATGATTTAGATCAGCGGCCGCCTGCATAAGCTTTGCCGCGCGCTCTAACGCCGCGCCGCCGTCACTTTGTGCCATAAGACGATGAGCGGCCTCAAATAAGTGTTGCGGGTCGCGCATCCGTTTGCTCCAAGCCAATCTCGCTGAGAATTTGAGGGATCTTTTTCTTCAAGCCAAAGAAACCGCGTTTCGCGTGCGGCCAAGTGCATTGGTCATACACCCGGGTGATTTCCAACAATTCAATCCCCGCTGCCCGGCACGCCCGTCTTGTCCGCCGCGCAACTGGGCCGAGCGGTAGGCGAGATGTGACACAGACCTCCAAATCATTTGCCCCCATCCAATCAGAGAGACGGTCTGACCATTCCCCCTCTTTTTGGACCGTTACGCCGACATCAAAATGCGCTTCGAAAGTCTGGGCGCGATCGCTCAGCGCATCGGAGGCGAAGACTGCGCTTTTCTCGCCGAGCGGCAAGACAGACCTTGGCGTGCTTCCGGTCAGGACGAGGACGGCATCCGGTTGAAGGCTCGCAAGACTTTCCGGGTGACAGTCTTCCTCTGTGACGAGCAACCCAACCCGTCGCCCCATGAGATCGGGATGCAGGTATATCGGAGCGGTTAGAGACACCGGTCGTGGGTCTTCCAAGGCGCTGGCCATCGTTGCCAACTGTCCGTGCGGCGCGAACCGACCGGCGGTAAATTTCTCGATATTATCAGCCCGCGCGAGGTAGGTCTTTCCGATTGTGTGCAGCCCGGCCACCCATCGCCAAGAGCAGGTGTTCGACGCCGGATCTCCATCGAGCAAATGACGATAGAAAAAGTCTGCGCCCAATTGCCAAGGAAGCTTGAGCGTAAAAATCCAAATGCTCGCAAACCACATTCGCGCGTGGTTGTGTAAGTAACCCGTTGTCACCAGCTCGCTCGCCCAGGCATCAAAACAGGCAATGCCGGTCTGGCCGGACACAGCCGCATCATACTCACGCGCGAGGCCAGCCTCTTTGTCCAGACGGTCAACAAGCGCGACCAAGTCGGACTTGTAATAGGTCCATACATCTGGGCGATGTTCCAGCCACCCCTTGAAATAGCCGCGCCAAAAGACCTCTTGAATGAACTTCTCAGCGTCCCTCGGATTGTAATGATCGAGGGTCGCCGAGAGCACTTCATTTTCAGTTATGATCCGGTGCCGCAACCAAGGCGACAAGCGCGAAACCTTATCGTGCTTCCCTGGGCCAAAATCGAAGTTTCTTTGCTTCGCGTAGCGCGCGCCCGTTTTAGGCGCGAATGCACGAAGCCGGCGGAGCGCATGGTCGCGCGAGGGCGACCATGTTGAAGTCTCAGAGGTCACGTCGCTGGTTCGGCAAGCCGCAGAAACCGGTTTCTCAGATCTTTGTCGGTTTTAAACACGCCGGTGAATTGGGTTGTGATGGTCGCGACATTTTTGTGATGAACCCCTCGGGTGGTCATGCACTGATGTTTTGCATCGATCAGGACGGCAACGCCTGCCGGGTTCAAGACGTCTGAAATGCAGTCCGCGATTTGGGCGGTCATCGTTTCTTGCGTTTGCAGCCGCTTCCCGAAAATTTCGACCACGCGGGCAATTTTAGAAATACCAACGACCCGGTCTGTTGGCATGTAAGCAATATGCGCCTTGCCCAAGATTGGAACGACATGGTGTTCGCAATGGCTTTCGACGTCGATATCTCGCAGCATCACCAGATCATCATAACCCTGCACATCCTCAAAGGTGCGTTCGAGCACTTCTGCGGGATCCATTTCGTATCCAGCGAAGAATTCTTTGTAAGCTTTTGCGACGCGCTTCGGCGTGTCGATCAAACCTTCTCGGCGTGGGTCGTCGCCTGCCCATGCGAGCAGTGTGCGAACCGCATCCATCGCCTCGTCCATGCTTGGTCTGATGATATCGTTGGTTTGGGGAATCTGGTCTCTGGGAGTGATGGCATCCATGGCCATATGCGTAATCCTTGGTCTGAGGGACGAAGGTCGAACCCAGTTCGCTTGGAAACTCACCCAAGCTGTTTCAGGATTTAACGCCCGCCCGTATGTCTACCCTCAGGGTAATTTTGGTCTTTGGAGACGGTGTTTATGTCTCTCACTAGGATACGCGTATCGCGAGCATTCGGATCTTTCTCACGCGCACTTAAAAGCTGAAACAGGATCGGATTTAAGCCGCGCCTGCGACAAACACGGCACCCCGTCATCCACTCCATTTTATATCTCGTAGGCAATATAAAACGGAGCAAAGCATGAACACACGACAATCCCTTCGCAACCTCGCATGGTCACTGATCCGTCAGGCTCGACTTCTTAAGCGCGCTGGCCAAGTCGATTTAGCCAGGTCGCTGGCAACCCGCGGCTTGGCGCTCAAGGCGTATGCTTGGACAATGAAGCCCGAACCCATTCCCATCCGTATCGACAATCGTCGCGCCTAATGCACGCCAAAAGAGAAAAACCAATGACAAGAACGACCCCTCCCAGACCCTTGAGCTCGAAGTCAGTCGAGTTTCGCCAGTCCACAGATCGAACTAATCCGTTGGAGCCGAACGAGCTAAATCAGATCTCTTCGAGCATCAACGCAAAACCCATCGCAACGAATAAGCCAGCGACACGTTTGTTGGAGCGACGGCTGAAACGACAACGCCGTTTCGCCTAATAGCAGGAGACTTATGATGCTTGACGACCGAATTGATACCGAATTGGCGATGCAGGTCAGTGTCCTTGAAGATCGGACGTGCCTGGTCATGGACGATGACACGGTTTTTCGTGATCGCCTTGCCCAGTCCTTCACACGATACGGCTTTATCGTCTCCGCTGTTGGAACGGTACGCGATGGATTGACGGTGGCCACCCATAACCCACCCGCGTTCGCAGTCTTAGACCTAAGGCTCGATGATGGGTTTGGATTGGACGTTGCGCAGACTTTAAGAGAGACCAGCCCCTCAACGCACATGGTCGTCCTGACCGGCTACGGGGCTTTGCCCAACGTGGTGGCATCTGTGAAAATTGGCGTTCAAAACGTGCTCTCGAAGCCTGCAGATATAGAAGACGTCATCAACTCACTCCTCGCCGCACCCAGAAGTATGCCCTCGCCGCCGGAAAGCCCGATGGATCCTGATGACGCACGGTGGGAGTACATCCAGTCTGTCTACAACAAGAATGGTCGGAACGTGTCGCAAACGGCGCGCTTACTAAACATGCATCGACGGACATTGCAGCGGATTATTCAAAGACGATCGCCGGACCAACTTCACATTAGAGATTGAGAAAGATCCGTACGTTTGTCAGTCCACATAGAGGCTTCCACCATGCAGAGCAGTGACGACCCAAACCGAGGGTTCATAGGAAAGGCCATGAAGGCGCCTATGCTGGAAGCCGATCACGAGAAAGCGCTAGCCAGCCGCTGGCGCGAGAATGAGGACGAAAGCGCCCTCCATGAATTGACGACTGCTTACATGCGTCTCGTCATTTCTATGGCTTCGAAGTTTCGAAACTACGGCCTTCCCCTCGCTGATCTGGTTCAAGAAGGAAATGTCGGCCTCATGATGGCGGCGGCGAAGTTTGACCCAGCGCGAGAGGTTCGTTTCTCAACTTATGCGATGTGGTGGGTCCGTTCTTCTATGCAGGATTACATCTTGCGCAACTGGTCCATAGTTCGAACGGGAACGTCCTCCGCTCACAAGAAGCTTTTTTTCAATCTGCGCCGGTTGCGCGCTCAGATTGATGATACAGATGGCGCATTGATGGCACCGCAAAATGTGAAAAAAGTGTCGGAAGATCTTGGGGTCAAAGAACGAGATGTGGAGTTCATGGCATCCCGCTTATCGGCATCGGATAGTTCTTTGAACGCACCACTAGCATCAGACGGCGACATGGAACGGCAAGATCTGCTGGAAGATTTCGGGCCATCGCCAGAGGAAACCACCATCGAGACACGAGATGCAGAGACTTACAAGAAGTGGGTATCGAAAGCACTCGAGACTTTGAATGAACGCGAACAATACATAATCTCGGAGCGCCGGCTTTCAGAAGAAAAGGCGACACTGGGGGCGCTTGGAGAAAATCTCGGAATATCGAAAGAGCGCGTCCGCCAAATTGAGCAACGGGCTATGGAAAAGCTCAAAACATCTCTAAAGAGTGTGCGCGGTGAACTCGTCTATTAAGAGTAGCGGATGCCGATCCCAACCGATCTCAACCAGATACCCGATTGGATTGCCGCTCAGCTTGTGAGAGCTGGCGTCGATCGCAAATCAGCAATGGAATGGCCCGTGCTTGTGACGGGATCGGACGCCTCAGGTTCGTCTGGGCGAGTTGTCGTATTACGTCGCTTCGATCCGCAAAATCATCGAGCGGTGATCTACACAGATCGACGATCGAGGAAGTTGAAAGATCTGGCCGAACGATCACAAACTGAACTTGTCTTCTTCGACCCAAAACAGATGCTACAGGTCCGATTGCGAGGTGATGCAGTCGTTCATGTCGACGGAGCAAGAAAAGATGCGGCCTTTGACAAATTGCCGGCCCGCAGTCAGTCAGATTACTCCACCAAATCAGCACCTGGAACGCGTTTGTTGGATCCCCAGCCTGAGCGCGAACTCGATCTGTCTCGCAAACATTTCGCACTCATAGAAATTGATGCTTTCGAATACGACATACTCTCACTTGAAAGAGATGGTCATCGGCGAGCCCTGATCGAGTGTTCAGATCAGCATTATCACGCATCGTGGGTGACACCTTAGAACTCTCTTGGGTAATTCTGCATCTTCATGGTGCCATGCCTGCAACCACGCACAAGTTTTCCTTCATGCATATCGAGCCTCAAAGCTTACGTCTTCTTTTGATGCTGTGGACGGCGTGCCCCACCCAGCTCTGCTGAGCTGGTAATGTGAAGGTATCCACACCGCCAACATTAGGAGCACGCCTATGGATAAGAGTATCACAGTGATCGGCTTAGATTTAGCCAAGTCGGTTTTTCAGGTTCACGGGATCAACGCTGAGGGTGAAGTTGTCGTCCGTCGCAAACTCAGCCGGTCGCGAGTCCTCGCCTACTTCAATCAATTGGAGCCTTGCTTGGTCGGCATGGAAGCCTGCGCAACAGCGCACTATTGGGGCCGTGAGCTGAGGGCACTCGGGCATGATGTGAAGCTGATGCCGCCGCAATTCGTGAAGCCTTATCTGAAGAGCCAAAAGAACGATATGCGCGATGCCGAAGCGATCTGCGAAGCGGTCACCCGGCCAACGATGCGGTTCGTGCCGATCAAAACACCAGATCAGCAAGCGCTTCTTGCTCTGCATGGTGTGCGTGATCACTGGGTGCGTCTGTCGACCCGGCTGATCAATACATTGCGGGGTTACCTCGCAGAGTTTGGCATCGTCGCCGCAAGAGGTCGGATGGGTGTTGAGGCCATCCTCGACACGCTGGCTGACGATCAGGATGATCGCATCCCCGATCTGGCGCGGGAATGTCTACGTCCACTCGCTAGCGAGCTTCGACACGTAAAGCGGCAAATCCTGGAAATGGACCGCAAGATCCTCAAGGCCCACAGAGCCAACTCCATTTGCCAGCGGCTGGAAACGATACCCGGCGTCGGTCCAGTCATCGCAACACGTGTGGTTGCTGAAGTACCCGATCCGAAGATCTTTAAATCCGGCCGCGCCTTCTCCGCCTGGGTTGGCCTTGTGCCCAAACAGAATTCAAGCGGTGGCAGAGAGCGGATGGGACAGATCACCAAGAAAGGAAACCCGGAACTCAGGCGCTTACTGGTCGCTGGCGCAATATCGATGATCATCCGAGCAAAACGGAGCGACTTCACCCGGCATCCGTGGCTCAGCCGTTTGCTCGAGCGTAAACCGATGATGGTGGTTGCAATCGCCATGGCCAACAAGATCGGCCGAATGATCTGGGCCCTCATGGTCAAAGGAGAGAAGTTCAATCCGGCAAAACTGATGCCGGCATAAAGTCGCCGCGCCGCTAAGGCGCAAACGAGATTGGTGAGAGCATAAGGAGGTCATGCAGAACCGGAGTTTCTGACAAGTGAGGACAATCCACACGCGAGCAAGCACCCTTAAGTGCGGCCTTTTGTAAGGAACCTCAGCTTGCGGAACGCATGATGGCCAGCGGCATCTGAAGGCCGCTCAAATAGGCCGAACAGATGCCCGCTAACGGCCAACCTGCAAATGACCAACCAAAATCTCTTGCCAAGGGGGCGCCGTCCACAGATGCTCGCTCAACAGCTATCTCGGAGTTTTTAGTATCGTCTGCTTTGAGCGATAAACGCTCCATTGTGTTTCGAGTTCGCACGCGCGACACGGAAAACATTCATCCAAGACGATGCGAGGTGTTGCATGCTTTTTCAGCGTAAGTGTTACCCAAATCGTTACCCTTCAGGTCCCATTTGGTCTTCGATTATGCTGCTAAGTACTTGTTTTCATTGGAGCGAGCGATGCGCTTCAATTTTTCTTATAAAGATCAACTATAACAGTGTATTAAGGGATTTGCGTGAGCCGTTTGTATCCCAAATTGTACCCAATTTGTAGCCCAAAAAAGAGTAACTTGAATCCGGGCTAGTCGTTAAGTTGAGCTTCTTCTTTTGGTTCTCATTTAGGACCGATGCAAGGGCCAAATCGCGATCGGCAACTACTAAATTTTTGATGATTTTAAGCACGACCTGGCTTCGCAAACATCGTGGGGTCGAACCATCAGTTATGAGTTGTCCAATGATGCTTCCGCAAGATAAAATAGAAATAAAAAACAGAAGGTTAGGATTATTAGAAAATCAAAGACTGTCACGCAAAAGCGCAAAAAACCATAGTTTGCGTTACAATTGCGTTACACTTTCATCGGGCGGTAACGCTGATGCCGAATCCACCAAATTGCTCGACGTCGAGCTTCAAGCGTTGTCACGCAGGTAGGCGTGCGCCGCTGTTTTTCTTCCATGAATACTGCGCGATAGACCCTCTTGCGTGTGTCACGCAAACTGATCGGAAAGTCCCACGAAGCGCTGGAGATTGGCCGCCCAATAAATCGAAGACGCGGGTTCTCAGTCGACCAAAACTTTAACTCATGTCGTCCCGCATTCGCGCGTTGCTAATGAGGCTCAAGGCGATCGATCTAGCTACGAGAAAACAAATCGAACCGTATCCGAGGAGCGTAAGCAGCCATCCAATGTCTGGAACAAAAAGTCTTATCGCTTCGATGGGAAGCCCGAATTGACGGGGAATTAGAGCCAGCACCATCCAAGCAATCGCGGCTAGCAAGATGCCGGGTAGGACCAGTTGGGCCGCGCCGAGCCAACGAGTCGATGATTTGCTCAAATGCCCGGTGACTGCGTTTCTGCAAAACAGACCAATCCAGACCATTAGGCCCGCTAACATAGCCCCGACGACTATCAGTTGGATCAAAGCAGGCCGCTGATCTTGAAGTCCTGGCACGGGCAGATCGAAAGCGACTGCAAATGCATCCTCAGTTAGCGCCGATGTATCCCCTGCGAGCATGCCCTGGCTTGCGTTCGCCATGATCGCGAAACCTAATCCAGTTTCTGGAGCAAACCCCGCAAGCGCGCTGTAACCACCATTCATGCCATTGTGTTTGGCCAACGGACCGAAGTCAGACTGGAACACCATCCAGCCTGGACCATACGTGGCGCCGATGGGCATATCCGACCCGCTAGCCCAATAATCTTCCCAAGATGCAATCGCTGAGTGTTCGTCCATGAGCGCGATCAAATAGCGCCCCATATCGTCAGCGGTGGTGTAAACTCCGCCTTTCGGTCCTAAAGCCGAGCCAGGGGAGAAGCGAAATGCTTCGGGTTTCGAGAAAATGAACCGATAGGGGGTCGCTGTTTCTGGATCGCTGTCGCGCAAAATCCCTGAGCGATTCATGTTCAGGGGCTTAAAAATCCGATTTTCGATGATCGCTTCAAACGAAGATCCTTCGACCCTCGCGAGCAAGTTCCCCAAGACTTCGTAGTTTGCGTTCGAGTACTCAAACGAATGTCCAACAGGACGATTTAGCCGATATCGTTTTGTCTGCGCCGCCACTTTGGCCAGAGTACCCTCCGATCGACTCCTGCTCGTTTGGTGTCGATTTCCGTCGAACATGGAAAACCACTCGTGTGCTGCATGAACTGCCTTATGGAGATCGTGTCCGATTTTTTCTTCGTTACGCTTCGGAATGCGGGCAAGTGGCTGACCACTGGATCGTCTAAAGAAATGCGCCCGTCACGCTCCAGTTGCAGCAGTGCGTTAGCGACGAATGACTTCGACACCGATCCAATAGCGAAGATCGTGTTCGACGACACCGGGGTCTCAGTTTCGACATCGGCCAGGCCAAATCCACGGGCGTGAACCACCCGTCCATCTTCAACCAGAACGACCGCTGCCCCAGGAACACGCGTCTCGACCAAACGTGCCTCTATGATCCGATCAATCTCTTTAGTGCGCTGATCTGAAAAGTGCTCGCCTTGGGCGACATGATCGAGAGTGAATGCCACGCATAACGCTATCAACCACCGCAACTTCACCTATTTGTCCGCCAATTGGGTCGCGACCAAATTTACAAGTAAGTCTATTTGTGAATGGAAGAACTTTGGATCGCGTGACAGTGGTACATCGAGCGACATGCCTCTTAAGAACCATTGCGTTAGTCGCACGATATCAGTGGAAGAAAGTGCACTGTCAGAGTGAACGACAATCGTCCTGCGCGCCGCCCAACCGAATATCCGCAATGCTCTGAGTGCCGGCCGGCGCATATGATGTGCTATAACCTGATCCGTACGCGCTGCGTGTAGAAGCTCCATGTAAACCTTCCCTTCGGCGCGCATAAACGCTTCGTCCCAGGCAGCATGCAGTAGTTGACGGATTTCTGTCACCGAGTGCGAAGAGGTAGGCCATGACCGTGCGAAGCGTTGGAACATCTGATTCACGATCACGATTGCCACCGCTTCATAGAGGTCGTGCTTGGTTTTGAAGTGGTGCAAGTAAGCGCCGCGCGAAACGCCGGCCGAACTCGTAATTTTGGTGACCGTGGCACCTGCGAGTCCGTATCGGTCTATCGCGTCAATCGCGCCTTTTATTATTTGGTGCCGCTTTGGATTGGTTCGCACACGTGAACTTTTTGTGGAAGTCGGTGGACTATTTTTCGATGCGTCAATTGCTTGTTTCCGCCTGAGAGGAGAGACCCGCGGTCTACGTGCATTGATCCTGTACCTGTTCATCCTGGTCATGATTGCCATGAAAATTCGGCGTCGCCAACTACCGCCTGGATGTCGCTTTAAAGCCACAACTAGAAGCAAACGGCG
The DNA here is from genome assembly GCA_013213825.1 of Henriciella sp. Taxonomy (GTDB): domain Bacteria; phylum Pseudomonadota; class Alphaproteobacteria; order Caulobacterales; family Hyphomonadaceae; genus Henriciella. The sequence continues at coordinate 10,737 of JABSQA010000016.1, forward strand.
AGTCAATCCGGATCTGAGATTGAGAATAGGTTGCAATTGCATCTGCAACAGTATAGCCGTACCGCAAAATTGGGAATTCAATGAGGATCAACATGATCAAATTTGCAACGGCTGCGTCACTCGCGGCGCTTTTGACTGCGGGTGCAACGGCTCAGGAAATCAGTACAGACGACGGCGATGCGGAGGCACGGCAGGATACGGTCATCGTAACAGGTCAAAAGATTGACCGCTCTCTCCAAGATACGCCTGAGAGTGTCGCAGTCGTGACGCAAGTTGATATTCAAACACAGAACATCAATGACTTGGCTGATGCGATTTCGCGGACTGCGAACATCGCAACGCGGTTTGATGACCGAGGATTTTCCATTCGCGGTATCAGCAATGAAAACGTCAGTGGTGCTGGGTTCTCCGATCTCGCAACGATTTATGTCGATGGTGCGCCCATTTCGCGCGACGCCGTGCGCGGCGGCCCATTGAATATTTGGGATATTGAACAAATCGAGTTCTTGCGCGGTCCCCAATCAACGCTGCAAGGTCGAAACGCATTGGCCGGAGCGGTCGTTATCAATACGGCGGAACCAACCTATGATTGGCAAGGGCGTGCCCGCGCCGTTTTCAGCACCGGCGATGAAGAGCAAAGATTCGGCGCTGCCATTGGCGGGCCAATCATTGAGGATCAGGTTGCGTTCCGCTTGGGGGCGGAAGTCAGCGAGACGGAAGGACTTGTCGAGAACACGTTCTTGGGTGGGTTCGAAGATGAAAATGAAACGCTCAATGTTCGCGGTAAGGTGTTGATCGAGCCAAGTGCAATTCCGGATTTGCAAGTACGCTTGTCCTATACTCATGATGACCGAAAATTCGGTGAGACGATTGCATTGTTCGACATCCCTGATGCAAACGATAATCGTCAGCTGCCCGTCAATCGGCCATATATGGATGATACAGTATATGATCTCGGCGTTGCCACGATTGGCTATGATATTAATGACCGTCTCTCCATTAAGTCTATCACGACTTATAGTGAACTCGAGAGAGAGCGTTCAGGTGACACCGACCGCACACCGGATGATCTGGAGTTTTTTGGTCAGTCGATCGATACAGAGTCGTTCACTCAGGAATTCCTGCTGAGCTACTCCGGTGACCGTCTAGAAGGCGTACTTGGAGGGTATATTTCCCAAATCGACAGCCAACAGTTTTTCGACTCCACATTTACATTTGACGTCGTCAGTCAGGCGAACTTGGGGCCAACGGTTGCGGGGCTTGTGACTTTGCAATTGGTTGAAGCAGGCATTCCGTTGCCGGTTGCGCAGGCGCAGGGACAGCAGACTGCCGCTGCGGTGGTTCCGCTTTATGCCGGTGGATTCTTGATTAACGCGGTCCAACAGAACCCCGTCGAAGTGGAAACGCAAGCAGTCTTCGCTGATTTCACTTACGACCTAACCGATAGTGTCAGGCTGTTTGGTGGGTTCAGATACGATGTGGAAGAGCAAACCATTACTACAGGCAATGAAGTGAGCATTGTAACGCCGCTTCCAGATCCATCAGCGTTTCCCCCGATTGCTGCTGTAATTACGCAAGTGAATGGCCTGCTTGTTGCCAATGCTCTTGACGCGACAGAGGAAGAAACGACGTTGCAATCTCCGAGTTTCGACGCGTTCCTCCCAAAATTCGGGATTGGCTGGGATATTGATGATCGGCGCAGTCTGAATTTTATTGTTCAGCGCGGATATCGTTCAGGCGGTGTTGGTATCAATGCGGCGACCGCAACGTCTTATACGTTTGATGCAGAATATACATGGAACTACGAAGCTTCATTCCGAAGCAAGTGGCTCGATGATCGATTGACCGTCAACGCCAATGCCTTCTTCACCGATTGGACAGACCAACAAGTCAACGTGCAACTAAGCTCGAACACATTTGACACTGAGACACAAAATGCGGGTGCGTCCGAGGTTATGGGCCTGGAAATCGAAACTCAATATGAGGCTACGGACAATCTCGATGTGTACGGTTCAATCGGTATCGCAGAATCTGAATTTACTGATTTTTGTGCGACCGTATCGATCGTGAACACCGATGGTCTAGACACCTGTGAAGTGAACGGTGCGACGGGATTTGATTTTGCAGGAAACACATTCATCAACGCTCCTGATCTCACGCTGGCAGGTGGATTTACCTGGCAGAAGGACAACTGGATCGTGAACGGTAATGCGAATTTCGCATCTGCCTCCTTCAGCCAGCTCGCCCGCCCACAAGAGCAAAAGACAATTGATGAGCGCACACTGGTGAACTTTCGTGCGGGGTGGCGAAATGACAATTTCGGTATTTATCTAACAGGGGACAATGTGTTCGATGAAGAGTATGTGACGTCCTTGTTTACATTCGATCCTGCGAACAACTTCACAGATCCACAGTTCGCGAGATTTGGACGACCTCAAACATTCGCATTGCAGCTCGAAGCCACGTTTTAAGGGGGATGGCACGCGGAGGAGCCGTTTGTGAGCGGCTCCTCCAGCCAAGAATAATGCTAGTCGTCATATCTTCTCTTTGTCTTTTGTATGTGGCCTGTGCTTTGTTGTATCAAGCAGATGAGCGCCGTGCGGCGTTTGCTCAAATCAAAGAGTCCAAGTCGATGCGGTACGGATTGCGCTCCGTTGCCGCGATCCTGTTTCTCGTTTCGCTGATGTCTATGGCGCCGCTTCAAGGATGGCTTCGCGGCGTGCCGATTTGGCTTGGAATGCTCAGCCTGGCTTTTGTGCTGGGCTTGTTTATTGCCGCCCAAAGGCCGGGCTGGCACGCTCCCAGTGCGATGCTTGCGGCAGGGCTCGGTTTTGTTGCATTCGGTGGAGCAATGTTATGAGTCCAGTGACTATCGGCATTTTACTCGTCATCGTGGGCCTGCTTGGCGTGGCAACATGGAAGGCGCCGCGCCTGACTAGCGTAATATTATGGTCTCTCGTTGCCGCTATCCTTTTTGGGGCTGTCTTATTGCTGACCCTGCCATTTGAATTTCGATCGCTAGCCCTGTGGCTGTCGTTAGCGGTGCCATTGATATGGCTCGGCTTTCAGTTCTTTTGCTACTGGGACAAAAAAGGCTGGCGTGTGGCGAGCGCACTGATAACAATTTCAATCGTTAGCGGCGTTGTCGTCGCTATGGTTCCAGCTCCAGTTTAGGGTAAAACTATGGATCGCGCGCGTCACCTCCGAAACTACGACCTCCACTCGTGGACAGGAATCACGCTCGGGTTGATTGTCTACATCGTCGCCCTAACCGGCACTTTTGCGCTGTTCGACAATGAGATCAAAACCTGGGAAGATCCAAACTTGCGCGTCGCGATCTCCGACGATACGCCGGCCATCAATGAAGTGTTCTCGACTTGGGTTGAAGAGACGTCTGCGGGCGGTACCGAGTTGGAGTTTGTTCGTCTAAATTATCCCACAACTTATACGCCCTATTTTTGGGGATTCATTCAATACCACGATGAGAATGATGAGCATGTGAACGCCAATCAGAAATGGCATGCTGAGACGGGCGAGCCGATCGCGGAGCGTGGCAATGGCTTGTCATATTGGACGTTAAATTTTCACCGCGATTTTCTTTGGCCAACTTTCCTGGGTGGCCGCCAAATTGGCCGCTGGTTGGTTGGGATTGTCGGGGTCGTATTGATGCTTGCAATTTTATCAGGCGTGGTCGCGCACACAAAAATTCGCGAAGAAGCGTACTCCATGCGTCTGAAGCGTTCACAGCGATTAAAATGGCAGGATAGCCACAAAGTGGTTGGGCTGTGGGGTTTGCCTTTCTACGCCATGATCGCCTTCACCGGAGCTTTTTTGGGCGTCGTTGGGCTGGTTTCGCAATTGGCCGCCGCAGTCGCCTTCAAAGGTGACATCGACTCACTAATTGGTGCGGTATTAGGTCCAGAGGCTGAGCGAACCGGTGTTCAGGTTCAGATGTTAAGTGCCGATGAAATAGCGCAGATTCGCCATCCCGAAACTGGCGTTAGACCACAGAGTTTCGTCGTCCGGAACTATGGTGATGAAACATCTGAGATCGACATTTTCTATGCGCCCGAGACGCAACTGTCGACGGTTGAGATTATTTCCGTGGATGGCGCGACAGGCGAGCGCATTACAGACGATCCCTTCAAAGAACAGCCCTTAGCGGGTCATTTTGTGAACGCCATGTCGCCTCTGCACTACGGAACATATGGAGGTATCTGGTTGAAGTTCTTATACTTCGCACTCGGTCTTTCATTGTCCGTCATCACGGCGCTTGGATCGATGATGTGGATAGAGCGACGCAAGCACGGCAATGAAGGAACCAAGTCTGAGACGTTTTACAACCGACTTGGTTACTTCAATACAGGCGTGATCATGGGGCTCCCGGTCGCGGCTATTTCAATCTTCTACCTTGATAAACTCTATGTCGGAGCAGAATCAGGACGATTGGCGGCAACTGGATCCGTGTATTTGGGAGTTTGGGTAATCGGGCTGGTCTACGCCTTTATTCGTCGGAACGACTATTCAACGACGCGGGAGCTTTTGATGCTAACCGGAGCGCTTGCGATGGGGATACCGGTGTTGAATGGCATCACGACAGGTGACTGGTTCTTCGCGCATCTAAGCGCTGATCACAGCATCGCCGCCTGGGTCGACTTAGGAATGTTAGTTTGCGGTGCGGTGACCATCGCAGCGGGATATCTTTCTCCCGCTGAGCGAAAAACAAAACGGCGTCCCAATGCAAAAATAGCGGCAAGCCCTGAAGCCGCCGCTATTCCCGCAGAGTGATATAATTGAGTTTAGTTTTGAACCGCGATTACCGCGTTCGAAGCCGCGACGGTGACCGTCGCCAAATCAGCGTCCAATGAATCTGGGCGGACCGCGCTTGGATAGGCGTCCTCCAGTTTTGCGATGGCATCTAAGATGGCGGTCGCAGCCGCTTGGTCTTCGACGGCGATCGCATCTGCGCTTTGGAGAAAGACTGCTTCACCTGCTTTGAAGAACCCATAGCCGTCGAGATAGGGCTCATATGCATCGGACTCGAGGGCGATCCGGTACATGTCTGCAGCGCGTTCGATCTGATCGACCGCAACACCCGCCGCGACACTTGCGTCGCTCGCGTCTGTCGCTGGAGCTTTTTCAGCCGCTGCCCGGAGCGCGGCGATAATTTCGTCTGCGCGTGCGTTGATCTGTTCCGGTGTTTCGCCTGCGAAGATCGCCCCTGAGGTTGCTGTTAGGAGATCACTAAAGTCTTCGACACCAAGTTGTTCGAAGACCTCAGCGCTCTCGAACAGCACTTCGGATACTGGGTGGGCGAACATCTCAGCAGCGGCGTCGTTTTCGCCGAGCGCGTGCGCATCGCGGGCCGCGATGATGTGCGCTTCTGTGATGGCTAGAATGGACAGAAACACCACAGGATCTGTCAGCGCCTCAGTGATAACTACCCCGCCTTCGCCTTCACCAGCTTCTGTTCCAGCCGGTTCCGCCGCTTCGATTGGTGGCGTTTCAGCAGCAATCTCTGTTTCGGGGGCGTCGGCTGTGGGTTCCGGGGTGCCGCAAGCCGCGAGCGTTCCGCCTGCAAGCGCGACGCCGAGACCAAGCTGGGACCAGCGTTTTAGTGTTGTTGTCATCACTGATTTCCTAGATTGTTGAGTTCAACTACGGGATCAGTATGACTGTATTGATAATCATTCGCAAGTAGGAATTCGATGCTCATCACCATTGCAAACGTTCTCGACAAAGAGGGGCTTGAAAACGTCCGGAACTTGATCACGACCGTTCGGTGGAGAGATGGGACCGAGACCGCTGGCGCTACTGCGCGCGAGGTCAAACGGAACTTGCAAGCCGATCTGACGAGCCGCACCGGCGCTCAGCTTCGGGACCAACTTGCCCAAGCCATTTCGAGCAACGCGGTCTTGCAAGCTGCTGCGCAACCCTCACGCTTTTCCAAGCTTCTCCTGAGCAAAACGGAGGAGGGCGGCGGATATGGTTTGCACGTCGACAATGCGCTCATGCCACTCGGTGATAAGAAGATGCGGACAGACCTGTCATTCACACTCTTCTTGTCCGATCCAAAAAAGTATGCAGGCGGCGAGCTACAAATCGAGCATGCAGGGCAGTCATTGAGTTTGAAGCCGGCTGCTGGCGACTTGGTGTTGTATCCATCGACGAGTTTGCACCGTGTGAACGAAGTCACTTCCGGAATGCGCCTTGTCTGTGTTGGTTGGATTGAAAGCCGCGTTCAGCGTCCAGATGATCGTGAGCTTCTGTTTGATATGGCCAACCTGAAAACTGCGTTGGCGAGACAACATAAGCCGCAGTCGCCAGAGATGCTCATGTCAGCAAAAATTCTCTCGAATTTAATCCGTAGGTTCAGCTAAATGTCGGTTTGCATGCCGTTTTGAGCGCCAGCGCGTTTGGGTCGAAAAAAGTAAGCCTGTCATCTGCTTAGGCCTTTTATCAGGGATGCTTGCATTGCATCTCAAAATATGCGAATGAGTTGCATATGCAGAACGGGATTTGGAAAAATCGTGAGTGATCTAATCCAAAGATGCCTTGATGCTGGACTCAGTATGACGACAGCGCGTCGCGCTATTTTGCGGGCCTTGGAAAACTCAGAAGACCATCCCGATGCGCTCATGCTGCACGATCGTGCCAAGGAATTCGATCCGACGATTGCCCAAGCCACAGTTTACCGAACCATGCGACTACTGGAACAAGAGGGACTGGTTGAAAAACATGATTTCGGAAACGGGCGAGCCCGCTACGAAGAAGCCGAAAAAGAGCAGCACGATCATCTTATCAACCTGAGCACCGGTGAAATCATTGAGTTTCATGACACAAACCTTGAGGCCTTAAAGATTGAAATCGCAAAAAGGTTGGGGTTCGATTTGAAAGATCATCGGTTGGAGCTTTATGGGGTTCCACGCGAATGACCCCGCAACTCGTCATGCGTTCAATCATGACGATTATTATGATCGGTCTCGCCGGGCTTATACTGTGGAGATTGCAAATCAACGGGTGGGGCTCGATCGTTTGGCTTGCATCGGCCGTGCTCATGATGGTCATTCGTTCTCCCTACGCTGCTAGAAACAAAGAAAATGAGATCACCGAGCGATTTGCGGTCAGCAAAGAACGGTTCTTACTCTTGCTCGTGTCTGTGGGTGGTACGCTTCTACCTGTTCTGCATCTTTCGACAGGGCTCTTGCTGTTTGCAAACTATGAAGCGCCGAACTGGCTGCCCGTCGTCGGCATTCTGTTCTTAGTGCCGGGGTTTTGGTTATTCTGGCGTAGCCACGCAGACCTCGGACGCAACTGGAGCGTTACGACGGAGCTCCGTGAAGCTCATACGCTGGTTTCGCACGGCGTATACAAGCATATACAACACCCCATGTACTTTGCGATTTGGCTGATTTTTCTTGCCTATCCTTTTCTCATTCAAAACTGGATTGTAGGTGCAGCCGGAATTGTCAGCTTTGCAATTTTGTATGCAGTGCGGGTGCCAATCGAGGAAGCGATGATGCGTCATGAGTTTGGCATTGAGTACGAAGAATATTCGTCTCGAACGGGGCGCCTTTGGCCGCAACTATCGAAATGAAGTGGAATGAGGCATATTTGCACTTGATAATCATTCGCAACTATGTTGAGGTCTCTTTACGCAGATAGGAGACCCAAATGCTCGGAACGCACGCGGATACCATCGCTTGGTTGGAGCGCCAGCTCAAAGAGCTCGAAACCTGGCGACGAGACTTGATCGGTGAAGGCGCATGCGAACCATGCCGATTGGAACAAATCGACCTTCACCGCACTTGGTTGGAAGATCAGATCTCCCGCCTGGTCGATGCAAATCTCAAACCCGCCACATAACCCCTTTGGGCTGCAACATGACTGATGTCATCGCGCTTTTGACGTCAGCCTCTCGGCAGCAAATCTCCTCCCAGACCTTGAGCAACATGTTGCAGCCCAATTCCCTAAAAGGACTTTCGAAATGAACTCCAGTCTTGTTGCCCACAAAACGCTGACAGATCTTGGTCCAGGGGCGCAAATCGCAACATTTGGTTTTCGTGCTTGTGCGTTTGGTCAAACCCGGTGCTGTTGTTTGCTGAATCTCTTCAAAGATTTCTTTGGTGCGGAAATTGGCGGGCCTGTATTGGGGCGCTTTATCAGACTCGCCGAGTGTCTTGGCAACAATGGCCTGAGACGGATAGACTTGACCGTTCCGAATGCGATTACGTTCACCCATGATGAGGCATCGCTCTTGAGCGCCCTCTCATCGATGCAACACGGTGCCTTTGCGCAAGCGCGTGCGCACATGACATGGCTCTTGGCACGTTCTCCACAGTCCGACGAAATGAACATTATTTCCGATTTGGCGAATTTCTTTTCAGCGCAGGACATGATCGTTCAAAGCCCTGAATATGAGTCTATGCCGGCACAGCGTGAGACCGACAAGCGACCGGCACTCGCCCTGGTGCAGAATGTCTAGTCTCCGTGATTTGGCGAAGCCGACCTCAGGAGAGGCATTGATGGTGCCGGATAATCCCTATCTTTTGATGACGTTTTTAGTCCTGAAACGGGAACGTCTTTCGCCTTCGTTCATCCGAATTACGTTCGCCAACCAAGATGGTTTGAGTTTTACCAGCTGGGGTCCTGATCAACGCGTAAAACTCTATCTGCCGGAGCCTGGAACCGCCCCGCCAAGACTGCCGCTAACGGACTGGAATGCCGTTTGGCAAAAACTTGATCAACACATTCGACCTGCACGCCGGTCCTATACGATCCGACAAGTTCGACCTGATCGAGGTGAACTCGATATTGATTTCGTAGACCATGGCGTTGAGGGACCCGCCTCTGCTTGGGCGTTTCACGCGAAACCTGGCGACCTCCTGCAAATCGCGATTCCAAACGGCGCTTTCACGGGCAAGCCAATTGGTTTCGAGTGGCGTCCGCCACAAGGTGTATCGCGGCTCCTGCTCATGGGCGACGAAACGTCGTTGCCCGCGATCAGCAACATCCTCGAACACATTCCTGAAACGGTTATATCGATTGATTGTTTCGTTGAGGTCCCTCGACCTGGTGACGACGCGGCAGCGGGAGAGCTGGCGAGCCGCATTACCTGGCTGCCACGTTATGACGAACCGCCCGGCGCGAAACTAAAGCAGGCTCTGGGCTATTCGCAAATGCCAGAGCTTTCGCGATTGAAACGCCTGCATGGTTTGGAAAAATCGGTCGATCCCAATGAACGGATGTGGGATCCGGCGGTGGACACGAGCGGTCCCTTCTACGCGTGGGTTGCGGCTGAAGGCGGTGCGGTCAAATTCATTCGACACGCTTTGATGAAGGATTGTGGTTTGCCGAAAAGTGCCGTGTCGACGATGGGATACTGGTACCTCGGTCGGCCGTTTCACTAGTTCTTAGCTTCTACTCCACCGGCTGGGCACCGGTCACGATATGGACGTGCGCGTCCATGCGGACCTCTCCATCGATCAAGTGTTTTGAAAAGAAAGATGCGAGTTCCGAAAATGCCGCCCGAGCTGTGATCTGATCGCTTTGATCGAGCAACTGTCCAATCGAAAATGCGGTCAGCGCGAAGCGCGCTGCGGCGGTCGCATCCATGCCGCCGCCAATCGCGAGTTTGTCTTTCCAACTCGCACTCGAGACATCTGCGAACCCGATTGACGCCAATAAAGAGACAAACTCATCGGCGTTCTGATATCGAAAAGGTCCGGGCGCTCCAGGTTCAGGCGTCGGTACAACGATATGGTTGCTCAATATGGTTCGAATGCTGGACATCCATGGATTTTCAGATGGCGGCCCCCAAACCGCAAAGCCAAACCGGCCGCCTGGTTTGAGCCATTGAGCCAAGTTTGCAAATGCGGCGTCAGCCGCGGGAAAGAACATGATCCCAAAGCGCGACGTTAGCCGGTCAAACTGCGCGGCCTCTTTGAGTGGTTGGCCTGCGTCCTGAACATGGAAATGTATCGGGACATCGCCATAGGCTTCCTTTGCCATTGCCGCATCGATGAGCGCGGGCGAAATGTCGAATCCGTCGACAGAACTGCCTGGATAGGCGTTGCGCGCAATCGCGATGCTGGTTTCGCCGCCACCACATCCAATGTCGGCGATCCGATACGGCGCATCCAAATCGAGCGCTTCTATCAAAGGCGCATTCACGGGCGCCAACATGGCCTCAAGAGGGACCATCGAATCTCGCCAGGCCTCTCCTCGATCGGTTGACCAATCAGATGCTGAAATATTCGCGACCATACTATTTCTTCCGATCAATGTGATAAACGAGCTTACCCTGAACACGCGCGCGCTCAATAGGTCCCATGGATTCCCGGGACAGTGAGTTGGCGTTTGCGCCTTCAAGCCAAAGCGAGTCCGCGTTGACATCAATCGCGCGCTTAACGATTTTTCCAAAGCGCGGATGATTGATCAAAAGAACATCGCCATCGCGATAAATTGCGCTGCGTTTGAAGAGCGCAAACGCGCCCGGCGAGAGCATGGGGGACATGCTCTCGCCCGCCACTCGGATGAGTGACCAACCCAGCATTTAGTCAGCCAGAACCGGATATACGAGTTTGAGTTGCGGTGGATATGGGCATGTTTTCCGCGTCGTTTCGATCGACTTGGTGCGCCAGAAGATTTCTGCAAACTCGTTGACCAGCTCAACCAAAGCGAGGCCGTCTTCGCGGTGCACATCCTGCTTGCAGGCGCTCGCCTTTTGCATGATGGCATGGACGAGGGCGTGAACATTCGGATGGGCTTCAAGCAGAGGCGCCTTGAAATAGTCGCCCCATATGATGCGGATCTCCTGCTTCACTTTCTCCGCTTCTTCCTCTTTTCGCAGCGTGCAGCGCGCCCGAAGGTTGGCGAGTGCTACGGGGTCTTCGCTCGCGCCATCATGCGCGATATCCATGAGACGCACGACGGAGACGGCGGCGATCAAAGCCGGGCCGGGGTCGTAAATTCCGCATGGTATGTCACAATGAGCTGACGCACGCGCGATAAGGCCTTTGCCGTCGAGATAGTTGAGAATTGAGTAGATCATGGTGTTTTTCTTTCTTGGGGTAGAGTCAGTTTGCTGACTTTTTCCAGAAGGCGAGGGCGGCTGCTTTAGCATCCTCGACGATAGACTTGGTTTCGCTGTGACTGTCTCTGAGATCTGCCAACAGTCGCGGTAAGTGCTCTGCACATCCGCGCTTGAGGCTTTCTGGCGACCGGGCGCTGGTCAAGGCTTCTGTGAAAATCCGCACAGCCGATATGAGTTGTTCTCTTGCTGCTTTTTCGTCACCGCGCGCACGCCTCTGGTTTGCGGCATTCGTGGCGGATACGATGAGCATGGGAGGAGCGTGTGGTTGTACGAGTGCGTAGCCGTTCCAGGCTTCAGCGAATATCATACGTGCCTCGTGGTGTGCCTGATCATAAGCGACGCCCGCAGCGTCGAGATGTCCAGCATTGAGTGCGGCATTGGCTTGCAATGTCAGGCGTTTCCAGCGCGCGTCAAATTCTGGTTGAATTTGTTTTGCATGGGAGCGCGGTTCGAGACTATCCATTTCGGCCGTCTTTCAAATACGCGACGCATTTCATCGTAGCCCAGGTCCCGAGCGCGCCTGCTGCGAGGCCGATCAATGCAAATCCCCAAAGCGGTAGTTCATGAGAATGTGGCACTGGGTGGTCGTGAGCGAATGCGGGAAGGGCCAATCCCCCAACGGTCAAACTCGAAAAAACGATCGATTTCATGGAGCACTCCTTTTGCGATGGGTTGTCATGAATAGGGAAGAATTTCTCAAATGCAACTGATAATCATTCGCATATCAAAAAATTTGTGTTACATGACCCCATCGGCGGAGAACGTTTGCGCGAGCAAAAAACAAAAGCCGGATAAAGATAATTGTATCTCGGAGGACTTGCATGGACGTTTTGGAAACCGACTACCTGATCATCGGGGCGGGCGCCTCGGGCATGGCGTTTGCCGATACAATCTTGTCTGAGACCGACCATGAAATGATCTTGGTCGATCGTCGAACGCAACCCGGTGGACACTGGGTAGATGCTTACCCGTTTGTCGAGCTGCATCAGCCGTCAGCATATTATGGTGTGAACTCGCTGCCGCTTGGCGCGGACCGGATCGATACGAGCGGAATCAATGCAGGATTTTATGAGCGCGCTGGCGCGGCCGAGATCCAGCAATATTATCGCAAAGTCCTGGCAGACGTTTTTGAGCCGAGTGGGCGCATCAAGTTTCAATCGGCCAGCGACTATCTCGGGGCTCAAAACGGCGAACATATCATCCAGTCTAATCTAACTAGTCGCCAAACGCTGGTGAAAGTTCGGCGTGTCTTGGTCGATGCCACGGTGACGCAGTCCACCATACCCGCGCGCCACGTGCCGAAGTTTGATATTGATGACGGGGCCACGTTGGTGACACCTAATCAGCTCGTCGACATCGCTAACCCCAAAGGCATCACAGTGCTGGGAGCCGGAAAAACCGGCATGGATGTTTGTGTCTGGTTGCTCCAGCAAGGGGTCGATCCTGACGAAATTACCTGGGTGCGCCCACGCGATGTTTGGATGACGGACCGCACTTACGCGCAGCCGCTAACCATGGCCGGGAGCATGATCAAGTTTGGTGCGGCCGCGATGCAAGCCGCTGCGGCGGCGAGCGATGCCGATGACTATGCGCTGCGGATGGAGGAGCAGGGTATGATGTTTCGTGTGGATCCAACCATAGGAGCTGTCGTCAATCGCGGCGCGACAGTATCGCGCCCAGAATTGACGCTTATGCGGCAGATCGAGCGGGTGGTGAGGAAGGGGTATGTCCGCGCCATTTCGCAGACCCGGGTCATCATGGATGACGGCGAGATAGCGTCCAATCCAGGACGCGTATTTGTTGATTGCACAGCCCCAGGCTTAAGCACCACACCAGCCTCGACAATTTTTGAAGATGGAAAGATCAGCCTTCATTTTACGACCCGCGGCGTCGCACCATGGAGTGCCGCGCTGGTGGGCTGTGTCGAGTCGCTCGGTCTGACGCTTGAAGAAAAGAACAGACTTTGTCCGGCGCTGCCGCGAACCGGTGATATGAGTGGCTTTCTCAATATTATGCGGATCGGGTTGCCGGTCGAGAATGAACGGCGCGCTGTCAGTGAGCTATCTGATTGGAGTGCGAAAGCCAGGCTTAATCCAGGGCGCGCTATTCCCGATCATATGAATGATCCAGACGTTCAAGCAGGCTTCGCTGCAATGTTTCAAAATTTCCAACCGGCTATGGAAAACCTCGATCGGATTTGCCGCCCATCCTAAACCGAGAAGACCAAGACGATGATTAATATTATTCGACGCAGCCATGGCTTTCAGCTCGATCATATCGGTCCGGGCGTGCCTAATACCGAAGCTGGTGTGAAATGGGTCGAGGAGAAGACCGGTGCGAAGGTTGACTTGCATGATCCGGAACCGGGTCAGTTTTACTGGAGTGGAAGCCTCGCGATCGGCGAACACTCATTCCTGGAAATCATCGGACCAAACCCGGATTACAAGAAGTTTCAACCCTTTGCGGCACTGATTGAAACCCTGTCAGAGCCACAGCTACTGTTCTGGTATATCGCGGTCGAGGATTTTGCCGCGTTTCAGGCTCTGGCGCGGCAAGAGAAGGCGAAACTCGAGAGGATAGAAGCGATCAATATCGAAGACGTTGATGCGGCCCAAGCCAGCTATCGGCGTGGGTTGATCGGTCCGGGCTTCTTGTCCGAACGTCCCAATGTCATTCAATGGCTCAAGCGACCCAATCGGGAGTCTCAAGAAGCGCCGGTCTGTAAATTGACGGATTTTCGCCTTTCGAATCCTCAAGCGGACAAGATCAATAATGTGTTTGAGAAACTGGGGATCGATGTGCCGGTCGCAAAAGGGGCGTCGTCAATAGGTGTCACGATCGATACTCCGAAAGGCCCTTGGTCAATAGAGAATAAGGGTGTGCGTTGGACCATGCCCGGCATGCTCGTGAACGTCGCTGGGCTGTGGTGGCGGACGCGACGCTAGCATCCAAACAGATTATGAAAAGCGGCGCCGCGTCCGCGGCAAAACTGCAACAGATGCTAAAATGAGTCTTTTTGCAAACGAATTGCAATTGCAATAAGGATTTTTTCCGGCTAAAGCACTCCTCATCTCTAGTTGCGAATGAATATCATTCGCTATTTTCTAGGTTAGAGGGATCCAAAATGAAGTTTAATGCGAACAAGAACCGACTGCTTATTGCCACTGCGATTGGCTTTGCTGTCATGATGCCGAGCATGGCTGTTGCTCAAGAAGAGACCGACACCGCCAGCGAAACGCAAGCCAGTGAAGATGGCGAATTTCTCGGCGAGCTGACACTCGGCCAGAGTAAGCGGGAAGTGCAAACCGGCACTGCAACGCCGCTGACCACGATCAAACAAGAAGAGATCGATGACCGTCAGGCTAACACGATTGCTGAGCTGATTGACTCGGTGCCTGGTGTGACGCTGGTCAACGGACAAACGCCGCAAGGCTCGGGGATCAACATTCGCGGATTCGGCGCAAACAGCATTTACGGGACCGATCAGAAGGTGGCCGTCCTGGTCGATGGGGCAACAACTGGCGCCGAGGAAATCTATCGGGTCAGCAATCAACTCTTCACCGACCCGTATCTTTATAAGAGTGTCGATGTGATCCGCGGAACGGTTGGAAGCTTCGAATACGGATCCGGCATCGTCGGCGGCGTGGTCCTGCTCGAAACGAAAGATGCGTCGGACTTTACAGGTGGCGAACCTGGGTTTGGTGGGGCGTTGACCCTTGGTGGTCAAACCAATGGTGACGGCTTCAACGGCTCAGGTATCTTGGCCTGGCAGCCCAGCGAGAAAGCGGAGTTCCTTTTCAACTACACCTATCGTGATCAAGACAATCAAGAAGATGGGAGCGGAAACGAGATTGGGAACTCGGCGTTTGAATTGCCGTCGTTCCTCGTCAAAGGGCGTTATGCATTTGACGATACGCACTCGATTATGGCGAGCTATACCCAATCGGATACAGCTGACCGCGATGTGCCTTACGACACCTTTGTCACAGGCACGGACTTTTTCGGTAATGTCGACCGGGATGTGACCACGCAAACCGGATCTCTGTTCTACTATTTCCAACCGGCGGGGAATGACCTGATCGATGTGGAAGCCGCGTTGACTTATTCCAATCAAGAGATTGATCAAACTTACATCCCGGGCACGAACGGCTTCGGGAGCCCAGTTGGTTTTGGCGTCACCAATGCCGATCTACAGTATGAGCGTACCAAGCTGACCGTGAAAAACACGTCCTTCGTGCAGACAGGGTTGATCGAGCACGAAATTCGAACGGGTGTCGAATTTATCAAAAATGACCGGCTTGAAGCCAGCGCTGCCCCAGGCGGCACCGACAATCGCCAGGCGATCTTCATCATCGACAATATCGACTTCGGCAATGGGCTGACATTCACGCCAGCGCTTCGCTATGAGAACCAAACGCTGG
The DNA here is from genome assembly GCA_013213825.1 of Henriciella sp. Classification (GTDB taxonomy): domain Bacteria; phylum Pseudomonadota; class Alphaproteobacteria; order Caulobacterales; family Hyphomonadaceae; genus Henriciella. Next base: position 26,253 of record JABSQA010000016.1, read on the forward strand.
AAACAGATTTCTTTGATCTTGATGCTGAGGCGCGAGTTGAGGGCGAGTTCGATGATAGCGCGCTCATGGGCGGCGCGTCACTGCGATATCAATTCGAAAATGGATTCGCAGTTTTTGGGAGCTACGCTTACACCGAAAGCCTTCCAATTCTGGACGATACGCCGACCACGGGAACCAGTAATCGGTCCAATATTTTTACGGCCGAAGAGGCTTCAACTTACGAGGCCGGATTTAGCTATGACACGGTGGGCGTGTTCAACGAAAGCGATACGCTGTCTTTCAAACTCAATTATTACGACACGACACTGGAAGACATCACCTTCATCGGTGGACTGGACGAGATTTCATTGCAGGGCGTGGAGATTGAAGGATCGTTCGCGACTGAAGGCGGCTTCTATGTCGACCTGAACGGGAACTTCTCAGACGGAGATGAAACCGATGTCGCAGGCGTTTCCGTAACCTATCGTAGCCTGACGGCGGACAGCGTTCGTGTCACAGCTGGTAAGCGGTTTGGCCGCTTCCTCGATGTCAGTCTCGAAGCGCTGGCGGTAGATGACGCCGATGTCTCTTTCCGTTCGGGGAATCCCGAGCAGGGCGATTCCTACAATATCTTCAATGCTCGCGCGACGGTGAGCCCACAATCTGGCTTCTTGAAGGACACGTCGTTCCGCTTCGGGATCGAGAATTTGTCCGACGAAGATTATACGCCGAACCTGTCGACGCGAAAAGCGACGGGTCAGAATTTCAAGCTAACGGTGACCCGCCAATTCTAGGCATCTCCTCTCAGGAACCGTTTTCTTGGCGGAGGTTGATCATCCCTTGCGGATTTTCAGCCTCCGCACTTCTCGTTCGAGATGATCGAGATCAGACCTTCAGGAGTTCACATGGACAGTCTCTTTTCTCCGTTTCGAGCCCTCTATGATCTGGGTGGGCCAGTGCTTCTGCTTTTGCTGGCAGTATCCATTTTCACGCTGACCGTGATCATTCTCAAGGCGTGGCAATTCCGGTCGGCGCGCGTCAGTAAGGGACAGCAAATTCGCCAGGCGATCGCCAGCTGGGATCGCGGCGAACATGATCGCGCCTTATCTGAAATTCAGAGCTCAAGACACTTTCTGGCGCCAGTCATCGCACTCGGCATGCAAGAACGAAGCGGCGACGGCCTGACGAAACGCCTCGAGTCCGAAGCCGAACAAAAACTACAACCCATGGAGGGTGGCTTTCGCATTCTCGACATGGTCGCTCAGCTTGCCCCTTTGCTTGGTCTGCTCGGGACTGTGATCGGAATGATCGAGGCGTTCCAGGCCTTGCAGGATGCAGGATCCCAAGTTGATCCAGCTGCCCTGGCAGGCGGTATCTGGGTGGCTTTGCTTACAACTGCGGCAGGGCTCACCGTGGCGATGCCAACTTCGGTCGCGTTATCCTGGTTCGAGGCGCAAATGGATGAAGCACGATCGCTCGCAGATTATGCGTTTTCCGTGATCAGCCGCCCGGTCAGCCAACCCAACGAAGTGGAGGGCTTGTCGCGGCATGTCGCTTAAGCGGGTCAGACGGAGGCGCAAAGCGTCGATCACGTCCCTAATTGACGTGATCTTTCTGCTGTTGCTCTTCTTCATGCTCGCATCGACCTTCTCCAAATTCTCGGAGATCGACATCGCTGTGGCAAATGCCTCTGGCATTGGTCAGTCATCAACGGATGTCGCTTCGTTGCATATCCAGTCTGACCGCGTTTTTTGCAACGAGACGGAGACCCCAGATGTCGAGCTGGTGTCGCGCCTGAGCGAATTGGGAGCTACGGGCACGAGCGGTGTCAGGATCAGTCTTGCGGATGACGTCTCAACGCAACGGCTCGTCGATGTGCTGTCGCTTGTGAAACAAGTGCCGGGTTTAACGATCCAGATCGAGGAGCCGTCATGAAACGCCAATTCAACGCCTCGAAGCGCGAACCGATCATTTCCTTGATCAATATCGTATTCTTGATCCTGATCTTCTTCATGGTTGCCGGATCGCTCTCGGCCAATCGTCCGTCCGGGATCGAATTCGTTCAAGCAGAAGGCCTGGATTGTTGTACCGAAGAAGACGCGCTCGATATCCTCGCGGATGGGACTTTGGTTCGGCACGGCGAGCGGTTGGCGTCGCTCGAACAGTTTATTGCTGAAACAGAATCCCTCGAGACAACGATTCGCTTGCGCCCTGACCGGGAATTCCCGGCGCGTGACTTGTTGCAAAGCGTGAGCACCCTGCAAGACGCTGGCGCCACGCATATCGTCGTGCTGACGGAGCAAGCAACATGAATGTTCGGATCGGTCCAGCACTTGCGGTCGCGCTACTCGCGCACGCGGGCGCGTATGCAATCATCCTCGTCAGCACGCCGGAGAAGGCTGACATAAAGATTCAGGGCGGCAGCATCAGTGTTTCGCTGACGTCCACTGACATGCCGGCATCGGAGGAATCTGAAACGGCCAATGAGGAGGCGACCGAGTCGGATGCAGATGATGCGTCCGGGGCCAGTCCCGTCGAAACGCCAACGCCTGAGCCAGTTGTCGAGCCCATACCCGAGCCAGAACCGGCTGAACCTGAGCCAATTCCCGAGCCAGAGCCCGAACAAGAGCCACCGGCGCCTGAACCCGCGGCCGAAGTTACGCCGGATGAACCAGAAGACGCCGTGACTATGCCAGAGCGGACCTCATCCGAACCAGCAGGAGAGGAAGCGACTGACAGCCAATCAAGCGAGTCTGCTTCCGTTGAAACCAATGCAGCTCAGGAAGTCGACGATCAATCAGAGACCGGTGCTCCGTCCAAACATGGACCACCCGTCGAATCCACCGCCTCAACTGCTGAGATTGCAAACGCCGAGCTCGGCAACGCGGCTGTAGACAATTACAATGGCGCCCTGATGCGCCATATGCGCAAGGCGCGCAAATTTGACACGAATGCCCGCCGTAGTTCGAAGATCTCGATCACGATTGACGCAAATGGACATGTGATCGAGGTCCGCGTCCTGCGGGCTTCAGGAGACAAGACCTGGGACCGACGGGTGGTCAAAGAACTCAAACGTATCGCGCCGTATCCAGCGCCGCCCTCGGGTGAGACGCATTCCTGGTCGTTTGATGCGGTCCCGAAATAGGGGCACGGTATTAAGGAACGAAGAAGACGAAGAGGGCGATAAATAGGGCCATCGTTGCGCCCATAATCCGTATCGCATTGCCCAATCGAAAGCGCAGCGAAAAAAACAGGATCAGTCCGATGACCGACATGGCCAGGATCAGAATGGCGGTAATGTCGATCATGAATTTCCAGACTTTGCCAGCATCTTTCCCGCGGTGAAGATCGTGGATAATAGAGGTCAAATTGGCCTTAGAGGTTTCAACCTCAGCCTCGGCAAGTTCGAAATCGATGAAAATGTCGGTGCCACCTTTAACGCCGGCAAATCTGAGCATCGCATCGCTGTCTGAAATACTTGCGTCCTTCAGTTGACCTTGGACGCGGGTTGCATTGCGAACCAGTTCTTCGAACGCCCGCTCTGGCGTTTCACTTGATTGCGCGGATTGCAAAGCATCAAAATCCAATGCGACAATGATTGGCTCAGCATCCTGACTGTCGGCACCAAACCAGCTTGGGTGATTCAGCAACAGGCCAGAGGCTGCAAAGAACATGAGCAATAAGAAAGCGGCCGCAGACAAATAGCCGTGCAGCATCCGACACGTGCGGTAGAACGCGCCCTTGTTGAACCTCTTCTTCGCCGGTTTTTTGTTTGCCGATTGAGGGGGAGAAGTCATGCCGTCTGCTATGGCGCTGCTCCAAAAGACACCGAGATGTTTCCTAGTTCATCGCCTGCTTGTCGTTCAATCGCAAACGGGTTTTCGCCAAGGGTTATCTCGAAGCTTTCATGTTGATGATCCCCATGTTCGCGGGCGGCTTCAATATGCAGCACATACTCTCCGGCCGGAGCCGGGTTGCCATCATGATCCAGGCCGTCCCATTGGATAAGATACTGGCCCGGCTTGCGCGTCGGTTCAGATAGCGCATCCGGAAGACTGCCGGCCTTACGACCAAACCGGCGATGCCAGTAATAGTTCTCTTCCATCCAGCGCTCTTCCGGACCCGCCAACAAAAGTATGCGAACCAACTGACGGTTGGAATCAGCCACCCAGGCCGCGATGTAGGGGCGTTCATAATTGGAGACGTCCAATTCAGGAATGACGAAATCGACTGAAAAGGCATATCCGTTTGGCCAGCTCTCGTTGGTTCGTGCGCCGTCCGATCCTCTCTCAAGAAGGGACCAACCGTCCGATGTGTAGGCTCGGCCATCATCCGCAACGATGCGGGCTTCAACACCAGCCCGCGCATTGATCAATGCCATTCCGTCATTCAGTGGCATCACAAGAAGAGCTGTTGCTAAAGCGTCCGCGGTCATCGAATCCTCGGCAAATACGCTGGCTTGAGAAACGCCTTCAACATGCCACCCATTTTTGGGAGAAATGATGTGAGAGAAAGACTTTCCTCCAATGTCGCGATCGCGAGGGCCGCGGCCGCTCGTGGCCAGGGCGCCGTCTCCGAGCATCACCTCGATTCCGTTGCCCGTTTCGGATCGAGCCGATTTGATGGCCGCGGTCCAGGAGGTGGCATCCGGGCTTTCACCCCAGGTTTTTATGTCGCCGCCAATATTGATGAGAAGTCCATCCAGGTCAGGATCCGCGGCGCGTGCGGCCGCCATGGCACGATCAATGATAAAGCCCTTGGCCAGCGCGTTGAGTTGAAACTGGACAGGGTCCGGGCGATCCAAAGACATCGCACCTTCATCCATATTCAATTTCGCACGTCGGATCTCGCCAGCCGTCAAACGCAATTGCGCGCGCGACGGCACTTCACCTTTATCTTCGCTGGATTGCCACGTCTGCAGCAGCCCCCCAATTCGGCAGCTTAGAGCGTTTCTCGTTTGCTCGCGGAATGCTTCACACGCACTCAGCACGGTGAAGAGATCGCGAGAAACCGTGGCTGAGCTGACACTGTTCAAGGTGGAGACTTCGCTCTCTGGGTCATACGTGCTCAAAATCGCATTCAAGCGATAAATCTCCGCCAATACGGCAGATTCGACCTGATCAGCGGTCGCCTCAGACCCAGAAATAATGACCAGATCAAGGTTAGTCCCCAGAATAAAATCGTGACTTCGCGTGAACGTCTCAGCCGCTGCGGATGAGCAAACGAGCGCGCCAAAGCTGAAACTGGCCGTCGCCAGACGAATGAAAGAGCGCAGCATTATGAAAAGTCCCATTGACAATTTTCTTTTTGCAAATGATTTGCATTCTCGTATAATCAATGGCACAGTTTGGCTACTTATTTTTTGGGAGAAATGCAGAAATGAAGCTCATTCGCTCAACGCTGCTCGCGGGTACAGCAGTCCTGATCTCGGCAGGGACGGCTGCGGCGCACACATCTTACATGTTGCCGAGCGTGTTCAATACGTCCGAAGGCGAGCTCGTAACGGTGCAATGCTCGTTTACAGAAGATTTTCCGACGCCAGAGATTGCCGTGAAGTCGGATGACTATCATGTCATCCTGCCGGACGGATCACGCGATGCGTTCGACACGCAAACCGACCTTCGACAACTCGTTGTTTTGGAGAACGGCCTTGAAATTGATGGGACCTATCGGCTCACCACAGGGGTTCGGCATGGACGTAAAAGTACACGTGCTCTGGTCGATGGAGAGTGGGTGCCTGTCTTTGGTCCTGACGCGGAAGTGCCAGAAGAGGCCACAGCGGTAAAAACGGCGCAGACTGAGACTGTGGCCGACGTCTATGTCTCCAAAGGCGCGCCAACGTGGGACGCGATCTCGCCGATTGGTCGGCTCGCATTTCTCCCCAAAACACATCCGAATGAGATCTTCTCGGGCGAAGCCTTTGACGTGTCAGTTTCTTTTGATGGCGCTCCTTTGGCAGGACACAAAATGTCAGTCTACCGGTCCGGTGGACATTATGAAGAGCCTCAATTCGGCATTGAGCAAATGACCGATGATGAAGGTGAGATCAGCCTCACGATCGATGAACCCGGCGTCTACATGCTCATGACCAGACACCGTGCTGACGCACCTGAGGGCGCAGAGACGGATGAGCGCGGATACACAACCTCGCTCACTTTTGAAGTGATGAAGTAATCAACAAAATTGAAAAACGAGGGAATTTCAAAATGAAAATGAGAATTACAGCAAGCGCTGCTCTGGCCGTCACCCTGGCCGCTGGTCTCTCCGCCATGGCGGAAGCGCCAGAGACTGAAACGAACGCAGAGATCACCAATCTCGATCATATTGACATGACGGCCTTTAATGAGGCTACGAACGCTGCGACAGACAATGCCGAGGCACCGCAAAACCAGCAGCGTGCACAACGCCGCAATACGGGCGGGCACAGCAAAGGCGGCTTCATGAATCGATACGATACCAATGCTGACGGTAAGGTCGAGATGGCGGAATTTGTGGCTGAACGAAATGAAGGTTACGCGCGCCGTGATTTCAATGGTGACGGCATGGTGCACCAGGAAGAATACGTTTCCGAATATGAAGTGCGCCTGGAACAACAGCTTGAAGAGCGCCGAGAGCGTTCGATCGAGGCCGCTAATTTTCGTTTCACTGTCATGGACACAGACGATGATGACGCCATGTCGCTCGACGAGTTTCACGCCTCGAGCAAAATGATGTTCACGCGCCTTGATTCAAATGAAGACGGAGTCGTAGATGAGGAAGACACCGCTGAGCGTTTCTAAACGATCCGTTTCGACATTGCTCCGCGCGATTTAGATTGCACCGATCTCTGTGTTGGAGATCGGTGTCTTTCTATGCGGAGGTCGATTGCCAGATGATCAATGGCATCACCACGCACACATCCAACGCACAGATGCAGCCGTATAAAACAATAGGACAGGAGGTAGTATGCGCACCTCAATTGCCGCATTGGTTTCAGCAAGTTTTTTAGGAGGTCCAGCTATGGCGGAGACCGACTCGTGCGTTGTAGTTTTGGAGCATGTTCAAGGCGAAACCGACAATCCGTGGCGAACCGTGAATGATGGCGTGATGGGTGGGCTCTCTGACGGTGGATCAGTTCTTGAGAATGGCACGCTCACGTTTTCTGGGAACACCAATACGAATGGCGGCGGGTTTAGCTCCCTCCGTATACCTTTGCTACCAGGCGCAATGGCGGACGCAGATCGGCTGAAAGTCTATATGAAGCCCGATGCTCGGACCTATTCAATGACGCTACGAACAAATGTCACGTCCTATGGCCGACGCATTGCCTTTCGCGCGCCGATCACTGGGGCGAATGACGCGAATGGAGTAACGGTGAGCTCATGTTCGATACCCTGAAAGGTTCGATCTGGGGACGACCCGTTCCAGATGCCGTTTTCGACCCCAGCGAAGTCGTTGAAATCGGTTTGATTATCTATGACGGCAAAGACGGCCCATTCGAAATGCAATTGAAGCGAATAGAGGCGTGTGGCTAATCTGATAGACGCTCGTTTTGAGAGCCGTTTTTGATTTCCCCGAACGATTGGTGCCAAATGTGGGTGTGGCATTTGGGGCACTGTTGAAAGTGTAAACTCATTTACGCTGTCATGTGGTATTGCAACTCATTCGCAAAAGCTTAGTTGCGGCTCATCAAGTCAGAAAATGAGCCCAAAATGAAAAATCTCTCTCAAAAACTATTGGCTGCTGTATCAATTGGTGCGCTAGTCGCTACTCCGATTTCCGTGGCCCAGGACGCGGATGACGAGGTTTCCGTGCAGGATGAAATCGTCGTGGTGGGTCAATACCTATACACCGATCAAATCAACGCTCTGAAAGCGCCAACACCGATTATCGATGTGCCGCAAAGTCTTTCGATTATTACCGCGGACCAGATTCTCCAGCAGGGTTTTGACAGTATTTCTGACCTGATCAGCTACACGCCTGGTGTGAACTCATCGCAAGGCGAAGGTCACCGTGATGCGGTCGTTTTCCGCGGTGTGCGTTCGACGGCAGACTTCTTCATCGACGGCGTGCGGGATGATGTTCAATACTATCGTCCGCTTTACAACCTGGAACAGGTTGAAATTCTGCGCGGCGCCAATGCGTTGCTCTTCGGGCGCGGCGGGACAGGCGGCTTGATCAATCGCGTTACCAAGAAAGCAGAACTCGATGCGCAATTTACCGGTTATCAAGCGAGTGTAGATTCTTTTGGCGCTTTCGGTGCGCAAGTGGATACGAATTTCGCGGTGAGCGACAATGCCGCCATTCGAGTGAACGCGATGTATGAAAGCCTCGAGAATCATCGGGACTTTTATGATGGCGACCGGTTTGGCCTGAATCCGACAGCCAAGATTCAACTATCGCCCTCGACTGTTCTTGACCTGTCATATGAGTACATTGACCATGAACGTTTCATCGACCGAGGCATCCCGACAGGGGCAAATGGTGAGCCGGTTGAGGCGTTCGAGGACATCGTTTTTGGCGATGCTGATCTAAATACGACAGAACTTGAAGCGCACTTATTGCGTGCGACAGTGCAGCACGAATTCAGCGACACATTGAAGGCCCGGGTTACGGGGTCTTACAGTGACTATGACAAGCTGTATCAGAACTTTTATGCGTCATCTTTTGACCAGGCGGCAGATCCGACACGCGTCGGGATCGATGGCTATGTCGATACGACCCAGCGTCAGAGCTTTACGCTTACGGGTGACTTGATTGGCGAGTTTGAGACTGGATCCATTGGTCACACATTCGTGGTTGGTGCAGAATATATCGACACATCTAACGATAATGATCGGTTTAATGCGTTCTGGTCCGGATCCTCGGACGATGTCGAATTTTTCCTGGTCGAGCGACCACTCAATTTCCGCGGTGGCGTTGGAGTGAACTTTGACGGCGTCGCGACGACCAATGATTTCACAGCTGATCTAAACGATCGCTCTGAAGCCGAAGTGGAAGTCCTGTCCTTCTATGTAAATGACCAGATCGAAGTGAACGAATATCTCGACGTGGTTCTCGGCTTGCGCTTTGACAGCTTCGATTTTGCTGTGGATGTGGTTGATCCAGTCTTGTTTGACACAGGCACCGTCGCGATCGATCCGCGCTCAAGCACCGACGATCGTGTGTCGCCACGCGCAGGGATCATCTTTAAGCCGCAAGAAAATGTCTCCCTCTATGCTAGCTATAGCGAGAGCTTTCTGCCGCGCTCCGGCGAACAATTTGCCACGATTAGCGGCGGCGATCCGTTCGATCCTGACATTTTCGAAACCGCAGAGATTGGCGTCAAATGGGACTTCGTTCCGGGCATGAGTTTTACAGCCGCTTACTTCCAGAACGAACAGACCCGCGCCGATCGCGATGACACGACGGGCGAGAATTTCGAAGTTCGCGGCCTGGAGATTGATGGCTTCGAATTGCAGCTTCAGGGCAATGTAACCGAGCAGCTCTTCGTTACGGCTGGGTATAGCTATCTCGACGGCGAAACCGACAATGGTGCTGAGATCCCTCGTGAATTGCCGGAGAACACGTTCTCGATCTGGGGTGTATATCAGGTAACTGACAAGCTAGGCTTTGGCCTCGGCGCAACCTATCAGGATGAGTCCTTCATCACGGATTTTGATATTGGTGATACGGGTCCTCACCCAACCTTGCCGAGCTACACGCGGATCGACGCGGCCGCATATTATGATATCTCGGACGATCTGCGCATTCAGCTGAATGTCGAAAATCTCACCGATGAGCTTTACTTCCCAACCTCGCACAGCACGCATCAGGCAACCGTGGGTGCGCCATTGAACGCGAAGATCACACTCAGCGGAAAATTCTGATAGTCCCGCTCCGATAGACCTACCGAGAGAAGCCGCCAGAATAATCTCTGGCGGCTTTTCACGTACGAGCCTAAGTTTCGGCTATTGTGTGTGCGGCTTTTTCACCTTTGGTTGCTATCAATTCTCGCAGAACACCAAATAGATTCTCATCAATGATGCCTGAGCAAGGTGATCGGGTAGAATTGGTCGAGGTTTGCAACGAAAACGTGTTCGAGATGAGAGCTAAGAGGATGCCATTTGCTGGCACCCTTGGGTGGACAAAACGCAAGTTAAACGGCTAGACGGCCCAGTATGGACCGTTTGGAAAAACTCTGCGCCGAAAAAGGCCTTCGCATGACCGAGCAACGCAAAGTTATTGCTCGGACACTCTCTGCCTCAGACGATCATCCTGATGCCGAGGAATTGCACCGCCGGTCTAATGCAGTTGACAAGAGTATCTCGCTCGCGACCGTCTATCGCACTGTAAAACTGTTTGAAGAGTATGGCATTATCGAGAGCCACGATTTCGGAGATGGTCGCGCCCGCTACGAAGAAGTTCCAGACGAACACCATGACCATTTAATTGATGTGAGATCTGGAAAAGTCATCGAATTCCACAATGAGGAAATCGAGCGCCTGCAAGTCGAGATCGCACGCTCGCATGGGTATAAGCTCGTTGACCATCGTTTAGAGCTTTATGCCGTGCCGCTAAAAGACGGCGAAGAGTAGGTCTTCTCGCTCTGTGACGTGACGCTGGACCCGCTCGTCTTCTTTCGACGACTATTAAGCGTTCTGTCTCAAGGGTTTTCGCAAAAAATTGCTGCAACGTTCCAACCTTGGAGGAAACGCAAGGCCGGAACGTTGCAGCAGTAAGTGAACAGGCCAAAAGGAGACTCAAGCGGCCTGTCGAGACTTTGGGGCTTCCAGGTCGGATACTTCGGCAGTCAACCAAGCATAGTGTTTCTCAAGTCGCATCACTACTTCCATGTCGATGTCAGGGCGTGATGCGAGTTCTTCACGCCATGCCTCTATCACGCGAACTTGCGTTTTAAGCCAGCAGACCATGGAGGCATCATCGAGAGGTAAGCACATTGCGAAATCCTATTGTCCGAACTGCCAGGAAGCGGCGATCTTGAAGTTCGTGCCAGGTTCAGAAACGCCGGCAAACACGCGCTCATAGTCCTCGTCGAATACGTTATCGACGCCGACATCGAGACGTAGCCCTTCAATAAACTCAGGTCGGTAAGTCGCGTATAGATCAACTACGACGTAGCCATCTCGTTCGTCTTGGACGGTGAAGCCACCCACTCCATCTGAGACTCGTTGCTCAAAGTCTGAAGCATGCTGCACGCGCGCGCCAAAACGGCTGTTCCACTCCGGCACTTTAACGCCGAGATTAACTGCAACTCGGTCCGGGGTGAGCGAACCAAGGTCTGATCCGTCGGACAAGTCGGTGCCTTCGATTGTTGAGAAACTCGCCCGCGCAAAGAAACGATCGGAGTCATAGTGAAGCTCGCCCTCCCATCCCTCGAGTTCGGCCTGAGCGACGTTGGCAGATTCCGACGTCCCGAATGTACAGGGCTGGAAGAAAGGCGGCGCAAAGCAGGTAGCATCTGGCGCAGCATTCACTGAGAGGTTGATGAGCTCGTCAGCTTCGGTTTCGAAATAACTGACTTTGGCCTGAAACCGATCAGAATCGACAAAGATCTTTCGAAAGTCGACACCCGTTCCGAATTCGACTGTTTGGGTTTCTTCTGGGACCAAATCTGGATTTGGGATAAAGTTGTTCGGGACAAACTCGAACGACCCCATGGCCGGGTTGAAGAGAACAGGATGCGGAACAAGGAAATGCACGCCATCTAGATAAAGCTCATTGATAGAGGGTGCCCGAAACCCTTCGGAGTAAGATCCAAACAAGCGCAGCCATTCTGCGCCCTGTGGAGCAAAGCTCGCGGCAAACCTTGGAGAGATCGCCTCGTCGGAGTTTTCTTGATCTGGTGCAATGTCGGAGCTGCTTTCGAATTCATCATAACGCACGCCCGGAATGACAACGAATTGGCCTGCCGGGGTTTCAACAACCGCTTCCAGCTGCGCGAACACACCCGTGAATTCACTCTCACCATTCGGAACACCGCCGCGCGTGCCGTCCGTGGTCTGATCATCAGTGCCAACTTGTTCGTCTTTGTACCAGTCCCCGCCGACCGTGAGTGTCATGTCGGCGGCGCCTACAGAGAACCGAGATGCATTTCGAATATTGAATCCTGTCGTTTCAATATCCCGAACGGTCGTACGTGGGATTGTGGCATCGAACTCATCGACGTCACTTGTCGTTTGATAAGCGTTGAAGCCGAGATCGATCCAGTTGTTCGTTTCAGGGTTGAAGGTTAGGCCCAACCGAAACGTATCTGTTGTGATGTCTTTTTCGACATCTTGGTCGAGGAGGCCATTGCCTGTTCCATTAACGCCCTGGCCGTTATTCGGTTCGATTGCGGTATTCGTGAACCGTTGCCAAGATCCCTCGACTGTGACTGCGTCACTAATCGCATAACTCCCTTTGATGAGCGCTGTTTGAATGTCATCGTCGGAGGGCAGATCAAAGTCTGATCCAAGCTCAATGTCTCCTGATTGGCGAATGCCGAAGCTTGCAATGCCGTCAAAAGCACCTTGGCGAGTGTACGCCGTGATGGAGGCGAGCGACTCTTCATTCACGCTTTGATAGCCAACCCGCGCTCGCGCGCCCCAGACTTCGTTATCTACCAAGAGATCGTCCGCATCGACGCTCTCAAACGCGAGGACGCCGCCGACAGCGCCGGAACCATATAGCGCCGAAGCGGGGCCGCGAACAACTTCAGCTGTCCCGATCAATTCTGGATCTACGAAGAACCGACCGTCGTGCGCTGAGGTGAAGCTCTGACGCGCACCATCGAGAAGAATCAATACGTTTTGACCAGACAATCCGCGCAGAGTCGGGAGCTCGCCGGTGCGACGGGGCCCACCAACAAAATCCAAGCCTGGGACATCGCGAAGGGCATCAGAAATTGCTGAAGGAGCAAGCGTTTCGAGTGCTTCACGATCCACAACTGTGACTTGGCCGGGATAATCGAAAACGGGAAGGGGATTGGACGTACCGTAAATGGTCACCGTTTCTTCGCGCAACTCATCTTCGGGGGCGTCGGCATCTTGCGCGGTGACAATCGGCGCGATCGAAAGTGCAGTGGTAGCAACGAGTAAGGCGCGCAGGTTTTGGCGGTTCGTTCGGAAGGTCATTTCGCGTTCCCATGTAGATCAAATTTTTGAGAATAAATCTCATTTGCGAGAATTTCGGTATACGTAACGTTCCGCAATTGCAAGTCATTCTCGATTGTATTAATGAAGGGTGCATCATTGCGGCCTCGCGGCCAGAACGCTTTTCAGGAGAACAACCATGCAATTTTCCCATGTCGGTTTTTGGTCCGCGACAACGCTTGCAGCGTTGGCCGTGACGGGGTGCGCAACAGCCATTGCGCCTGAGCCTACGGGCGAAACTGTCGTCGAAGCGCCGTCCAATTTTGAGCAGGATAGACAGTCCATCCTGGCCATGGCTGGCGACTACAAGGTGACGTTTGATTTTACGGAGACGGTTTCGTTCGTTGAAGGGTATGAGCTAAAAGAGCCCAAACTCTCTGGCGGTCACGAAACGGTCCTGGTCGTCGAAGACCGTGGCGATTTTATCAGTATGCAACACCTGCTTGTGGTTGGTCCGGACGAATCTCCATTCGTGGTCAAGCACTGGCGACAAGACTGGAAATACGAACCGGCACGCGTTTTGACCTTTATCGGTGGGAACGCCTGGGCGTGGCAGGACGTGCCGGCTTCAGAGCGTGCGGGAACATGGTCTCAGACGGTCTATCAAGTTGATGATGCGCCGCGATATGGTGCCGTTGGTACCTGGACTTATGAGGACGGGATTGCGGAATGGACGCCCCCGCAAGAATGGCGCCCCCTTCCACGCCGCGACATGACCACACGAGACGATTATCACGCCGTAGATGCTGTCAATCGACATGTCATCACGCCTTGGGGGTGGGTGCATGAACAAGACAATTCCAAGCTGATTCTGGATGGTGACCCGCAAGCCCTCGTGCGTGAAATCGGGATCAATACATATCGCGCATTTGATGATTACCCTGTCGATGCGGCAGAAGATTATTGGGCAGGGACTGAAGACTTCTGGGCCGGGGTTCGCGCGCATTGGACCATGATCGAAGCTGGTAACGAGCAGTTCGCAATTACAATTAAGGGTGAAACCGAACCCCTCTATATGCCGCTTCTAACTCTTGCCGGGGAAGTGAATGATGGCGAGAAGGATCTCGAGCCAGCGTTGATTGAAGCCCGGGCGGTTATTGATGGGTTTGTCACACCAGAAATTGGCCATCTGGCCGATCGGTTGCGTCCCAAGACCAAGCTGGCGAGCCTCGAATAGTCATGATGCGAGGCTTGTTTTTGACGGCGGCGGTCTGCAGTGTTGGCGGGGC
>JABSQA010000160.1 GCA_013213825.1 Henriciella sp.
ACACTAGAATTTGGGATAATTTTTCGGATAGTTTTGGCCAACAGAGCGTGGCCTTACAGTCTGGTTTCGCCCAATCCATGTCCGTCGCGCTTGAAGCAGATCGAAACAACACCAAAGCCTGCCAAATGTGGAAATTGCAGAATAGGGACGTGTTTCAGATGTTTGAGGATGCTCCTGAGCATTTTTTTCATTCGCATTATCAACGTCAAATCCTGCAAGACTTTGATGGTCAAACATGGTCAGAGTTTTTCTCGGTCTTGGTGTGCCGCGAACGCGATCGCGCGCTGATCTTATGCGCAAAATCACCATCGCAGCTTTCTCACCAGGACATCTTATCCATCAAGAGATCGCTTGAAACCGCCGCTAACGCGTACCGGTTTTTGTACACCAAAGCCCAGCCAAATCATCTAAATGGAATTCAGACACAAGAAACGGGAATTTTATCCAGCCGTGAAGTTGAGTGCTTGCAATGGCTCGCGTCTGGGAAGACTCTGTTCGAAGCCGCAATTATCCTAGGGATCAGCGAACGCACGCTGCGTTATCACATTAGCAATGCGCGTGAACGTTTGGGGGTTGCCACGACCGTGCAAGCGATCGTCGCCGCCGCTTTGACCTATGGTTTTGATCCTCGTGACGCCCGTCGATCCATCTGTGCGTCATCCAGACCTTAGAATGCCAACACAGCCTTACGGCTCGGAATAGGTGATGGTGGCGTGACCGCTAATGTATTTTCCGTCCACTGTGAGGCCCTTGGCCGGGTTGCTAGAGGTGTAAGAGTGATGGGTCGCGCTTTGTGAATGATCGAACCGCCCAGTGCCTTTTCCGGTACCATGATCAAATGTCCAATTTGAAGTGTATGTGGTGATGGGTTTGCCGCCCGACACCCCGCAATATTCAAAAAATTCGACAGAGGCTTGATAATAGTTGCTGCGTTGCTCCACACCTTTGCCATCCATGTAATAGGCATAGCCCTTACCAATCGTAGGGGTACAGCCGCCACAATTGGTAGAGCATTTCTTTCCGGTTGGTTGCACGCCTATGACGTCATATTCGCCCGCTTTGATTTTATGACCACTAACTGATTTGCCATTATAGATCAGCCGAGCATGCTTCGATTTCCCATCATGCAACCTAAAGGTCAGATCGCTTTTCGTGTTATTCGTTATGCGGAGCTCAAAGATGGAGGATTCAGCCTCGGCCATTATTGGCGTCAAAGCGGTCAAGAGTCCAAATCCGAACAGACGGAAATTAACGTGCTTCATAGTGATCTCCAATTCTGGCGGAGATTTTCGTAATCACCAGCGTGTCTCGAAACTGTCCGATCTGACAGTCGAGGCTAAGGCGGGCATTCGCTAACGCTATCCATCTCGCAACCAAGGTTTCAAAGGAAGTGTGATGAAGAATAAGGTCTTACAATCTTGCATTGGCGGCGCGTTCGGGCTCGCTGTCATCGGCGCTGGGCTGTTTGGAACAGCAAATGCAGCTTCGTCTGAACAGTCTCGCTACACGCATTCGTCATGTCAGGGCTCGAATGCCGTTTGCGGCGTGATCGTGATGGGAAATGCGGGGGTCTACACGCTGGATTGGGTATCTGTGAACGCGAAATCAACGCAAGCCGATGAAGGCACTCATCCCTCATGTCCGGGTATCGACAAAAAGATCAAAGACAATGTGTCTACTGGCAATTACGACACTTTCGTTGTGCCAGCCGGATGCGCCTACAAGCTCAAACTCAAAATTTTGAGTGGCAATAGCAAAGACAAAAACCTCTACCTGACGCCGGGTTGCCAGATCATCGCGAAAGTGGACGGCACAGTCGGATCGAATGATTGGAAAACACTCGAAATATCCAAACTGAACGACGCCGTGCCAACCAATAGCGATGGAAAGCCGATTGACGCCTACGGTCATAAATGCGGCAAGCTCAGCGGGGCAGGCATATGCTGCGCTATGGCTCATACCGTATAGCACAGCCATGAGACCGAGGGGTCGATCGACCTCTCCGCATTGGACATCGCGAGGCTTAGCAAGCGGCCTTGCGATGTCCTCGCTGATTCTTCTGAATGGCTGCATCGCTGACCCTGAATTGACGTCAGCCAAGGCGCGAGAAGAGTTACGGAAAACCTTTCGTGAGGAGAGTGAAAGAGACACTGCAATTCGGCTCGCGAGGGAGCATGCAAGCGTACGCCAGTTTGTCCTCAGTGGGCGCGGGGATCCAAATGCAATGCGCCTAAGCGTGGATTTAGACAATGCCAGCCTAAGCGGGGTGATTGATCGCGTGACCCGCTCAAACCTAGTCCAATATCGCGCCGGACCGCTGCCAATCTCAGGCCGGGTCTCAGCGAGGTTTCGCGACATGCCCTTGCTGCAAGCCTTGAACGTTTTGTTCGCTGATACCGGTTTCATCGCCTCTGCGGATGATGGGGTGCTGACCTTCACGGATGCGGGCTGGCGCGGTCCCAGCCTCTCTGACGCAAGCGAGTCGGTCGTGTTGAGCCGAGAGCTTCCGCTTGAATATTTACAGGCAGACGACGCTGTATCCATGCTCCGAGATCTGTTCGAGCCGAGTGACAGCGATGATGGCAACCAAGTCGCCGTAGGTAGCCTATCTGAACTCAATGCGATCTATATCACGGGACCCGAATCGTCCGTTGAACAGGCGATAAAAATCATTGAACGTGCCGATCGACCCGTTCCTCACGTGATTATTTCCGCTTTGGTGGTCAACGTGAATAGCTCCTCGGTGGAGAGTTTAGGTCTTTCTTTTTCAGATCTGTCTGACGGTAGCTTCAGTATTTCGAGCATCGTCCCAAATACGACAGGGGGTAATGTTGTCGCGACGTTCGAAGAATTGGCTGGAAACAGTGCTCAACTGACTGCGACCTTGAATTTTCTAGCCGCACATAACGTCCTTCAAGTGCTCTCTCGGCCTTATGTTGCGACGCGCAGCACAAAACCTGCCACCATCGAGATTGTCGATGATCAGTTTGTACGGGTCGATACCACCAATGATGACTCATCCATTATTGGTACGGATTCCATCACTGCCGGAATATCGATGACCATCACCCCAATCGTGATGGCTGGAGACGGTATAAGGCTGGATGTTTCGATCGAAGATTCCCGCTTCGGCGCCACGGCGGCCAATGTCTTGATTGCGAAAGAACGTAACTCGGCCTCAACCTCGATGGTGGTTGAAAGCGGTCAGACCATAGTTATCGGTGGCTTAAACTCAAAGTATCGCATCACAGAAAAATCCGGCATGCCATGGCTTCGAAAAATTCCTCTGATCAATCTCTTCACGGCAGAGCAGAGCGCGCTTGAGACGCAGAATGAACTGGTCGTCTATTTGACGCCATATATCTGGATCCCAGGCATGAAGAAGCCGCGGCTCATCGTAGAGGACTTGCGGCTAGAGCATCCCGAATTGCTCAGTGTCGAAAAGTTTGGACTGCGCTGAGAGACGTTGCGGTCTTATTTCTTCGGCGCAGCCTTTTTCTTTTTCGTCGTCCGTTTCTTTTTACCGCCTTTGGCTTCTTTCTCGGCCAAAATTTCAAGCGCCTGGTCGATATTGACCTCTGTCGGCTGGAGGTCTTTTGGCAAGGTGGCATTGGTTTTTTGGTGCTTGATATAAGGCCCATAACGCCCCTCAAGCACTTGCACAGGGTCGCCGCTGGAAGGGTGCGCACCCAAGTCTTTGAGCACCTTAGGAGCCGGGCGACTGCCCCGACCGCCATTGGCTTTCTTATCAGCGATCAATGCCACCGCGCGGTTGAGTCCGATCGTGAACATTTCCTCGACACTGGCTAAGTTCGCAAAGGTTCGGTGATGCTGAACATAAGGACCGTAACGTCCGAGATTGGCCATGATCGGTTCGTCGTCTTCCGGATGTTTTCCGACTTCCCGCGGAAGGCTGATCAACATGATGGCCTGGTCTGGCTCCAACTCTTTGGGGTTCCATCCCTTTGGCAGGCTTGAGCGCTTAGGCTTGTCTTCGCCAATATCCATTTCGAGATATGGTCCAAACCGACCGGATTTAAGTAAGACCGGCTGGCCCGTGTCTGGGTGAACCGCAACTTCTTCACCATCCGGATTGATCGCGTTCTCGGCTTCTTCTTGTGTCGAGAAGGGGCGGGTGAACTTACATTCGGGATAGTTGGAACATCCGACGAAGGCACCATGGCGGCCAAGTTTCAGGCTGAGCTCGCCTTCATTACACAAGGGGCAAAGACGCGGTTTCTCTTTGACATTTCCATTCTCATCCACCGGTGGGAAGACATGATGCCCAAGTGTCTCATTCAACACGTCCAAAACGGCAGAAACACGCAAATCTTTGGTCTCCGCAATGGCAGCGGTAAATTGTGTCCAGAACTCGCGGAGGAAGGCTTTCCAGTCGAGCTTTCCGTCAGAAATGACGTCAAGTTTCTCTTCGAGATTTGCTGTATAGTCATACTCGACATAGCGCTGGAAGAAATTCTCCAAGAAGGACGTGACCAAGATGCCTTTGTCTTCTGGGACCAATTGCTTCTTTTCAATCCGCACATAATCGCGATCGACCAAGGTCGACATGGTCGAGGCATAAGTCGATGGGCGACCAATGCCCAGCTCTTCTAATTTTTTGACCAAAGATGCTTCCGTGTAGCGCGGTGGCGGATTGGTGAAGTGCTGCTCGGATTTGGCTTCGAGCAAATCCGCATGATCACCTGCAGCCATTTTCGGCAGTCGGGCTTCAGCGTCCTCATCCTTGTCCGTATCGTCGCGCCCTTCGGTGTAGAGTTTGATAAAGCCATCAAACACCAGGACTTGTCCCGTCGCTCGCAAGGTTGCGGATCTATCCTTATTGAGGAGGTCGATCGTGGTCCGCTCAAACTGGGCCGGTTCCATTTGGGAGGCGACCGCGCGTCGCCAGATCAAGGCGTAGAGCTTCCATAGATCTTGATCCGACTGCTTGTAATCCTCAGGGCGCAAACTGAACACGGTCGGACGAATGGCTTCGTGCGCCTCTTGGGCCTTCTTCTGCTTAGACGAATAGCGACGTGGCTTTTCGGGCAGATATTGGGCGCCGTAATTCTCTTTCACATGGTCGCGGGCCGCGTGATAGGCCTCTTCAGCCATGTTGACGCCATCGGTCCGCATATAAGTGATACGGCCCTCTTCATAGAGCTTCTGCGCCGCCTGCATGGTGCGCTTGGCCGAGAAACCAAGTTTGCGGGACGCATCTTGCTGAAGCGTCGATGTGATAAAGGGCGGAGGCGGGTTCCGTTTAACCGGTTTGGCTTCCACGCTGTCGACGGAATAGCCACCAATCTTGACCGCATCGAGGGCTTGTTGCGCCGCTGCCGCATCCGGCAAGTCGAACTTCTTCAGCGCTTTGCCATTCAGAGCTTGCAAGCGGGCTTCGAAATCTGAGCCATCCGGCGCGCGCAATTTGGCGCCGATCGTCCAATATTCTTCCGGCTTAAACTTCTCGATCTCGAGTTCACGATCCACAACGATGCGCAAGGCTACGGATTGGACCCGACCGGCCGACCGCGATCCTGGTAGCTTGCGCCACAAGACCGGCGATAAGTTGAAGCCAACCAAATAGTCGAGGGCGCGACGTGCGAGATACGCATCAACCAATTCTTGGTCGATCTCTCTTGGATTCTCCATTGCGGTCGTAACCGCGGATTTGGTGATCGCGTTGAACACGACACGCTCCACCGGAGTATCTTTCTTAATCGCGCGGCGCTTTTTCAGCGCGTCCAACAAATGCCAAGAAATTGCTTCGCCTTCCCGATCCGGGTCGGTGGCGAGAATGAGCTTGCCGCCAGCTTTTACGGCTTCGGCGATCTCGCGAATACGCGCTTGGCTTTTCGAATCGGCCTGCCAGACCATTTCGAAATCATTGTCTGGATCGACCGATCCATCTTTCGAAGGCAAGTCTCGGATGTGACCGTAAGAGGCCAGCACTTTATAGTCTTTGCCGAGATATTTGTTGATTGTCTTCGCTTTGGCGGGGGACTCAACAACAACAACGTTCATGGGAGGGCGGCTCCTGACAGGGCTTCAAGGCGGCGGAAAGTGGTTGTGGCCGGGCCCGCTGTCAAGAAGGGATTTTCCTAACCATCTTCTTGATACGCCAAAACTGTAAGCGAGATGAACAGCGCGCACAGTGCTGGCGACCAAGCTGCAATCACGGCGGGCACGGCCCCGGATGAACCGAAACTTGATGAGATTTGGGTGACAAAAACTAGCACCACGGCGGCAATCGCGCCCGTGGCAATCAATCGACTTGTGCCCCCAAGCCTCGACAATCTCAGGCAAACGATCGCGCCGATCAGCGCCATAGCTGTATATAAAACTGGCAGGGAGGTGAGACCAAACCAACGCATGGAAAATCGTGACGAATCAAGGCCTGCGCGACCCGC
>JABSQA010000161.1 GCA_013213825.1 Henriciella sp.
TGGGCCCCGTCACCGTCGCCGAAGCCTTACGCGATAGTCTGAACACAGTCGCAGCTTTGCTCGCACAGGAGACCAGCGTCGAGAAAGTCATTGGCGTCGCTCGCAGATTTGGGATCAGCGCGGACCTCCAACCTTTCCCATCTATTGCGCTGGGCAGTCAGGAAGTGACACTTTGGGATCTTACACGCGCTTATGGCCCCTTCATGACGGGCGGGCGCCGGGTGGATCCATATCTTATTGAAACCATCGAAACCACGCGCGGCGATATTGTTTATGAGCGGCCGGAATATGATCCGGCTCAAGTTTATGAGCGCGAATTGGCGGAGACGATGACGGCGATGATGGCCGATGTCATTCGCACCGGTACTGGATCAGCGGCTGAGATCGAAGGATGGCCCATCGCCGGGAAGACCGGCACCAGCCAATCGTTCCGAGATGCTTGGTTTGTCGGGTATAGCGCTGAAATGCTGGGTGGCATTTGGACGGGCAATGATGATGACACGCCGATGGAAAATGTCACTGGCGGCGGTCTACCGGCACGGCTCTGGTCGGACATGATGCGCATCGCCCATTCGGGTCGCAGTCCGAGTCAATTGCGCGGCGCCAACCGCTTGATTCAGTTGACGCCAGAACAACAGGCTCGGGTTGGATATTATCGCGATCTGGGCATGGCGTTTTCGGGTCTCGCAGGCCCTTCAATGGTAGAAATAGAATAAGACTGGTCAGTTCGGTCTTCATCGCCTAACGGACGGAATGTCTTCGGCTTTGCGTTTATTCCTCATTACCAGCCTGGCTATGATCGCGTTTGCCGCGAATTCCGTCCTTGGACGTCTCGGGCTCGTTGAAACGGATATTGGTGCGGGCTCGTTCGCGCTCATTCGCTTATTTAGCGGGGCCCTGATGCTGGCAGTGATTTGCGCCGCGCAGTCGAAAAAGATTTCCGGCTCTCTCTCGGGCGGGGTCACGCTACTCATCTATGCGGCCTTTTTTTCCTACGCCTATATCGCTCTGCCCGCAGGCATGGGCGCGATCATTCTCTTTGCCATGGTGCAAATCACCATGCTTGGCTGGGGTCTTGCTCGCGGAGAGGCGCTGTCCAGCTTACAGTGGATCGGATTTGCTTTTGCCGTCGCCGCTCTGATTTGGCTGGTCTCAACCAATCTCGAGGCGCCGCCCCTTTGGGCTGCTATGGCAATGGCGATCGCTGGCATGGGATGGGGGGCTTACTCTTTACTGGGTCGAGGCGTCCAAGATCCGACCAGTGCCACAACCG
Source organism: Henriciella sp. (assembly GCA_013213825.1). Lineage (GTDB taxonomy): Bacteria > Pseudomonadota > Alphaproteobacteria > Caulobacterales > Hyphomonadaceae > Henriciella. The sequence continues at coordinate 1,274 of JABSQA010000161.1, forward strand.
GTAACTTTATTTGGGCAAGTGGATTGGCTCTGCCTTTATTCGGCGTGAGCCTGCTGATCCAGCAAGAGCCCCTGCCGCCACTCGACGGTGTCGCATTTGCGGTCGCGTCTGGCGCGATCACATCCGGGTTGGGCTATGTGATCTGGTATCAGGCGCTTAGAGGATTGACCGCAACACGCGCTGGGATCGCACAACTCAGTGTACCGGCGCTCGCCGCAATTGGCGGTGTCATCTTTTTGGCGGAACCCATCACATTACGTTTTGCCTTGGCAACGAGTGCTATTCTGGGCGGTGTGGCCATCGCCGTCTTGACCCCCGCCACGGGCTCGCGCAAAGCAAAGCGATGACAGCCCCTGCGCCACCCACCACACAGCCCGGTAAAAACGCGTTCATGTTCGTGGTCATAGCGGTCATTCTGAACATGATTTCGTTCGGGATTATTATGCCGGTCATGCCGGCTCTGTTGGAGGACATAACCGGCCTCGCCGCAGAGCAATCGGTTTCAATTGGTGGCTGGCTGAGCATGGCCTTCGCAATCGCGAATTTCTTCATGATGCCCATCCTCGGCGGTCTCTCAGATCGATATGGACGTCGACCGGTCCTGCTCGCGTCGATCGCAATGTTGGGCATTGATTTGCTGATCATGGGCTTGGCGCCGACTTTGGCCGTCTTGTTCATTGGCCGCTTCTTGGGCGGTATGTTCTCTGCCACTTATTCGGTCGCCAATGCTTACATTGCGGATGTGACCGAACCAGAGGACCGCGGCAAAGCCTTTGGCATGATGGGCGCGGCTTTTGGATTCGGCTTTATCTTAGGCCCCGTGTTCGGCGGTTTGTTGGGCGAGATCAATCCGCGCCTGCCCTTCTTTGTGGCCGCCGGCATTGCTGGGATCAACTTCCTCTATGGCTGGTTCATCCTGCCCGAAAGCTTGCGCGAAGAAGACCGCCGGGCTTTCGATGTGTCGCGGGCCAATCCATTCGGCGCCATGGTTCACTTCTCGAAAGTTCCGCGTGTCGCTTGGTTCATTGTCGCGATTGGATTGTTTCAAATTGCCCATGCGGTCTATCCATCCACTTGGAATTTTCATGGCGAAATCCGGTACGATTGGTCAGAATTTGAGATTGGCCTTTCGCTGGCGGCAGTCGGCGTCGGGTCTGCGGTCAGCCAAGCTCTGCTGACGGGATGGCTGATCAAAAAATTTGGCCCCATGCGGGCGGGTATGATTGGACTGATCACCAATGCGATCGCATTATTCCTATTCGGTTTGGCGGACGCGCCTTGGATGGCCTATGCGGTGATTTTCGTATCCGCCATCGGGGGGGTGGCAATGCCAGCGATCAATACGATTACGTCGACCCTCCCGCCTCGAAACGCGCAGGGCGAATTGCAAGGCGCGCAAGCAAGCATGATGGCGCTAACGCTGATCTTCAGCCCTGTGTTGATGACGCAGACCTTACAATATTTCGCCACCCTACCAGACAGCCACCCGCTTCAAACGGGCGGCGCAGCCTTTTTTCTGGCGGCGCTGATCACGGCTCTGGCGATGATCCCATTCTTGATTGGCGTCGGGATTAATCGCCGTGCCATTCGCGATGCTGCGAGCGAACCTGCAGCGGCAGAATAAGACAGGGCGACCGCAAGCGGCCGCCCAAATCGATCTGGCATTCTGTTCTATTTGGCGCGCGTAATCGCCCCAAGTATGCCGCCAATGATGCCACCACCGACGCCGCCATTCAAAAAGCTGCTAATCATGCCCATTAGCGCTTCGCTTCCGAGTAAGGATTGAAAGCCAATGCCGGCTGCGCCCATGCCGTAACCGCCGGCGAGGCCGCCTACGATGCCAGCAATCGCGCCAGTGCCACCTTTGCCACCAAGCGCCTTCGAGACGATGGGTCCAAGAATAGCACCGCCGACCCCATTCAGAATGAGTGGAAGATATTGTTCCATAATTTGCCCTCCCTAGGCTGTATTGGGGTCTGTTTTCAGATCTCCCAGGGTCAAGGCCAACAGAAATTGCAATTCTTGCCAACCCCTCTCGCACAGAATGTGAGTCTGGGTTAGGCAGAGCCATGGCTGACTCAAAACCCGCTTTATTCCTCGATCGCGACGGCGTGATTAATGTCGATCACGGCTATGTCGACCGGATCGAAAACTGGCAATGGGTGGAGGGTGCGCAGACCTGTATCGCCAATTTCAAAGCGCGTGATTGGTTTGTATTCGTGGTCACCAATCAATCTGGGATCGCCTTTGATCATTACAGCATTGAAGACATGCAAGCCGTTCATGAGCACATGATATCTGGCTTAGAAGACGCTGGAACGCAGGTTGATGCCATTTACCATTGTCCATTCCATGCCGAAGGCACCAATCCGAGCTTCCGGAAAGACAGTTATGACCGCAAACCGAAGCCTGGAATGCTGCTCCAAGCGATGGCAGATTTTCCGGTTAAACGAGAAGCGAGTTTCTTGATCGGCGACAAACAGACAGACATTGATGCCGCTCACGCCGCAGGCGTTGGTGGATTTTTGTTCAAAGGCGGCGATCTCGCAGCCTTTGCGGAATGGGCATTGGCGGGATTTGAGGATGGCGCAAGATGAAGACGGTAGGCATGATTGGTGGGGTCAGCACCGAAGCCACGCTGATCTATTATAAGACCATCAATAGCAAAGTGCGCCAACGATTAGGTGGTTATCACAGCGCTGAGATGCGCATCCACTCCGTCAATTTCGAGCACTATAATGGCGCACATGAAACCCGGGATTGGCCCTTCATACGGGCCGGGTTCGATCAGGCGGCGAAGGGCTTGAAACGCGCTGGCGCAGATTTTCTGGTGCTCGCCTGCAATACGCTGCACACCGTGGCAGACGCTATTGAAGATGCCACCGATTTACCTTTTTTGCACATTGTCGATGCCTGCGGCGCGCGTTTGCAAGCCGATGGTCGTCATCGTCCCGGCCTATTTGGAACGGCTTATACAATGGCCAATTCCTATTTCACAGACCGCCTAATAGAGACCACGGGAATGGTGCCGGTCGTGCCAGATCCAACTGTCCAGAAAGAACTGAGCCAGATCATTTTTGAAGAACTTACCCACGGCATCGTCACGGAGCAAAGCATCGCTTACTATCAATCCGCGATCCAGAGTCTGAAGGATCAGGGCTGCGACAGTATCATTCTCGGATGTACGGAGCTGGGCATGGTGATCACAGAAGAGAATAGCCCCCTACCGCCCTATGACACCGCGACGATCCATTGCGAGGCCATTGTCACGCACGCCTTAGACTCTTAGCGCCGTATTGATAGCTTGAAGCTATCGTTCTGATAGGAATCCCCTGTTAGACGGGATTGGCAATCGCCCCACATCAGGCGCTTAGACGTCAGCAATGGATTTAATTGGGGGTCCTATATGCGCACTTTATTCATTGGCGCCGCAGTCGCCGTGACACTTCCGACCGCGACCGCACAGAATACGGGTGGAATCTTTCCGCCTATGGTCAATGAAGGTCACAAATCTGCTCAGTATCGGGTGACTTATAATCCTGACACTGAGGGCCTTTCACAGCGCCTGCATTATCAGCAAGCCATCAATGGCGACTTGATGTGGCGGGGATTGGTGTCGGCGCGTAAGACGGGCGAATCCGATGTCGATTTCGATTTTATCCAGGCTGAATTGTTCTGGGAGCTGAGCGATGATGATGACGCCTGGAAGACCGGTCTCCGATTTGATGCGCGAATCCGCGATGATGATCGTCCAGGCTTAGTCGGCGTGCATTGGACCAATCAGTTTCCCGTGACCGACAATTGGTATGGCCGCTTCGTTGCTTTGTCAGCGGTAGATATTGGCGATGATGCCCGCGACGGGATTTTTCTTCAAACCCGTGGAAATCTCTTCACCCGACTTGAAACGGGTCAAACCATTGGGGTCGAGCTATTCAATTCTTATGGCTCGACAGACAATTTTTTGGATTTGGACAAGCAGGGACATCAGATTGGCCCATTTGCCAGCTTTCCCGTGAATGAGGATTGGAGCCTATTCACGGGCGCCCTATTCGGTCTCACCGATGCCAGCGCTGACGCTGAATTAAGGTTTTGGATCACCCGCGGCTTTTGAGCGGCTTGAGTGTGTTGCCATTCAAGCCACCCATACGGCAGACTTCCAACCACTCATCCTTTGTCACCGGCTGCACGGATAAACGCATGCTGGTGACCAAGGACATTTGAGCAAGCTTCTCATTCGCTTTTACAGCTTTCAGGGTCACTGCGCTTGGCATATCTGTGAGCGCACGAATGTGGACGCAATCCCAGCGTTCATCATCAGTCGTCGAGTCAGGTGCGCTCTCGGCTGAAACTTCAACAATCCCAACAACTTCCAGGCCTTCGTTAGAGTGATAGAAAAACCCGCGATCGCCGATTTTCATCTCGCGCATATTGTTGCGCGCCTGGTAGTTTCGGATGCCGTCCCACTCCTCGCCAGCATCGCCTTTGTCTTTCTGCTGGTCCCAGCTCCATTTGAACGGTTCGGATTTGAACAGCCAATACTTCATGCGTGCTCCTTCATTCGCTGGGGAGCATTTAGGTCGCTTCGGCTGTGGCGTCCATGCTTGGTTGGTCGCTTCCATCAGTCTGGCCCAAACGACCCTTAGCAGAACGATTGCGCCCATCCGCAGGCTTTAACCCACCCGCAACGCCCAGCCCAACAGGCGGCATATTACCGTAAACGGACTCATGCTGGTCAGCTTTGATTAAATAGGTTTCGTGCCAAATGCCGACATCGCCTTCTGTCCCAACGGCTTTATTGAACGCCGCCCATGCCGGCAGATGAGCGAGGTCGCGATTGACCGAGTAGGCGAGCAGATCATCGAAGCTGCGCCAATATTGCACCAGGTAAGGACTGCGCAGACTGAAAAAGGTCTTTGAATGCAAAAGGCCGAGCTTGGGGGCTTTGCCCAGCTCGATCAACATGCGCGGCATAGCCATAAAGACAGGCAGCCACTTCCACCCTTTCCACAATTTATGAATGCGCATGCCGATCAGGAAGATCACGAAGTCTCCTTCAATCGCC
>JABSQA010000162.1 GCA_013213825.1 Henriciella sp.
TGCTATCTCCCAATCTCCGTTTCCGCATTGGCTTGTTGCGGTTAGAGCTGTGCTATCACATCGGCTACAAAAGTAGGGAACATCAACGGCCAACACGAGTAATGAGGTTTGTTCAAGCCTCTATTGATTCAAGAACTCCTGAGATTGCGCGGTCTACCTTATCAGTGGCGCGGCGCCAAAACATCCGTAAACCCAATACCGCCGCGGCAAACCCAGCGAACACGAAAAGCAAAGCGAGAACAACCCACCCCCAATAAAACTGCCATAGCTTGCCGACGACATTCCGCTCAATCGCGCGCTCAACCTGATAGCCTTCCGGGAGCTCAAGGATGCCGACCTCGTTCGCATAGACGCGATAGGCGTGCATAAGGTCCGCCAGCAGCTCCGGACGCTCGGGCGCAAGGTCCGTCGTCTCACCTGGGTCGTCGACAATATCGAACACGCGCCAGATGCCATCGCCATGCGGTGCGATGTTTCTGACGAGCTTGTATTGCCCTCTATACAGCGCGGACTGGCCTGACGTCTCGAAGCCGACCGCATCGGTGTCCGCATAGACGTGCTCGGCTTCCCCGGACAAAAGCGGTTGGAGCGATCGCCCCGTCATTGGATTAGCGCCGGGGTGAGCTTGATCGGCGCCAGCCAGATCGAGCAATGTCGGCGCGACGTCACTCATCACTGAAAAGCTATCAACGATCATGCCTGACTCAATGCCCGGCCCCGCCATTAGCATTGGGACGCGCAATCCGCCTTCGGAGGCGTGGAACTTGAACAAATGGGACGGCCCGGCATTGGCGCTCGCGCCGCCAGGCCCCAAAGCGACATAGCTGCCCTTTTCGCCGAGCGTTTCATAGTCGCGCGAATAGCCTTGCATCTCGAACCAAAATTGCCCACTGCCGCCCCAGGGGTCACCGGCTTCTGGTCCATTGTCGGATGTCACTACGAAGATCGTGTTCTCATACTCGCCAGTGGATTTGATGTAGTCGATTAAACCGCCGAGCTCAGCATCCATCGCTTCCAGAGCGCCGGCGTTCACCGCCATACTCTTCGCCGCGAGACGCTGTTCGTCCAGGCTTAGGTCTTGCCATCGCGGAATGGTTTCAGGCTGCGGGGCAAGCGGCGCACCTTCGCGGATCAACCCTCGTTCCTGCGCTCGCTGCCAGCGCTGCTCGCGGATCGCGTTCCAGCCTGCTGCGTAGGTCTCGATGTATTTCTCGGTATATTCGCGAGGCGCCTGAACCGGGATATGGACCGCCAAGAAAGCAACATAAGCAAAGAAGGGTTCGGCTGAATCTGCGTCTTCTTCCAGATAGGCCTGCATCTGGTCAGCGATGAAAGTGGAGGAGTAGAAGTCTTCCGGTAACACCGCCTTCTCACGCCCTTCGAACCAAGGCGCATCGCGATAGTACGGCATGTAGGGTTTGTTTTCCCAATGATCCGCCCCAGACGCATCGAGAATGAAAGACCGATCGAACCCATGATCGATCGGCAACTCGCCGTCGCCATGCCCAAGATGCCACTTGCCGGTCATATACGTTCGATACCCGGCACGCTTGAGCTTGGTGGCAATGGTCTCGACGCCTGGCTCGAGCGCCATCGTATAGCCCGGCTGGCCGCGATGTTCTGGCGGCAGGACTTCGCGAATGGTGCCGAGCCCTGCGAGGTGGTTGTCCATGCCGGTCAGGAGCATAGCACGAGACGGTGCACAAAACGGCGTCGCGCGATGCTGACGGAAGAGTGTTCCGCGCGCCGCGAGTTCATCAATGTTGGGCGTATTCGCTTCGCCGCCAAATGCGCCAAAATCCATCAAGGCGGCATCGTCCACAAGCACCACAACAATGTTGGGTCGTGTTTGCGCCTGCGCCGTCCAGCCGGCAAAGGCGAAACAGGCCGCAAGGCACCAACGGATCATGAGGTCGGCTCACCGCCCTGATCGCCGGTAAGGACTTGCATCATTTTCACAGCCGTTTCGGTGCCGCTATTCTGATTCTGTCCAGTGACGATGCGACCATCTACAACAACATTGTTCGCGAATACATCTCGGAATTTTGACTCCGCCTCAAAGACCACACCTGCCGCCCGCAAATCGCGTTCTGGGTGCATCGGTGTGTGGGTGATACCCAGCTCGGTAATCTGTTTGTCAGTCGCCGCGGAAATGCGACGTCCTTCGACGATCAGCTTTCCATCTTCGCCATAGGCTTGCAAAAACCCCAAAGGGCCATGACAAACACCGCCAACGATCGCATCGTTCGCGTAGGCAATCGCAACCTTTTCCCCAAGCTCAGCTGACTGTCCAAAATCATAAGCAGCGCCCCAACCACCGGCGAGAAAGACAATGTCATATTGCGTCGTATCGACTTGATCGATCTGATAGGAACGCGACACCTTCGATTGGAGCAGTGGGTCCTTCAAATATCTTTTGTCGGATGCGGCGGTGACGGGCCATTTCAGGGTCGACGGATCTATCGGAATTTGCCCGCCCTGAATACTCGCGAGATCGACGTCCATACCGGAATCTAGAAACGCATAATAAGGTGCCGTCATTTCTGAAGCGGCCACGCCGGTCGCCTCGCCACCTTCGCCCATGGTGGCCTGGCTGGTCGTGACGATCAAAGCACGCTTTCCCGACAGATCCATTTTTGGCACCTCATAATGTGGATGCAATCCCAAACCGGTGAGCAAATGTGGTAGACCAAAGCGGCCAATTACCAGCAAAAAAACCAAGCCAATTGCGCCATATTTCAGGATCATCATCATAATTCGCTCCTATGAGTCGTTCGCTATCAATTGCCTGCATGGGCATGTTTCATGTCACCCGGGATTATGGACTTAACCGTTCCGTCAGAATTTCGGGGGTCTTCTCCGGCCAGGGGCCATAGTCCGCGGCGAGCAAATGCCGGCTACCGATCGAGTGCTAAGACATCCGGCAGTTCCCCAGTATGGGAAATCTGACCACAGGTTCGAACTCGGTCCAATCCAGGGGAGGTTATTCAAAAATAGCTTCGCAGCCGGTCCCCTGAAGGCATTTGGCGACGCGTGCTTTGTCATTCGTGGGGAGGATATCGAATTCTTGCCTCAACCATCGCAGGCACTTTGCCTGATAAACGAACGGGTCTTGCGTCCAGAGCTGACCATCGATTTCGCAATGCACTGTTGACGAGCCCTGTTCTATAGCTGCCGCATTCGCAATCAAGAACGGCACATGAACCCGTCCAATCTCCGAAAACAGAGCCGAGAGGGTTTCGGGCAACGCGTCCAAATCGATCCAGTCGGATTCGGCGATATCCAGACCGCTCAAATCCTCACACTTCTCGGTCCAGGCATACGCCCTAGGAGACACCTTAAAAGCGATCTCAGCTGGCGTTGGGTCAGTGATCACCAACATGGTCATTTGCCCGTAACAGGCCATATCGCCAGCACCGGGCCTATTTCCAAGAAAGTACGGTGACGTTTGGATGTGCTTCTCGAAGATTTCCAGAAACCGTCGCCAGCTGGCTTCGATCACTGGCGCGGTTGTATCGTTCGAGCCGACCACGCCGATGCGCGAAATCTGCCGCTCAGCGAACGCCTGGGCCGCCTCTTCCGCTTGACTCCGCGGCATCTGCGTCATTCGAGCATAAGGGAGATAGGCGCTTGCGCGTTCGGTATCGAGCGATCTGGACCAACGATAGTGAAACATACACTTGCTGAGCCATTCATCACCATAATCTTCGATAAGCAGATCCAGAAAGCGCAGGGCCGGGTCTCGAGGTCGCAATGGACGGTCTGGATACACTGTGTCCAGTTCACTTAGAATGGGAGTGGTGTCTGACACGGCGCGGGAAAGCTGTCCGTTTTCGTCCGGCACGACAAGATAAGGCACGAGTGGCAAAGGGCGGTCAGGTAAGGCGGCCGCTTCCTTGCTCCCCGCGACGACGAACCGAAACGGCAGTCGGCGATACCGGAGCGCAGCGCGCAGTTTTCGGGTATAGGGTGAGGCCCCTACGCCAACTAATCTGAGATCATGATCTGTATTCATAAAACGCTTCTCAAATCCGCCCTTTTTTCTCGTTTGAGCTCCGCTTAACTTTGCGCAGCCGCATTTATTGGCGCGCGATCTGATTATTCACATGTTGGCCCAATCTATGGGGACATTCGCGGCCAGGTTTAGGGACATGCTCGGCCAAACAGCAACCTGGAATTTGATAGTTGGGACAGTGGATGAACCCTTGTCGCGTCGCTAGCGGCGTACCCTGCCCCAGTCGTGCAAACGGTGGGTGGCCGAATTTGTCCCCCAATATTTGAATGTTCGCGTATATACCTTACCGACAGACACTAACGGGCGGATCAGACCCTGTTCCACAGATATGTCTCGACCGCATAGGGAGCCAGATGAGAGTCTATCAGGCGCATTATGCACTCAGAGTGGAGCTGATCCGCTTGCTAAAAGACAAGGGGGTCAGTGAGGACCAATTGTTCGCAGACCTCAGTCGAAGAGGGATCAGTCCATTGCCGCCCGCTGACGGCCTCCGACCAATTGATGAAGGATTGGTTGCGCTGGAAGCTGCGGTCGAGCTGTCCGGCGATCCCTGTCTGATGATCCGTTTGGGACAAAGGCTTGGCCTCGCCAGTTATGGCAGTTTTGGTTTTGCGCTGATGAGCTGTGCGAATGTCCGCGATTCCATTCGACTCTTGCTCCGCTATGGCCAGGTCGTGTTCCGCCCGATCTGGGAGGTGCAAGAGCATGAAGGCGGACTATTGCTGCGCCCTGAAATAACCATCGGCACAGCGAAACAAAAGCAGCTGTTATCTGAACTTATTTTCTCAAATTTCGTTATGTTGGGGCGAGAGCTGCACGGCAATTCGGTCGCGCGCGCGGACGATGTCGAGCTTCACCTGAGTTTCTCTCGGCCGTCATATTGGGCGCGCTATAAGCAAGCGTTCGACATACCCGTCGCGTTTGAATGTGAGCACAATCAACTATTCCTCCCCGCTAGGATCCTGGATTTACCCGTCAAAACCGCGAACCGTGCCGAGCACATTCTGTTTCAACAACAGTGCGAGGAGATATTGCGCGGGTTGCAAGCGGTTGGGAAAACCACCGCCGCGGTGCGGCACGTTCTGATCCAGTCCGCAGGCGATTTCCTCGATATCACGCAGGTGGCCAGGCGATTGAATCTCAGTGAGCGAACAATGCGGAGGCGCCTAGTCGCTGAATCGGTCAGCTTCAGTTCGATCGTCGATGAGATCAAAGATTTGCTCGCCAGAGAATATTTGGCGAAGACCGAACTGAAGATTGCCGAGATTGGCGATTTGCTCGGCTATGCCGAGCCGTCGAGTTTTCGCCGCGCGTTTGTGCGCTGGAACGGCATGACCCCGATCGACTACCGCCAGCAACACATGACCGAAAACATTCCCCAAGGCGCTTATGCTTGAGTGTGAGCTGGCACAAACCGTCGCGATCACTACCACAGTCGAACTGATATTTTGAAGTGAATTGGCAGAGCTCTTCTGACGCCGGTCATCCGCGTTATCCTTGGCTGGATCTTTCGCGTTGCGCTCGTCCTCTTTGCGGTCGGGAAGAAGCGGTCAGCGGAACCCATCAGGTTACGTTTGGGTATCTTGTCGGATTAAGGGGTCATAGTTTGACTACCGGTATTTCTCGCATCAGACCGCCAAGCCCCGCTCAATGCACCACATCGCCGACAACACACCAAGCCCGTAAACAGGGATGAGAACCAATTTTTCCGATCGAAAAGATACCAGCCGTCTAACCAACCACCAGATCGACAGCGCGCCAAGAACGAACGCGACTTGTCCAAGCTCGATGCCGATATTGAAGAAGAGCAAAGCCAGCGGAATATTATTTTGCGGCAAGCCGATATCCGCGAGCGCCCCGGCGAACCCCAAGCCGTGCAACAATCCAAATCCACCGGAGATCCACCAAGGATACCGCCGGAACAGGCTGACACTTTGGTCCAACGATTCAGAAACCGGCCGACGCGAAAGCTCTACCGCGAGCAAGAAGATGCTCAATGCGATTATAAATTCGAGCAGTGGGACCGGGTACTCAACCGCGCCAAGGGGCACGATCGCCAAGGTAACACTATGCCCAAGGGTGAAAGCGGTAATGGTCCACAATAGGCGTGCACCGCTTCCCACGAGTAAGAGTAGGCCGAACACGAACATCAAATGGTCTGGTCCTTCCCAAATATGCTCAAACCCAAGCACGGGGTATTGTGTCACAACATGCAGCTGGCTCGGGGATATAGGCACCAAAAA
>JABSQA010000163.1 GCA_013213825.1 Henriciella sp.
ATCGAGAAACCCTTCAGGGTCAGGGATCAGGGCTGTTTTAGTTGCGGCTTCACTCTCCGCCGCCGTCGAGCAGGCAGAAAGGGTGGCATAAGCGGGCGCAGCCGCGGCCAAGGCCCAGGCATTGCGAAGAAAATGGCGACGTGACTGCGACATTGAACCCCCCTCTTTGACCCAATTAGATCCGGACACAACGTCTACTTATCCTGGTTTCGTGACCAACGTGTGATGGTGCGTCGCGCCCTCGTTTTGATCCGAATTCTTGGCACATTTTCTCCCAGCAACCTCAGATTGAGACTACACGACAACAACCTGAGATACACTGATAATGATCCCCCTCGCGAACCTCAGCAGGTTCCGCTCCGTTGCAAGAGGGGCTGTCTCATGTGCGATGAGAATTTTCGAAACAGACGCCCCCGATCAAATGGAGGCGACACATGAAAATCAAATTGTTAAGCGCGACAGCGATGGGGGTCATCACGGCCACAGGCTTCGCCGGAGCCGCGCAGGCACAAGTCAACGAGCATGCTTGCCGTGGTGGGGAATCTAACTCGGGAGAACCGTTTGTAGGCAGCCTCGAATGTGGTGATGAAGCTGCAGCGGATAAGGATTACACCACCGCGCTCGGCTTTCGTGTGGTGGCAAACCATTCGAATGCGGTTGCCTTGGGATACATGTCAGCGACCGACGCAAATGATACGGTATCCGTCGGCAATGCTTCGGAAGGTATAACTCGCCGCATAACAAATGTCGCCGATGGGCGAGACCCCACTGATGCTGCTACTGTTGGGCAAGTGACATCAGATATTTCCATGGCTATCGCAGATGCAGGGTTGGATTATTTCGCAACTGACAGCGATGGCGGACCAGCGTCAGCAAATGGCGGCGACTCTATCGCGATCGGCGAGAACGCGACGGTAACGACAGGAACGGATTTCGGCATCGCGATTGGTCGGGAAGCCAGCGCCAATGGCGATAAGGATTTAACCTCGAGCGATGGGGTTGGTAATTCAACAATCGCGATTGGCGGTTTTTCGACGGTGCTTGGCGTAGAGTCGATTGGTATAGGACGGGACGTGGAAATTACGGGCGGTGAGTCAGTTGCGTTGGGCGCAAATATCGATATTATTGGCAATAGAGCTGTAAGTATCGGCGATAACGCCGACGTGACTGGCGATGACTCAACGGCAATCGGTGCCGACTCAGAGATAGAAGGCACAGAAAGCGTCGCGCTGGGCTTTCAAGCGGATGTATCCGGAGACTATTCGACCGCAGCGGGCGCGAGATCCTATGTTGACGGGAATGATTCCGATGCTTTTGGTTACGGCGCAAGCATTAATGGCGATCGGTCAATGGCAGTCGGCAATGACTCGCAGATTGGAACGTTCAGTTCGCCGGTAAATGACTCTCTCGCGATTGGATTTGATGCTGAAGTTTACCAACGTGAATCCATATCGATCGGGGCAAGTTCCGCTGTCCGCGCTACGCGCTCGATTGCCTTAGGCGTGGACGCTGCCATTTCAGACCCCACGAATTCAACGACGCATTCTGATTCAACCCTTATCGGCGCCACAGCCTCTATCGATGGCAGTTTTTCAACCGGAGTTGGCAGCAATGTAGAGATTCGCGGCAGCAGCTCGGCATCGCTTGGAAGCGGGGCTTCGATCTATGGGGATCGATCTTTAGCTCTCGGTGCAGGTTCCGGTATTGGTTCTGACACTGAAGATGTCGATGATGCATTGGCGGTCGGATACGACTCCACCATCAGCGCCGACGACGCCGTGGCGGTCGGCGCCGGCGCTGTCATTCAATCCGAAGCCTCCGGCGGCATCGCGCTTGGGCGAAGTGCTGTGGTCGAAGAAGGGACAGATGGCGGTATTGCAATTGGCGAAGATGCCAGTGTTTCTGGCGGGGTGTCTGAATCCGGCGACCTGGTCTCAAACTGGGGCATAGCCATCGGCGCGGATGCACAAGTTGTTGGAACCGAATCCGTCGGCGTCGGCCAAGATGCGACGGTGAATGGCGATGAGTCCTTTGCCTTCGGGGCTGACACACTGATTTACGGCGATCGGTCGATTGCGATTGGCGATGATGCAGAAGTGGGCTCGGAGTCCGCTCCAATAAACGACGCCATCGCCATTGGCGGCGATTTGAACGGCGATGGCACCGGCGCCCAAGCCCTTCATGCGAGTTCTGTCGCGCTAGGGTCTGATTCCGTTACAGCCGACGACGGAACCGTTTCGGTCGGTGATGTTGAGAATGGACTCACCCGCCGAATAACGAGTGTTGCCCGCGCTGAAGAAGATACGGACGCCGTCAATTATGGCCAAGTCAAAGAGCTTAATCAGCAAATCATAGACAGCACGGCGACCGTCGCAGCGCACACGCAGTTAATCCAAGCAAATACCGATTCCATCGAGGCCCTCCGCACCTCGGTTTCGGACAATTCAACTCAAATCACCGACCTCACCAACCGGGTCGATACATTGGAAAATGCCGGTGCCGGGTCAGGACCCGACACCGGTTCCGAGTTGATTTCGCCAGGATCTGCTCCGAATTCACTTCGCGTCGGCGAGCGCGCGAACTCATCTGCGCCCAATGCGCTCGCCGTTGGTCCAGACGCATCCGCGACGAATGAGTATGCCACATCAGTCGGTGCGGGATCCCGCGCTGAAGGGTCAACAGCGGTGGGTGGATTGGCCGAAGCGCTCGGTGCAGACTCTGCGGCTTTTGGGGTTCAAGCGCAGGCGCATGGCGACCAATCCACGGCCATCGGTGAATTTTCGACGGCCAGCCAGACAGGCGCATCTGCCTTCGGCACTCGTGCTCAAGCGACCGCTGACAATGCTGTCGCGCTCGGGGCGGCTTCAGTCGCGGATCGGGCCAATTCGGTTTCGGTTGGCAGCGCGGGCAATGAACGCCAAATCACCAATGTCGCGGCCGGCGAGGCAGCAACCGATGCAGTGAATGTAGCACAGCTCGACAGTCGCATTGCCACGGTTGATTCATCTATCGCTGTAAACTCAGCTGATATAGAATTGCTCCGCGCTGGCGTGGCGGGTGATGGTGAGCGGTTCTTAGAACTGGAAGCGCAAGCGCAGGACAATACTGAAACCCTGACCACCGTCAGCGGTACGGTCAGCGAAAACCAAACTCGCATCGCGCGCAACTCTGAGGGCATCACCGCCAATGCCGATGCCATCTCGACCTTGAATACGAATTTCGAGCAATTGGATTTGCGCGTCGACGCTCTGACCAATCACATTCGCCGGGTCAATAATGAGATTGATGAGAACACGGCGGGCATCGCGATTGCGAATGCGCTGGCGGGGTCAACCTGGCTGCAATCAAATGAACGCGTCGCCTTCTCTGCCAATGTCGGATATTATGACGGCAATAGCGCGGTCGCTTTCTCGGGCGCCGCACGTCTTAGCAATCGTTTCTCAGCCAATCTGGCTGTCGGCACAGTACCCACGCGCGGCGATCGCGGCGCGCGCGCGGGCGTACGCTTTGGGTTCTAATTGATGAAGCCTTCCTCAAATCGACCTGGGCCGAAGAGTCCAGGTCACTTCATTCTCGGCTATGTGACACTCCACTTGGATGAAAGCGCGGTGAGCGTGAACGGCGCCGCGCCAAAGTTCGGTCCAGCACATCAGCAAGTCATCACGCCACTCACCGCTCAATCCGCGCGCGATGCGCAAGCCAGATTGGACGAGACGCGTCGAACCATCTTCCTCCCGCGTGACCTCGCAATCATCGCCCATACCGATAAACATCGCGGCTAAGAAATCAGCGGCGTCTTCTGGTCCGCCATCGACTCCGCCCACCATCTCGGCCATGGCGGCATAGTTTTGCAGGCCGGTCAGACGCGCGGCCCGGGCGGCATAAGTCACAGCGGCGTCTCGACCGACGATTTCCCGCAGCGCTTTCAGGCCATTGCGGACATATTCCATCGCATAATTTCGATTGGCTTTGGCGAGACGGTCTTCGCTCCAGTCTTGGGCAGGCGGTTCGGGTTGCTGCGCGGGATCAAACTCAGGCGGGCGCTCATCCGGGGCGTATAAGAGCCGCTCATCCTCGTCTAAGTCGCGATCATATTCTTTGAAATAGCCGCACAGACCGAATTGCTCGGTGACATCTTCAGAAACACAGACAAAGCCGAGCCGCGAATTGTTCAAACTCACGCCATTTTGCGCGTACCATCCATGTAAGAAGCCTCGCCCGGCCTCTCGCGGAATGCCGCAAATCGCCGGTCCTGCATACATCCAGCGCGGATACCGGAACCGCACCCAGGCTTTGGTGTCAGACTCTTCCATATATTCAACCGCGACCCCGCCAATCCCGTTCGACAGAACGTGGTATTTGGCGCACGCCACGGCGGGCGGTTCATCCGCAAGCCCGAGCTTTTCGAAGCTCGACAGGAATTTTTCCTCATGCTGGCGACGGAAGAGACGAAACATCCAACCAAATACGGCTTCCTTGCTCTCTTCCACAGCGACCAAAAGTTGTAGGCCGAGGAAGTATTGATGGTGCAGGTGTGCCTGCGCAGAGATGGCGGCAGTGGTCATATTATTCAGCCGCAACCGCATTCGGCGCGGATCCCTCTATGTGCGCGTCGACAACGCGATTAAAGGCGTCCAAGGCGCCTTCAAATTTGCCGAACAGCATGTTCTGGTTCGCTCCAGATGCGAGCGTCGATTGCATGCTTTCACCTATGGTGAAATCTTCGTCCAATGTCACTCGCGTGATCTCATGATTGCGTTGCCAATGTTCGCTTCGCTCCGCCTCAGCCTTGGGCACAAGGGTCGACATACGGACACGGGTTTCCCCAGCCGATAGGGCTTCCTGATTAATCCACGCGATATGATCCGACTGCACCAAAAGCGCGGTGTTGGGGAACAGCGTGTACAGGACTTGGGCATGATCCCGCAGCCGCCAATCGTTTCGGGTTTCCGGCGCAAGCTTGGCCATGCTGGTGCGCATGAGGATGGACCGCATATGCGAGCCCAGCATGCGATAGGATGAAAGATTGTCTTCAAAGTGTGGGCCGATCGTGGTGCGGTGCGCGACTTTGAAGTGGTAGGCTTCGATGCCGCCTTCGACCAAGATTTTCCAATTGGCCTGATGCACGGGCGCGTCTTGATGGACGACGACCATATCGTCCATGTGCAGCGCCTCCAGTTCGTCGGCAATCTCACCGATATGCTGATCGAGGCTGGTGGCCCCGTCACCGCTGGCGCTCACCCAGATAAAGCCAAACCGTTCTTCACAGGGCAGCTCGATCAATCCGAGGTCTGCCTTTTCCAATCCTTCAAAGCCTTGATCGAAATGCGGCGCCGCAATCAGCTCACCGGAATTGGCATAGGTCCAGGCATGATAAGGACAGGAGAAGCGGTGCTTGCAGCCTTTCTCATCATCGACCAAACGCGTCCCCCGGTGCCGGCAAGCGTTCAAGAAGTCGCGGACGGTTCCGACTTTATCGCGTGTCAGCAATACCGGCAGCCCCGCAATTTCTCGACGCAGGAAATCGCCAGGATTGGCCATCTCACTGCCATGCGCGGCGATCATCGGGACCTTTTTAAAGATCTGTTACCGCTCGAGCTGGAACCGCTCTTCGCTGACATAATGCTCGACCGGGTTTCGCGCGACGGCCTCATCGAGATAGAATGATTTCGCGGCTTTGATGTCCAATAGCTCGTCGATCAGTTGCAATTCGGTTTCGCGATCCATGTTGGCCTCCTGCTAAATCAATTCGCTGCGCTTACGTGGATGTTCGGATTTTGGCGCTTGGCTATAATCGCCGAACGGGCCATCGCGTTTGATGACGGCGCCTTTGACCCCTTCACTTTGCGCGTCGCGAACAAATTGCCGTCCTTCCGGCGTGTTGCGCATAATCCCATCCAGGATCGGGCCAGGCGTCTGGGTGCTCTGCAATCCCATATTGTCATAGGTTTGATTGACGATCAGCTTCATCGCGATCAGCTGCGTCAGAGGAATACTCGCCAGCTTTTCCGCTTCAGCTTGGACCCGTGCATCAAGCTCTTCCAAGGGCACCGCAAAATTGATCAGTTCAATCTCAGCGGCGTCTTTGCCAGAGATCCACTCCCCCGTCAGCGCGTAATATTTCGCCTTTGCCAGGCCGAGCCGGTAGACCCACATGCCTGATAGGTGACAGCCCCAGACGCGCGAATATGGCGTCCCGATCCGCGCATCTTCGGACGCGA
>JABSQA010000164.1 GCA_013213825.1 Henriciella sp.
AGGTCCGCGTTTCCGTATCCACGGTGCGATAGGCCGCCACGAGAGACTGCGCAATCACTTGCCCACCAAAGACCCGTTGGTTGGTTTCATTCTCTGGGCTCTGGCCTCGAAAAAGGTCGACTTCCAAGCGCTCGAGGTCCATCAAATGTAACAAATCGCCAACAGGATCAGACATTTTCAGCTCTCTTTCAGAATAAATATTGCCGCGCGCGGTGTAGCAGCTAAGCCAGATACTGGAAACATCAGCACACGCAACCTAGATGCCGTAAAGAAAACAGAAGGTTGCACAAAGAAAGGCACGTAGAATGGGGTTGTTTCAAACCATTAGGAGAGAAGCGAACACACTACTTACTCTGCAACGAGTGAAAAAGTGGACCGGAGATATTGAAGCTGAGTCCACAAATCTTGTGCCTGATGATTTTGAATCGGTGGTCGATAAGTATCCGAACAATGTTGCCTGGCGGTTCGAAGAGGAATTAACCACTTACGCTGAGATGGATGCCCTCGCGAATAAAATCGCAAACTGGGCACTCGGCTTAGGTTTGCAACCCGGCGACGCGGTCGCGCTGTTCATGGAAAACCGCCCCGAATACGTTTCTTTCTGGTATGGCCTCTCGAAAATCGGTGTCGTGGTTGGATTGATCAATCATAACCTGACCGACAATGCGCTTGCCCATTGTGTCAACATCGCCGACGCCAAACTTATCCTAACCGGCGAAGATCAAGACGAGGCGATTCGCAGCGCGGATGGTTTGTTTGAAGGCGATCCGAAAATATGGACCTATGGCGGCAAAGAGGGCAATGACCTCTCCGCTGCGCTTGCGGGCACCTCTGATACACGACCGTCTCGCGATCACCGCGCCCATCTGCGTGCCAAAGATCTTTGCCTTTATGTCTACACGTCCGGCACGACCGGCTTGCCAAAAGCCGCCAAGCTTCCGCATTTGCGGGTTCAGGGCATGATGCGGTCCTTTATCGGGACCAATAAGATCACGTCTCGCGATCGCGTCTATATCACGCTGCCGCTCTATCATGGCACTGGTGGTCTTTGCGGCGTTGGCCAAGCCTTGATGACAGGTGCCAGCATCATTTTACGCAAGCGCTTTTCAGCCTCGGCGTTTTGGGATGATGCGACCGATTATGGCGCCACCGCCATTGTCTATATTGGTGAGCTCTGCCGCTATCTGGTCAATTCACCGCCGCACCCGAAGGAACGGGCGCACACGATCCGAACCGGGTTCGGAAACGGTTTACGGCCTGACATTTGGGAAGAATTCCTGACCCGGTTCAACATACCTCATGTCTGCGAATTTTACGGCTCGACCGAAGGCAATGTCAGCTTCCTTGGCTTTGATGGAAAAGTTGGCGCTGTCGGACGTATCCCAAGCTATTTAGAAAAGAGCGTGTTCGGGCATGTCGCTTTCGTCAAATTCGACATTGTCGAAGAACAGCCCATTCGGGGCAATGACGGCTTTTGTATTCCTGCCATGCCGGGCGAACCTGGCGAAGCGATTGGCAAAGTCGGCGAAGATGCGCGCACTCGGTTTGAAGGCTATAATGACGAAGCCGCGACCAAGAAGAAGATCCTCCGCGACGTGTTTGAAAAAGGTGACATGTGGTTTCGCACCGGGGATCTGATGTCAAAGGATGAAGAAGGCTATATCTATTTCATCGATCGCATCGGCGACACGTTCCGTTGGAAAGGCGAGAATGTCGCCACCAATGAAGTCGCGGAATATGTCGCCAAGGCACCGGGTATTGCGACGGCCAATGTCTATGGCGTGAGTGTTCCGGGCACGGATGGTCGTGCTGGTATGGCCGCCATCACCACAGATGGAGAGGTTGATTATGACGGCCTCTATGCTTGGATCAGCGAACACTTGCCTAAATATGCCATCCCGCTTTTCATCCGTGTACAGAAACAGGCGGATACAACCGGCACGTTTAAGTATCGGAAAGTCGAACTGGTCGAGGAAGGCTTCAATCCTGAACTCATCGATGAACCGATATGGTATTACGATCCGGATACGGACAAGTATGAACCGCTGACGATCGACGCGCATGAAACGATCTTGTCTGGCGCCGTGAAATTCTGATGCGCGGCTTAGTGGTCTGCGCTGCGATCGCACTGACCGCTTGCGGCGGCGCGCCCACAGAGACGGCCAGTGCGGCCTATTTCGAACGGCTCACACAGCTCTGCGATGGCAATGCTTATGCCGGCCGCCTGGTCAGCACCGATGAAGCGGACGCAGATTTCCGCGACGCTGAGATGACCATCGGCTCCGCCACGTGCACCGGATTAATGGTGCGCGTGCCGTTTCGCGTCGGTGAGGATCGCTCGCGAACTTGGGAAATTACGCGGACAACCGATGGCATTCGTCTGAAACATGATCACCGCCATCGCGACGGAACCGAAGACGTCCTAACCCAATATGGAGGCGACAGCCTGCCGACGGGCACTTCAGCACTGCATGAATTCCCAGCGGATGAGGACACGAAGGCGCTGTTCATTCGTGAGGATATTGAAGTCTCAACGCAAAACACTTGGGCGATTGAAATCGAGCCAGACCAAGTCTTTGCCTATCAGATGAGCCGACCCAATCGGCTGTTCCGGGTTGAATTCGACCTGTCAGACCCCACGGACCTTCCCCCACCGCCTTGGGGCGAAGTGCCTGTCGAATGAGTGAAGACGGTCAAGCACAAGGCCGGGTCCTGATCGTTGCCGGGTCCGACAGTGGCGGCGGGGCCGGTATTCAAGCCGACATCAAGACTGTGACTATGCTGGGCGGCTATGCGATGACCGCCATCACCGCGATTACCGCGCAAGACACAACAGGCGTGCATGGCGTTTGGCCGGTCGCACTCGACGCCGTGACCGCCCAAATGCGCGCGTGTCTGGCAGATATTGGCGCTGATACGATCAAAACCGGCATGCTCGGCACGGCCCAGCTGGTGGAACACGTCGCGGAGACCTTGGACGCGTTTGCGCGCGACACGCCAAAGATTGTCGACCCCGTTATGGTTGCCACGTCCGGGGATCAATTGGTCGATGAGCGGGCCGTGAGCGCCATTGCCTCACTGATGATCCCGGCCGCAATTCTGGTGACGCCAAATGCGCCCGAGGCCGAAGTTCTGACTGGCAAGGCGGTCGATGGCTTGAACGGTCAACGGCGCGCAGCTGAAGCCCTGTTGGAGAAAGGCGCGAAAGGCGCGCTGATCAAAGGCGGTCATATTCCAGGTGCTATAATTTACGATGTTTTACAGACCGAACATGGCGAATGGATCTTTGAGAGCCCGCGCATCGAAACTTCATCGACCCATGGCACGGGATGCACTTTGGCCAGCGGCTGTGCCGCTCTGATCGCCCAAGGCCAGGACATTGCCGACGCGGTGGATGCGGCGCGCACCTATCTACATCATGCCATCGAGCAAGCGACACCGCTCGGCAAAGGGCACGGGCCGGTGGCGCATAATTGGCGTCTCAAACAAATCGATCAGCAGGACTGATCGATCGCTTAGAAATCATGGTTTGTGTCTAAACGAAGAGTGTGAGAGCTGATTGAACTCCAACATGGAGGCTAACATGGCTACCTTTCCATTCGCTCAAATTGATGCATTCGCCAGTCAAGCATTCGAAGGCAATCAGGCCTGCGTCATGCCAATGGATGACTTCTTGTCGGATGATGAGCTGCAGCAAATCGCGGCGGAGAATAATGTCGCTGAAACCGCCTTCATCGTGCCAGACGGGTCCGGCGCTTGGCAGTTGCGCTGGTTTACCCCGGCGGTCGAAGTGCCGCTTTGCGGACATGCGACTTTGGCCGCAGGACACTATCTCTATAGGCATGGCGGCTATGATGGCGAGACGATCACGTTCCGCACGCGCAAATCGGGTGAGCTATTTGTATCGCGCTTGGCCGACGGACGTTTGGAAATGGACTTTCCGGCCCAAGCGACGCGCGAGCTTGACCTCGACGATGAGATCATTGCCGCGCTGGGCAAGGCGCCGAAACGCGTATTCACTGGCCCCTTTTATGTTGCTTTGTATGACACCGCAGCAGAGATTGAAGCGCTCGATCCCGACTTAGAACGCTTGCGAACGCTGGGTATTACGGACGGCGATTGGGATATTGGAAATTTTGGCTGCTTGGCTCTGGATGGCGATGGTGTGGATGTAACCAGCCGCTTCTTTGCTCCAGGCAGCGGCATCCCCGAAGACCCAGCCACGGGCAGCTGGCACTGTGTCGTATCACCATTGGTGGCGAAGCTGACCGGCAAAACCGAGGTGGATTGCTTCCAAGCCTATCCCGGTCGCGGCGCACGCATTCAAACCCGTCTCGACGGAGATCGCGTAAAGTTGCGCGGTCAGAGCGTCACCGTAATTGAAGGCACATTTAAGCTGTAGCCTGTATGGGCGGCGGCGTGCGCTGAGAGATGTACACGCCGCCAAGGATCAGAGCGAATGCCAAAAGGGCGTTCCAATCCTGCGTTTCGCGGAACGCAAGATAGCCAACAATCGCCGAGAAGATTGGGATCGTGTAGCCAGTCATCGAGATAAAGGTGGCGCTGGTGCGCTGGATCAGCACCATATAGAGGACCGAGGCCATGGCGGTCGGACCGATGGCGAGCCCGACAACGCCCGACACCGAAGCAAAAGATGGCGTCAATGACTCGTACTCAACGAATAGCAAAAGCGGCCAAGACGCGACGGCGCCACACACGAGAAAGCCAGCCGCGAAAATAAAGGGCGGCACCTCACGGGCATAGCGTGCGGTTATGGTCGATAGCGCATAGCAGGCCGTGGCCAGCAGACATAAAGCCTGTGCCAAGACGCTGGCCGAGCCAAAAGACGTCACCGCTTCAGGTCCAAAAAGGACGGCGACTCCTGCGAACCCAATCGCTATTCCGCCCGCCTTGCGTAGCGAAATGCGGTCATCGGCGAACGCGGCATGGGCCATAATCGCGACAAAGAGCGGCGCGGCGGCGACATATAAAGCCGCCAAGCTGGAGTCTACGGTTTGCTGGGCATGTGTGATCAGCAAGAAGGGCGCCGCCGTCCCCGCAATTCCCATAACCGCCATGGCGACCCAAAGGCGCCATGCGCTGACAGGCGGCCATTTCTGTCGATTAATCCTGGCAGCGATGAGTAACACAATGGCACCCGCGGTCAGGCGCATCGGGATGATAAACTCTGGCGGAAAGCCCAGCTCTGGTTCGGACTGACTCACCGCCAATCGCGTAAACCCATAGGCCGAGCCCCACAATGCGGTCAGAACTGCAAACAAAATCCAATCGGCGAGGGAGCGTCCAGCATGCGTCATTGCAGCTGGCAGTAAGCGCGTCGCCCGAGAGGTCAAGCGTTTAGAGCCGACACCACGCCCGCAAAAAGATAAAATATTCTTCCGTCAATTATAGATTGATAAATCCATCTGTATTTATCTATATTTGTTTCTATAAGTATTTAAGTAAATGAATGCTGTTGATTATCTTATTCTAGGGACAGATATCGGGGGCTTGGCTTTTGCCGATGTCATTCTAAGCGAGAGTGACGCGACAATTGCTTTCATCCAAGGACATGAGTCAGACAAAATTGCCGCGCGGCTCGCCAGCCGTGGGCGCACCTGCGATACAATCGGTCTGAATACCTATACGCTGAGCGACTGGTGTAAAAATTTCCCATCGCGCGCGGACACGTGCACGACGTCCACTTCCCTGCAGGCCTATTGCGACCATGTCCTCGAAAATAGATTTTTGCCCGAGTCGCGCGTACAGCTTTTGCAAAGTGTTGAGCATCTCGGCCACGGTAAGTTGCGGTCGCTCATAGATGGCCGAGTTCACGCTTTGGAAGTGCGCAGGAAAATTGTGAATGCAGGCGCACTCTCGGCGCCGACATGCGCATCCTTCATCCCGTCTTACACGGTTACGCCAGGCGTGGATCTCGTT
>JABSQA010000165.1 GCA_013213825.1 Henriciella sp.
GCGCCGGTGCGCTTAGCAGTCGAAACGATTTCACGCGCTGACAAATCGAGCGCGCGGTGATCGAAGGCTTTAAGCCGGATCCTGATATTCTGTTTTTCCATCCTGCGATGTCCGTTCACGATAAAAACCACACATCAAGGCAGCACTACTCGCGTGAGCGCCCAGATACGAGGTGATTAAATTGTTCGTTTCGATCGCCAGCGTTTGCCTTTCACGGCACGGCCTGACTTGCGAAGGGTGGCCTTTACGGGAATCAGAGGCGCTCGTCAACAGGCACTTGTGTAGAATTTGTGATGGTCTCGATCACGTGGCGAAGCCGGATCGTGACCATTCCTCATGAAGACTTTGTTTTCTTAGGGCTGCGGCGCTTTTCGCCATTCGGGCCGCGCGGCTTTTTCGGGCCTGTGCGCGGCTTTTTCGCCTTGGGTTTTCCCGCTTTTCGATCCGGCGTGCGGCGAACCTTCTGACGGGCGTCTCGTTTGCGCTTTTCCTTGCGAAACGGCGCTGGATCAGGCTCGCCTTCGGGCGCCGCTGCGCGATCAACCCAAATGCTATTATCGATGACCTGGGCATCCCCTGCTGCTTTCATCAAACTGTCGGCCGCGCGCGGCTTCAACTCAACCAAAGTGAACCCTGGACTAATTTGAATGGAGCCAATCTCATTGCGCGAAAATCCGCCCGATTTGCACAACATTGGGATCAACCATTTCGGATCGGCTTTATTCTTGCGCCCCACCCCGAGCTTAATCCAATGACCGTCGGCGAAATCGGCCTTGCGAGGTCCGCGCGGCGTCTGCTCTCTATCATTGCCGCGATCGCGTCGCTCAGACTTCGCCCCTCGCTCTGGTCGGTCGCGCGCTGCCGACACGTCTTGCAAAACCTCAGGCGCCGAATCCTTTGCCCGCGTCAGTCGAACCACTGCCCCTGCCAATTGCTCTGGTGAGAATGCGCCCAGTAGCGCCTTGGTAAGATCGCGCTCCGCGGCCTGAATCGGAGATGCGAACAGATCGCTGCTCAGCAATCTCTGATTCAAAGCAATCTCGATATCGGACGCAGACGGTGGGTTCGCCCAAGTCGCCTCGACGCCCGAATCTTGTAGCAAGCGCTCCGTCCGTCGCTTTGCCCGCACCGGTACGACCAAAGCGCAAACACCCTTTCGCCCGGCCCGACCCGTTCGGCCTGAGCGATGCAAGAGCCCTTCCTTGTTGCGCGGCAAGTCTGCATGGATGACCAGGTCCAAACCGGGCAAGTCGAGCCCGCGTGCAGCGACATCCGTGGCGACACAAACCCGCGCGCGGCCATCCCGCATCGCAGCGATCGAATTGGTGCGCTCTTTTTGGGTGAACTCCCCCGAGAGGGCGACGACATCGAAGCCGCGATTGGTCAATCGCGATGTCAGCCGGTTCACTCCTTCCCGACGCGCGCAAAAAACGATCGCATTCGGCGCATCATGGAAAAGCAGAAGATTGATAATCGCCTTCTCTACATCGGTCGGCACAACTGTGAGGGCCTGATACTCGATATCAATATGTGAGGATTCTTCGGCCAGCGTGTTCACACGCGCGGCATCCGTTTGGTAATTCTCGGCCAATCGCGCGATGGGTTTTGAGACCGTGGCCGAGAACATCAAAGTCCGACGATCAAGCGGCGCTTCTTCGAGGATCATCTCAAGCTCTTCGCGAAATCCCATATTGAGCATTTCATCAGCTTCATCGAGCACGACGGCGCGCAGTAAATCCATATCGAGAGAGCCGCGGCGAATATGGTCGACCAGCCGCCCGGGCGTCCCAACGACAATATGCACGCCTTGATCCAAGGCGCGGCGTTCATCGCGATAATCCATGCCGCCAATACAAGACGCGATCTTCCCTTCTGCGGGCGCATACAGCCACTGCAATTCTTTTGTGACCTGCAGAGCAAGCTCGCGCGTGGGGGCGATGATCAGCGCCAAAGGCGCTCCCGCCTTAGGGAAAGTCGTCGCAGAGCCCAAAACAGATGAGGCCAAGGCCAACCCAAACGCGACCGTCTTTCCGGATCCGGTTTGAGCCGAGACGAGAAGGTCTCGCGTCCCGAGATCGGGGTCGAGCACCGCCTCTTGCACAGGCGTGAGTGTTTCATATCCCTTATCTGCGAGCGCTTGGGCAAGCGGCGCAGCAATCTTGGATTGCGTTTGCATGATCAGGCTTTCGGTTTCATCACGGTCAAACATCATCCAGAATGGACGCCTGCGACCGAGGATTAGAGCCCATATAGGGTTCTAAGCGTCCTGCCTAATACGAAACGCAGGACCGGCGATTCTAAGCGCGTGCGAGCGGCGTGATGAGTTGGCCTCGACTCAGATGCGACTGTGGCGCAATCGAACGAACGTGGCGTCTTAATCGGTTTGCGGACAGGCGCGTTTGGAGGCATAACGACGCCCTGAATCGACGCTAATAGCGGCGTCACTCAACATGTTCCGCCCAATCAAAACGGGATAGTTGAACCCCGTACGATCCGCCAAATTAACTTCGCCCCGGACACGCACGCCGGCTACGCATAGATCCATCAACACGACGGGACGAACAATGGACCCGCCGCCGCGCCGGCGGATTGAGACCCAGCGGACCACTTGCGCCGAATAGACCGCCGTGCGTCCACCGCGACTGGTGAGGCGAAACTTCACCATTTCGGGAAGCTTCACATCGCTGCTTAAGTCAGCGATCGGCACAGGCTCGAACGAAGGTGGATCATCGAGTGTTCCGTCAGCAGCCATTTGCACACGCATCAAATCGTTGATGTCCACAGCGGTGTCGACGGGCTCAGCCAATAGGTTTGGCGCGCCAGCATCTTCTTGGATCTGACCTGCCGCGATGATTTCGGCATGGATCGAAGTTGTTTGGGCACCGCTATCGAGCTTGGCGGCCATCAATAAGCCATTTGGCATGACACGGGCATGCTCAACCCATCCCCGGACATGAGCCGCCTGCGCCACGCTGATACCTAAAACGCCAATCAGCATTAGCGCTATGATTGACCGACAGAGCGTCGCTGTTCGCATTATGATTTACTCACGGCAGAAATTTCGAATCAGTCCTATCGAACCATGAAATTACATACGAAAGATTTACGGCGCGGTTTGGGCGCTCATTAGCCCATTCGATGAGTTATCCCGCCGTTTCTATTTTAACAAAATGTATCAAGAAGCCGTCATGCAAAGCGTCTCTACGCCTCTGGCGGGCACGCCCGCTTCGACGCGAAGATTTGGCGTGAATCGACGCTGATGCGCGCATCGCTGAGCATGTTGCGACCGATCAGGATCGGATAGTTAAATCCCGTTCGGTCCGCGAGATTGACCTCACCCCGAACGCGGAGTCCACCAACACAGAGATCCATAATCACCACGGGACGAATAATTGAGCCACCCCCGCGGCGACGGATCGAGACCCAGCGCTCTACCGGCGCCGTATAGACAACACGTTTTCCGCCCCGGCTGGTCAGTCGAAACGTCACCGTGTCTGGTCGATCTTCGCCATCGGCAAAAACAGTAATGGGCACGGCTTCCAATACGGGTGGATCATCCGGCGCATCGCCTTCCATCATCTTGATGCTCAGCATGGCGCTGGCATCATCTTCTCTATCAGCCAATTGACCCGCGACGCCTTGCTCCGGGTCTTCCTCATCGACAAAGTCGGCAGCCAATATTTCTGCATGAATTGAAGTGGTTCGCGCACCGCTATCGAGTTTGGCTGACATTAACAAGCCATCCGGCATGATGCGCGCATGCTCGATCCAGCCGCGGACATTTGTTTCTTGAGCCATACCAAAGCTCGAAATACTGGCCAGCGCCAAACAGATCAATAAGGGACGAAACATTTTGCCTCGAATGGCGCGATTCTCGCACCGGTGGAATTTTCGAAAACGCGATTATGAGAAAGCCAACCAATCGCCGTCAGCTGATTAAAACCCATGCATTCAATGTGAAACGCCCATCGCGAGGGTGCGTGGATGGAACGATGGTTTTTGTAACCTCGTGCACGCAATTACTTGGAAAGAACACAATACTGATATCTTCTGGCGACACGCGCGTGAAACTCGGTTGAGTTTTAGAATCTGGGTTAACCCGATCGTAGAGCAGTAAATCGCCTCCCATAAAACTGTTGGGTGTGCGCCTAAAGTAGTAGACGAAACTAATTTTGCGTTTCGCGTTTTCGGCGGAACTATTGTCACGGTGCGGACCATAGAAATCGCCATCGCCGTAATTGGTCAGTTGCAACTCATATTTCCATTCTGCGTTCTGTGTTACGCCAAGCGCAGATAGAATATTCTCCCGCATGAGAGCGTTTCCGACACGCTCCAAGAATAGTTTTCCAAACTTAGATGCGTCCTTGTGAACCTGCCCCTGTCGAACCACATCATCTTGAATACCCCCTCCCTCTTCAGGGCGAAAGACTTTCGCTTGCCCAAAATCCGGCAAGGCCGCGATCGCCTTATCCAGGATTTGGCTGTGAATTGTTTTGGGAAGAAAGTTTCTGAGGTGACGAAATCGAATAGGGTTCTCTGCTTCATCTGCGGCGATGATACTACCTGTCGTCAATAATCGCTCCAAGAATTTTGCCCGCGCATCCAACGGCGCGACGGTCGAAATCCGGCGATAGAGCGACGCCGCGACATCCAAAGCACCGGCTTGGCGAGATTGGTCAGCAATACGCTTTAGCGCTTCGATCGGAGGTGCTTCTGATCGCAGCAATTGTTGGGCGATCATCGAAACAATCCCACGCGCTTTGGTTAGTTCTTGATTTTCGCGATGATTATCCATTTGCTTTAGCTACTATTACAACAAACCTCTCCGCTCCATGCAAAGCGCGTGCGAGAATGATCCACATCCCCGTCTGATGGACGTCGGGCATATGTACTTGTTTCAAGTATAGCACCTAAAGCCCTGATAAAGTTAACTATAATGAAGCATTCCACATGGCACGGGCGCCAGGACTCGAACCCGGGACCCTCGGTTTTGGAGACCGATGCTCTACCAACTGAGCTACACCCGTCCAGTGAGGCGCTTATGTGCCTCAACCGGGCCTCAGATGCAATGGGGTGGAAACAGGAAATCAGGCCTATTCATCGAACGCGGTGATTGGACGCGCCACAAGCATTTCACTTGGGTCATCAAAACAATCGCCGCGCAGAGCGACAAAGGTGGTGTATCACCAAAGGCGCCAGCGGCGCCCCTGAAGCAAGATAGTCGCGATTGACGTAGATATACTCCTTGCCGTCTTTATCGATTGTTGCCGCGCCGATCCCACCGTCGTCCAGCAAGTCATGCCGTGCGTCGACGATCCGGATAGCTGGATGCGGGGGAGCAAAATCCATCATCGCATAAGCCTCATCTAAAGGATCCACGAGCCGTAATAGGTCTTTTCTCGAGGTTTTTGGCTTCTTGGTCGTGGGAAGTTTAAAGGTACTGGCCGCGCCATGATGCCATGTGGCCGAAACCGGAATTGGGGCGGCATCCTTCGCTGATTGGTTTTTGGCACCCCCCAGGAACTGGCACCCGGTGAGAAGGCTCATCAACAATAGTGT
>JABSQA010000166.1 GCA_013213825.1 Henriciella sp.
CCTGCTGCGCGCTGTCAGAGGCCATGATCAACCCGGTATGCAAATGAATGCGTTGGCCGACAGCAATAAAGGCTTTCAGGTTTTTTTTTTTAATAATTTAGAGGCCTACATCATTGGGCTGGAGTCCTGAAACTTCCAAAATTGGGTCTGTCCACTCGCGGAGAGTCTGTTCAATTTCGGCGTCGCGAATGAGGCTTTGACTAAGGGCTGGCGCCGCGGCGGCGAGCCATAAAACTGTCAGAGCGAGGCATGTCCGGAAGAGTTTCATCGACATAGAAATCCTTGATTCACGCGCAGACTAAGCATTGGAATATGGCTTGGCGAGGGCAGGACCTGCAACATGACAGAAATGTCAGGTCATTTTTGGCGTAAAATCAAACACCAAAGAGGGGTTGATCGTCGCCTGTATCTGGTCGCCGGGTAGGAGTGGTGCGCCGGGTTGGCAGGCCGCATAGACTGTGTTCGTCTCATCGAGCGCAAGCGCCACCTCGGTTACTGCGCCCGCGAGTTTGCTGCCGCGAACCATGACCGGCTCTCCGGTTCCCAATTGTATCGCCTCGGGGCGATAGTGCACGGTCCCCGTCGTGGATCCGATAGCCGCGCGCCATTGCCCTGGCAGGGATTCAAGATCAATGGAATGCACAGGGCCCAAAGCCTTTGCCACTTCTACCCGTTGTGGTTGGTGATAGAGCGCATCTGGGGTTCCCGTTTGAAGAATTTTACCGCGGTCGATCACAGCGATGGAATCTGCATGCACCAAGGCTTCACTGGCGTCATGTGTGACCAAAAGCGCCGGCATGCCGGCGTCACGAACAGCGCTCAGCGCTGCTTCTCGCACGCGATCCCGCATGGATGGATCAAGGCCTGAAAAGGGTTCATCCAGAAGAATGGCCACAGGGTTCGGGGCTAAGGCGCGGGCAATTGCTGTACGCTGTTGTTCGCCGCCCGAAAGGTGATGCGGGTAAGCATCGCGCCGACTGGTTAGGCCCAGTCGGTCGAGCCATTTCTCTGCGATTTTCATACGGTCCGGTTTGGCCGTGCCGCGCAAGCCGAACATGACATTTTCCAAGGCGGTCATATGCGGAAAAAGGGCAAAGTCTTGAAAGACGAGGCCGATATTCCGTTTTTCAATTGGCACGTGCTGCGTGTCACTCGCCAAGACGGTGTCGCCAGACAGGATTTGCCCGCGATCAGGTCGCTCCATGCCGGCTAAGAGGCGTAGAAATGTGGTTTTACCCGATCCCGAATGACCAATTAGGGCCGTGATTTCCCCAGGTTCGAGGGTCAGCGAAGCCGCTTCTACGGCTGCCGTCGCGCCAAAGGAACGGCTTACTTGATCGGCGATGAGGGGATGAATGGCGCTCATAGTCTATTTTCTCTCGCCCTGATTTAGACGCCAAGACAGTAAAAGCACCGGGAATAGACCTGCCAAGACTATCATCAGCGATGGCAATGTGGCTTGGGCTAATCTTTCATCGGTCGCATAGGCATGGGCCTTCACGGCAAGCGTATCCCACCCAAATGGGCGCAACATGAGTGTCGCCGGCAACTCTTTCAGGATCTCAACAAATAGGATGAGACCTGCGGCCAAGGCGCCGGGCAGGATCAAAGGCAGATCAACCTGCCAAAACTGACGCAATCCGCGGCTACCGAGACTCTGTGCTGCGAGATCCAAATTTTTCGGGAGCCGGTCGAGCGTCGCCTGCATCGGTTCGACCCCAGCTGATGTGAAACGGCTGACATAGACCCAGACGAGAAGCGCCACAGCCACGATGCCAGCCAGAGGCTGCCCTGTTTCGCGCAGGAAAAACAAAGCACCTAGGCCCAGCACGGCTCCTGGTGCGGCATAGCCAGCGGCTGCGATTAATCGGGTCCCCATGCGCAATGCGCGGCTGCGTTTCGCGGCGAGTGTAAACACGAGCGCGGCACATAAAGCGAGCGCGGTGCCGAACAGCCCAAGCAGCAGGGTTGATCGTAAAAGCGGGAGCAAGTCGGTGGTGCGGGCTTCGGTCTCGACGGCGAGCCACATCAAACGCGCAATCGGCGCGACAAAGCAGAGTAAGAGGATCGTCGCGCAAAGCAGTGTGGCGAGCCAAGCCATGGAGGGGGATAAGGCGGACCGTTCGGGGGTTAGCCATCGGGTGCTTGTCTGCTGCACACCACTCTTGCCCTGATAAAGGCGCGCAACGATGAGGAAGACGAAAGCAATGCAAACCAACATCAGTGCCAAGCGAGCCGCCGTATTGGGCTCACCGAATGAGGTCCATGACCGGACAATCCCGACACCGAGCGTTTGCACGCCTAAAAAGTCGGCGGCGCCATAATCCGCGGCGGCCTCCATAAGAGCAAGGCACAATCCACCGAGAATAGCGGGAAGGGCGACGGGAAGGGCGACGCGCCAAAACAAATCGAGCGGGCTCGCGCCAAGACTGCGCGCGGCTTCCAGCGTCGCGCGGGTTTGCATTGAAAAGGCCGCACGCGCTGTGATGTAGACATAGGGGAAAAGGGTAGACGCCAAAACAAAGGCAAGCCCCGGTGTGCTGAACAGATTCGGGAACCAATAATCTCTCGCGCTCAAACCTGTGACATCGCGAATCTGGCTTTGTAGCGGGCCCGAGACACCCATCAAATCGGCCCAAGCATAGGCCATGACATATCCCGGCATCGCCAATGGCAAGATTAGCGCCCAGCTAAACACATTGCGTCCCGGAAACTCATATTGCGTGACAATCCATGCCGCTGGGACCGCCAGGCCGAGCATGATCACGGCTGCGATAAACAGCGTGAGCAGGGTCGTCAGCGTATACGGCATCAACCGGTTTTGCAGGATATGATCCCAGGTCGCCCCGTCACCGCCTACCAGACCTGCATAAAGCGCGATGCAAACGGGCAATCCCACCAAGCCAATAATTAGGCTTGGTGGGATTGCGGAAAGAGATGGGGTAAAACGCGGCATTCGGATGCGTCTACGCCGCGTCGCGGACTAATTCCATCCTGCAAGATCAAACAGACGCTGCGCTTCCGCTTGGTTCTCGCCATAGATGTCGAGCGCCGTGTCAGATGGTGAGAGAGCAGGTAATGCATCAACGCCTTCTGGTAGCGGTGCGCCATCGATGAGCGGCAGTTCCTTGGTTTCGCGGGTCAGATAAGTCTGACCGGTCTCGCTCAGCAGGTAGGTCAAAAACTCTTCCGCCAACGCCAAGTCGTCAGCCGTAGCCGTCACCGCTGCGCCTGTGATGTTCACATGAGATCCTGAGCCTTCGGAGAATTCTGGGAAAAGGAAGGCGGTGGAGGCAGCGACCTGCTGGTCCGCGTCGCTATTGCTGGTGCTTAAGCGAACCCAATAATAATGATTGGTGATGGCGATGGAACATTCGCCTGCGGCAATGGCGCGGATCTGATCGGTGTCGCCGCCTTGCGGGTTGCGCGCCATATTGCCGACAACGGCCGTTGCCCACGCCTGCGCCGCTTCAGCGCCGAGGCGATGAATCAGTTCGCCCATCAGCGATAGATTATAAATGTTCGAAGAGGAGCGGACACAGATTTCACCGGCTTTGTCTTCCATGGCGAGGGTTGGCCAAGTCGCCAGGTCTTCGGCAGACCAGCGGGTTGGATCATAAGCGATGCCGCGCATGCGCCGGGCGACGCCGTACCAATGTCCATCCGCCGCACGATAATTTGCGGGGATCAGGGATTCGAGCGTTTCACTTGGCAAAGCTTGAGTCAGACCGGCATCTTTAAAGCGCCAGAGGCTTCCTGCGTCGGCTGCGAGAATAATATCTGCCGGGCTTTGATCACCCTCCGCACGCATTGTCTCTAATAACTGGCTGGCGCCCGCTTCACGCACTTCAAGTCGCGCGTCGGTTTCCGCCTCGAACATCGCATAGAGTTCTTTGTCCGAGTCATAATGGCGCGAGCTATACAGCGTCAAAACGCGCGGCGCAGTTTCGGTCGTTTCAGCCGTGGTCGTCGGCTCGCTTGGGCTTGAACAGGCCGCGACTGCTCCAACGAGCAGACTGAGGCCAGCAATAAGGCGGGTTTTGCAAATCATGCGCGTTGTTTGTCACAAATGAGAACTATTCGCAACTGGCGGATTTTTAGGCATGGTGCGACAATTTGGTGCGAAGTTTGCATTTAACCGATGATGACGCAGTAGACTCGTCGCAATTTGATGATAACTTCGTTGTAACCCGCAGGAATAGCGGGGTGTATATTATCTGTGTGTGTGGGGAAATTGTATGAAAGAAGTCATACTCGATTTGGGACCAGTTCATGCGGTAGATGAAGCCGCTTTCGCACAAGCGATCGAGCAATGGGCTGAATGGCAAGCATCACGTGAAACCCAGCCGGGAAAAGAGCGAGACGCGCCTGATTTAATGATCAAAACCGTATCTGACGCAGCGGGGACACTGCGAAAATCGGTTATTTTTCAGAAACCAGAATGGGCCTCGGCCTTTATGGGGTTTTGGGAAGGCGAATGCGCCGCCTCTTAAGCGGAGCTGATATGCGCCGACGCTGTGGCCTGATGCGATAGGCCTGCTACAAGAGCTGTATGCTCAATTCTCCGCATGACATCCGTTCGATCGCAATTATTGGGGCCGGAATTATAGGTCTCTCTTGCGCCATGGAATTGGCGGATCGAGGCGTCCGAGTCACGCTATATGACAAATCTTGGCCACCGCGCGGCGCAAGCTGGGCCGCAGCGGGCATGTTAGCCCCCGCTTTTGAGGCGGCACCCACGCCAGGCACGCATTCCAAACTATATGAGCTTTGTGATGCGAGCGCGAAGCTGTGGCCGGAATGGGCAAAATCCCTGCAGTCACGCACCGGAATTGATGCTGGATATCACCCTGGTCCATCGCTCGCGATTGCAACAAACGCCGTGCAGGCTCAGTCATTTGAGGCTGTACTGACAGCATTGAGCGGACGGCCTAATGCTCCGCGAGACTGTACGAGCGTGGTCCGGGACTTGGAACCCGCGATCGCAAGCGAAATAAAATCCGCGCTGCTGCTGCCAAGCGATGGGCAGGCCGATAATCGCCAGACTGTGGCAGCACTTGTCGCCGCCGTAGAGTCGCACGCGAACATCACCATCCGTCCCGGGCAAGCGCCGTTAAAGAGTGTTCGCGGCGTGCTTGATCATGCGGGCCATGACGCCACGCTGGTCTGCGCGGGTTGGGGAACTGCCATCGTCAAAGCTGAAGAAAATGGGACACCCCATAGCTTGGTCAATTGGGATGTCTCGCTCGACGAAATAGATTGCTATGGCGGACAAATGTTGGCCGTGGAGCTGGTGGCTGGCGCCCCGAAGATGACAGTGCGTTGCGGGCATCTTTATATCGTGCCGAAAGCGGATCGCATCATCATAGGGGCGACGACCGAACCCGGGCGTGTGTTGAATCAAGCCGAACCGGACGTCATTGCAGAGCTGAAGCAAAACGCGGCGGCGCTGTGCCCCGTTCTCGCGGATGCGCCCGTGATTGAAAGCTGGGCTGGGGTGCGGCCGGGGACGAAGGATCATGCACCACTACTTGGCGAAACCCAAACGCCTGGCCTATTCGTCGCGTCTGGGCATTATCGCAATGGCATTCTGTTAGCGCCGATTACAGCGCACATCATGGCTGATACGATTGTTGACGGGAAGGTGTCCGACTTGGCGCGGGCATTTTCACCGCGCGCACGGATAAGCGCAGAGGTGTGACGCCTGGTCAGAGTGGACGCCGTCTTCGCGGCGTCATAGATCGGCATCGATAGGAGAATTCGCCTGCATACGCTTGGCCCGCGCAGTGAAGATCAACTCGCC
>JABSQA010000167.1 GCA_013213825.1 Henriciella sp.
TCGACCCGGGTTTCACAATCAAACAGACCGTCCCATTCGATACACTTACTGGTGGTACGATGATATTCGTGCCAGTCATAATTATCGATATCGACATGACCGGTATATGTTCCGGCAGGTGTATCTCCTGGCACGCCATACGAGAAATCGGCCAGAGTGAACCAAGCTTCTCCGTCGAAAACGGTGTTTAAGATCATGCCCTCAAACTGTCGCGCATACCATCCCCCAGCGGGGCCACGAAAGCGATCGACTTGCACCGTCCGCGTTTCAGCCGCTGCCAAGCTTTCGGGCATGAGGCGCGCCTCATAATTAATCCCAGGCGTCGTACACGCAGCTGCTCCCGTTAAGGCCAGCGTCAATGCAATGAAGGGTTTGGTCATCTCTATTTTCCCTACAGCTATGCAAACACTAAGCGCAGATCTGCCTGAATAGCGTCTGAATACATTAGGAAAATTCAACGGCAAAAATATTGCCGCGAGGTCACGCTTGCGAGCGCAGGTGCAAATTCGCACATAAGCGGACAGATCGAATAAGGACGAATTCATGTCTTCTTCCCCCCTCTTTGAGCCCTATAAACTGCGCGGCCTGACGCTCCCCAGTCGCGTCGTAATGGCCCCGATGACACGCTCATTCTCACCAAATGGCGTGCCTGGCGAAAATGTTGCTGACTATTATTCAAGACGCGCTGGCGCCGATGTCGGACTAATCATTACAGAAGGTACGACGGTGAATCGAGGCGGGGCCTCAAACGATCCTCGCGTGCCGAATTTTCATAAAGAAGATGCACTGTCGGGTTGGTCGAACGTGGTTGAGGCCGTGCATAAAACGCCTGGCAAAATCGCGCCACAACTTTGGCATGTCGGCATGATGCGCAAGCCTGGCACCGGCCCGGACCCAGAGGCCATTTCTGACAGCCCATCTGGACGCACACATACGGGCAAACAGGTCCAGCCGGAGCCGAGCGAGAGCGAAGTCGCAGATATGGTCATTGCCTATGCGAACGCCGCTGGTGAAGCGAAACGGCTCGGCTTTGACGCCATCGAAATCCATGGCGCCCACGGTTATTTGATTGATGAATTCTTCTGGAACGTGATGAACACGCGTGAAGATAAATATGGCGGCGACCTCGCTTCGCGAGCGACATTCGCAGGCGAGATTATCAAAGAATGCCGCAAGCAAGTCGGCGATGATATGCCGATTATTTTGCGGTTTTCTCAATGGAAACAGCAGGAATATACGGCGCGGCTGGCTGAAACGCCGCAAGAACTAGAGCGCTTCCTCCAAGTCTTCGCGGATGCGGGTGTGGATGCCCTGCATGCCAGCCAAAGGCGTTGGTGGGAATCCGAGTTCCCAGAGGTTGATGGAGACTCTGGTCTCAATCTCGCAGGCTGGTGTAAGAAGCTCACCGGATTGACATCGATCACTGTTGGATCTGTCGGATTATCGTCGGACTTCATTGGTGCATTTGCTGGCGAAGATTCTAAGACCCGCCCAATTGCCGACGTGATCGAGCGTCTCGACAAAGGCGAGTTCGACCTGGTCGCGATTGGTCGCGCCTTGCTGCAGGACCCCTTCTGGGCCCAGAAAGTCAAGGATGGACGGACGAATGAATTGGCTGATTATGACGCCAAGGCGCTGGCGACGCTCTACTAGTCACATGCATCCAGTGAACCAGTTGATCGGATGATGCGTAGACAGAGCAAAATATGAAAGCTCTGTCTCATGCGCTCACTCTCTCAGCTCTTTGCTCCCACGCTCGCGGTTGCGACCAGCGCTGCGGTCGCCACTGGATGTGTTTCCGGTCCCGATCTCGCGGCATTTGACGATGCGCCTCGCGAGCTTGTTCTGGAAGAATATTTCCTAGGAGAGACCACAGCTTATGGTGTCTTCGAGGACCGGTTCGGCAAAGTCCGACGCAGTTTCAAAGTCGACATTACCGGCACCGTCGAGAATGGCGTTCTGACTCTGGACGAACGCTTTTTCTATGATGATGGCGAACGCGATACGCGTGTCTGGACGATCGAAATCCTCGGCAATGGCGAGTATCGCGGCACCGCTGGAGATGTTCCCGGCTATGCCCAAGGCGAAGTCACTGGCAATGCGTTCAATTGGAAATACAAAGTCGATCTAAAAGTTGGTGACAGCACATGGAATGTTGGATTCGACGATTGGATGTATCTGCTCGAAGACAATGTTCTCCTGAACCGCGCCTATGTCACCCGGTTTGGCATTCGCATTGGTGAAGTGACCATCGCGTTCCAAAAATAAATTGGCCTAACCACGCGGCATTGTTCTATCGGTATCGGTGACCACAGGAGGGAACCATGACCCGCGAACACGCGAAAATGGCATTTAAAGCTCAAGTGGGGACAGATATTGATCTTAATGAGATCACAACTCTTTCCACCCGCCTCAAATCTGCTGGGCGGAAAGCGACAATGGAAGATCGAATTGGCTTAGCGGCAGCGCTGGCCCATGTTGCGTTCTTGGCGCCGGATCGAACCGCAGAAGCCTATGACGCTTTGTCAAAAGCCTGGCTCAATCGTGGCATCAACGCTGATCCGATCCACACACTCAACCGTCCGTCCGAGCCCGCACCGGACACGCTTTGGGACCAGTTTTGGAGCGTGGTCGAAGATGCAGCAGCTGGCAAGCTTGACGCTTTAGCCATTACCCAGCGCACAGCCGACCTGGGCGGCGCGATGCCTGAGGCCTTCGTCGCTCGGGTCGCAGACATGTCACATACATATCCCGGTATAAGCGAAGCTGCGGCCGCTGAAATGCCAGGTAAAATAGAGCTGGAGACTTTAGCGCGTCAGCCTGCTGGCTCCATTGGCGCCGAGTTCCATAATCTCATCGTCGACAATAAGTTTGATTTGGAAGTCTTAGATCGCGCCGAGATTGGTCTGAGCGCCCTGCCCGCGCCACTGGCCTTCCTGAATACCCGTATCCTACAGGCCCATGATCTTTGGCACATCACGGCTGGCTATGAGACCACAGCCTTACACGAAATCGCGCTCTCCGCGTTTCAGATGGCCCAGTTCGGGCATAATTACTCCGCCCAATTCTTGGCAATTGTCTCAGCCGTCGGCGCGATTTCACCCGCATCCGGGTATAAGGTGCTGATGGACACCGTCACGACCTCTTGGGTGCATGGTCGCGAAACCTATCCGATGATGCTCATCCCCTGGGAAGAGGTTTGGCACAAATCGGCGAATGAAATCCGCGCACAATACAAGATCTCAGAGTATAAGCGTCCCTACCGCGCCGATCTGATCGAGCGGACAGCTCCAATCGCCAATCTGATGCGCAAAGTCTCTGCATTCTTCGCTCGATTCCGCCCGCAGCAGAGCGCATCAGCTTAAAAGTTGACGCCTGCGTCATTTTTTGAGATAGAGGACCATGGTCCAGGTCATCAAAGCGATATTCTATTTCGGCCCGCTGCTCTTTGGCATTGGCTTTCTCGCCCCGCTTAGCGCGCAAATCATTCAAGCGATGGGCTGGACGCCGCCATTCGGCCTAACGCCCCTCATGACGGGCCTGATTTTGGGTGGTGCATATGGATTACTCGCACAAATTCGGGGGCGCTGGGTATGAGTCCGACACAAGACCTATCGCATCTGTCCGAAGCAGAATTGCTCCGCATGGAACGTGAAATCGCTGCGCGCCATTTGGACAAGTTTCCCTATTTCGCCGTGTTCTGGGCGTTCAGTAATTTTGCGGTCTGGTTGGCGCTCTGGCCGCTCGTCTTTATGGGCATCATTCCGCTCTGGCTCGGTTTCATTATCGCGACCGCGAACATCACCCTTTCTTATCTGCCAAGCCACGAAGCCCAACACGACATCATCGCGAAGCCAGGCGCAAAACTGCGCTGGTTGAATCAACTTGTTGGGCATGTGTCTACGATCCCACTGGTCTTGCCGTATCAAGTCGCGAAGATCACGCATATGGATCACCATAAGCATGCCAATGATCCGGAGCTTGATCCCGACTATTCAACTCATGCCGACGGCCCGTTACACGCGATTTGGAAGAGTATCTACAATCGCCAACCTCGGGCGAATGGGGGCTTCAATGCCTATGGAGAGCTGCTCAACCGCAAAGGCCGAACGGACGTCATTCTGGTCAGCGTCGGCTATCAGCTGGTCCATTACGGTATCCTGTTTGCCTTGGCTTGGTCAGGTTACGCGCTCGAAGCCGCCCTGCTCTGGTGGCTGCCGCGTCATATCGGGCTGACCTATATTCAATACTATTTGAGCTGGGCGCCGCACAATCCGGGCCTCACCAAGGGGCGCTATCGCGATACGCGCAGCTTCCGCTCTATTGTTGGAAACATAGGATCATTGGGGATGCAGTATCATATCATCCACCATCTCCACCCGCGCATTCCTCTCTATCGGACCCCACGCGCTTATTGGGAGATGAAGCCGATCCTGGAAGCGCGGGGCTGCGACGTCCACGATCTTTAATGGGCGGTCTCGCTGGCCAAGGTGTCAGCGATAATCTTCCAGACTTTTGGATTAGCGCCCATCGCCAAATGCGTGCTGCGGACTTCGATATTGCGCGCATGGTCATTATAGACATCGCGTGCCGCCTGCCAGCCGACAATACCGTCTGACTTGCTGTAAATCACGGTCAGGGGTTGCGACAACCCAATCGAATTTCTGGCATGGACCTCAAGCTCAAACGCATCCAAGTCCAGCCCTTCTTTGATCGCGTAGAATTTTCCAACGGAGGTGTATTTCGGTCCGCCGATCAAAGGCGTCCCCATGGTGATGACTTCACGCACCGAGTCATCGAACAATCGCGCTGTCTCACGTGCAATGACGCCGCCGAGACTCCATCCGATCAAGGTCACCTTGGACGAGGATCGCGCCACCATAGATTCGACCTTACGGCCAAACTCATCCGTTAAGCGATCAACTTCACCGCTATTAATGCCCATGCCCCAAGTGGTGGCGTCATACCCCAAATATTTCAGATAAAGCGCCAAAGGCTGCATCGAAAGCTCAGGCGCCGTAAAGCCAGGTAGAAGCACGATTTGCCGGCCATCTCCGCGCGGCGCGGTCGCCAATTCGGGGGCACGCAGAGGAAATCTAAGCAACTCCAACGGAGTGCCTAATTCGCGCAAACTGGAGAGCAGGCTGGGCCGCTCGCAATCGGTTGGCATTTCAGTCGACATTGGCAATCTCCTCGCATCCCATAATAGGCATACGTGTGTATTGAGAGATTGGATGTGCGCTTGAGTTGTGTTGCTCTACCAGCTGCCAATATTTTCCATGCTGGCCCATGGTTCGACCGGTTCCATCGGCGCGCCTTTTTGCAGCAACTCGACCGAGATGCCATCTGGTGATCGCACAAACGCCATGCGGCCATCCCGGGGCGGCCGGTTGATCGTCACGCCAAGGCCTTGGAACCGCTCACATGCGGCATAAATGTCGTCGACCCGATACGCGAGATGCCCAAAGTTTCGGGCCCCGCCATAGTCTTCTGGATCCCAATTATAGGTCAGCTCAACCATTGGAATGTTCATTTCCGTTGGACGGACGCCCTCAGGAATGCCGCCACATCGCTCAACATCCGCAGGTGAGGCCAAGAAGACCAAGGTGAATCGCCCGGCATCGCTATCGTATCGAGCAATCTCTTCCAGTCCGAGCCCATCGCCATAGAATTTTAGAGCGGCATCAATGTCAGTTACACGCACCATGGCGTGCAGGAATTCTACGCTCATTTATATTGCTCCTCGAGGCGCCGGATTTCGGACCGCAAAGACGGCGGTCGGTTGCGATAGTAAAAGAA
>JABSQA010000168.1 GCA_013213825.1 Henriciella sp.
CTGCAGATAACTCCCATCCCGCGGTCGTTTGGTGGTCTGTTCGCGGCCATCCATCGTCAGCGGCAAAGCAATGGCGACGATCAGCATCAGACCCGTCGCAATGTAGTAAACTGTGCGCCACCCAAAATATTCAGCCACCACCCCTGCCCCAGCCCGAGCGGCGAGGATGCCGGCGATTATGCCCGTGGTGAGGATGGCTGTGACTTTTCCCAGCTCTGCCGGGTCGACGCGTTTCGATGCATAAGTCGGCAAGAGGTAGGGCGCGATGGTCACAAAGCCGAGCAAGGTTGAGCCCAGCAAGAATAATTCAAATTGGCGGGAGAAAGCCATCAGCGCCATGGCCATAAATTGGGCCAAGACAAATATCCCGGTCAGCATTCGATTGCTGAAGCGATCGCCCAATGGCAGCAAAAAGAAAATTCCGAGCGCCAAAGCAATCTGATTGAAGGCCGGGACCAATCCGATTTGCGACGAGGTCACGCCGAAATCTTCTGCCACGCGGGCGATGATCGGATGGATGTAATACGCGTTCGCTGTCACCACCGCCGAAGCGAGCGTCAGAATCCAAACTTGCTGCCGGGTGAGATTCGGCGGCGCATTTTGGGAGGGCGATTCAGGAGGCACGCGACCAGTTTAGGACGCGCCTGCCGCGCCTGAAAAGCGTGACGCGACGCTAGCCCGTCGACTGTTTGAGGAATTGTGCCATCCACTGGCCGACCAAATCATTATCAATCGGTGTCTGCAGGCTGGTCTCAGCTTCGTCGACCATTTCGACACTAAACTTCGTCCCCTTGCGGACACCGTAAAGGGCGCAGGAAAAGCCAGGACTAAATTCCGGATGGCCTTGGAAACTGATGGCTTTGGCGCTCGGATAAGCCAGTGCCGCAAACTCGCAAAATGCACTTCCGGCAACATGTGTCGCGCCCACGGGTAGGGTTAGAACTTGATCCTGATGACTGACGCCAAGGCTGAACGACTTTGGCGGCTCCGGTCCTTGCCAGGTCTGCGGTGCGTAAATGTCATAAACGTGGCGCCCAATGCCCCAACCCTTATCCGATTTCGCGACTTGCGCACCCAAGGCATGGGCAATCGCTTGATGACCAAAACAAATACCAATTTGCGGCGTCTGCGCGTCTGCCGCCCACCGGATGTAATCCATGAGCGGCGCCATCCATGGCGTATCGTCATAGACGCCAGCCGGTGACCCGGTGATCAGAATCGCATCGAGCGAGGCGGGATCTGG
Source organism: Henriciella sp. (assembly GCA_013213825.1). GTDB lineage: Bacteria > Pseudomonadota > Alphaproteobacteria > Caulobacterales > Hyphomonadaceae > Henriciella. Next base: position 1,244 of record JABSQA010000168.1, read on the forward strand.
AAGCACTTCGCCATTCGACAAAGCCACGGATCCAAAAGTCCATCCTGGTAAATGTGGCGCCAACAGAGATTCGAACATCGCCGGATATAGCGGCCAATCCTGTCGGATCGTTTCCGGCGCGCGACCGGTTTCGATGATGGTAAGTTCGGGCATGAAGTCAGTGGTCCTGATAGATTTTATCGTCGGGATAATTGGCCCCAATAGGGGTGAGCACGCCGAAACGTTCAGCTTCGCTGTCTTCCGGCGCGGGCAATGTCTCGACCCAATCAAACACGACGGTTCGGTTTAGAATCCGCCACTCTCCCTCGCGCTGAACGAACCAATCCACATATCGCCCCTTCATCTTAAGCTCTTGCATGACGCGATTGGCGTCAGGCTGGCGTTGGAATGCCGAGAAGTAGCTCTCAACCGCTGCACCGCCAGGTTTGAACTCGATCAGGACATTATGGATCTGGTGGATGTTTCGTTCTGCGTATCTCAAAGACTTTAGGGCCCAGTCTACAAAGCCAGACGCACTGCCTTGATATGGACCATGATTGTCGGTCCCGTCCGGCCAATATGCCGATCGCAGAGCATCTTCATCGCAACGATCTATCCCTCGACAATAGCGGTATAGGCAATCTCGAATGGCCTCGCGATCTAAGACCTCTCGCAACATGGTTTGGGTTTTTACAAGCTCGCTCACGGCATTCTCTTCCAAATCAAAATCCTCATGGCGCGTTCGGCGTATCCGGTTCAGATGCTGAACTTGAGATCCAATGGCGAACGCGTTGATCGAGGGCATCTAGTGGCATTGCCCCCGCCCCAAGGACAGTGTCGTGAAACTCGCGAATATCAAATGCCTCGCCCAAGGATTCTTTAGCCAAGGCCCTCAACTCGAGGATCTTTAGTTCGCCGACTTTGTAGGCTGTGGCTTGGCCTGGCCAGCCAATATAGCGCGTCACTTCGGTCTGGATATTGAGCGGTGCCAGCGCAGTATTGTCGTTGAAACACGCCTCAGCTTGCTCGCGGCTCCAATTATAGTGATGAAGCCCTGTATCTGCGACCAGTCGACAAGCGCGCCACATTTCATAGGAAAGCTGACCAAACCGCTCATATGGCGTGCGGTAGAAGCCCGCCTCACCCGCCAGCTTTTCAGCATATAATCCCCAGCCTTCACCGAAGGCCGTCGCGTAATAAGACTTGCGGAAAGCCGGAACGTCTTGAAGCTCTTGGGCCAATGCGATCTGCAAATGGTGCCCAGGAACGGCTTCATGTGCTGACAAGGCTGGCAGCTCGTATAGCGGACGCTGATCGAGCGCATACGTGTTGACCAAATAGGTTCCAGCAATGCCGGACTCAGCATCGCCACTTGAATAGCGACCCGTCGTATAGCCAGGCGCAATCTCCGCAGGGACTGGCGCGACGCCATACGGCAAACGCGGCAAAGTTTTGAAATATTGCGGCAGCAGAGCATCCAAACGTTTGCTCATCTCTGATGCTTTTTCGAGCAATTGTTCCGGACTGTCGGCGTAAAATTTCGGATCTGTGCGCAAATAGGTGATGAAGGCCTCAAAGGACCCATCGAATTCCAATTCTTCGATTACGGCATCCATCTCGGCACGAATTCTAGCAACTTCCGTCTGGCCAAGTCTGTGAATGTCTTCCGCGGAATAGCCTGCGCCCGCCGTGTGAAAGGCGACGGCCATCGCATAGGCCTGCTGACCACCCGCAAGAGAGGCCAGGCCCGGTTTGCTGCGTGCGGCCGGGGCGTATTCGGTCTCCATAAAGTCCAACAATTTTGCGTAAGCGCCAATCGCCTCGCGGACAGCCTCTTGCCCTTCGGCCCTTAAAACGAGGTTTTCCGCCGCCTCGAGAGATGAGGCGTCGAGTGACTCAAAGGGTAAGTATAATGTGCTCTTGGTTGGGTCATCGACAATTTGAGCACGAATTTGCGCGATTGACGTGTTCAACGGATCCGAATGTTGCGTCCACCCAGTGGCAATCCCCCGGCGCAGATTCTCTGTTTGCTGCTCGAAATAATCAGGCACCGCATTCAATCGCGCGATCCATGCTTCGGCGGCGTCTTTGGAAGTTAAGCGGGTCCGCATAGCGGTATAGGGCGGAACCGCGAAAAAGCCCCAATCGCCGGTAAATGGAATACGCGCCGTGTCATATGTCTCTGCATTGATATGCGCTTGCAACAGGTGCGTGAGGATCGCAGCTTCCGGGCCTTCGCCCGTGGCCTCCAGCGCTTCAAGCGCCATTTGCATTTCTGCCGCTTCGCCAGCGCGCGCGGCGATATAGCTTTGCGAGACATTCTGCCAGGTGCGTGCTTTCGTCCCTTCGGCTTTGGCAATCGCTTCTGGGTCTCCGGCCCGATCAAAGGCCTCATACTGGGCAATAATGTCATCTAAAGACTGGCTGAACCCAAGAGGAGCTGCAGCCGCCATGGCGATGACAATCGCAGATGAACGCAGGAGATCAATTAACATGAGGATTACCCCGTCTTCGGTTCGCTTTGGTTTAGGTGCATCGCGACGTCCCGCAAAGTCAAATCAATCCGCGCGAGCGCTCACCTTGCGGTAGGGGTAAAAGTGACCCGAACTGGACGCGCCGCCGCGTTGACACGGCATTCGACGCGCTTAAGAACGGCGAAAACGCAAAGAGATTTTGCACGGAGACTCTATATGGCTGGACAAGGACGGGCTGATCCACGCCCGCTTTCGCCGCATTTGCAAATCTGGAAATGGCATTGGACCATGGCCGGATCCATCTTTCACCGCGTATCTGGGGTCGGCCTTTATGGCGGCGCGTTCTTGATCGGAGCCTGGTTGATCGCTCTCGCAACGGGTCCTGAGGCCTATGCATTGATTGAGATGATCGCCTTTAGCCTCCCCGGCCAAATCCTACTTTTCCTATGGTCCATGGCGGTGCTGTACCATCTCGCCAATGGCTTAAGGCACCTCATTTGGGACGGCCCAATGGTAGGATTTAACCCGGGTGTGGCCAGTCTCTGGTCTATGTTCAATTTCGCTTTCGCAATCATCGGCGCCGCGGCCATTTGGTCGCTGGCTTCGTTCTACTAGGAGGTCGCGATGAGCACGTCTGCGAAATCTGTACGCGGCCTTGGATCTGCCGGTACCGGAACTCAGCATCATATTCGCCAACGCGTCACAGCTTTGGCCCTGCTCTTCTTGGTGCCATGGTTCATCTATTCGATCATTCATGCCTGCAAGGCAGGTTATGAGGGTGCGCTCATCTGGGTGGCGCAACCTATCAATGCAATTTTGCTGATTTTAACAGTCAGTGCGGCGCTTTATCACATGCGTTTGGGCATGCAGGTCGTCATTGAAGACTACATCGCTAAGAGCGGCACCCGGCAAGCGCTTCTAATTCTCAATACGTTTGCCGTCATCGCATTGGCAACAGCAACGATCCTATCGGTGCTGAAAATCTGGTTCACGGCGGGCGCTTAGCGCAACCGCGGGAGAGGAAAGAGATGAGCGAGTATAAATTCGTCGATCACACCTATGACGTTGTTGTTGTTGGCGCGGGCGGCTCCGGCCTGCGCGCCGCGCTCGGCGCCGCCCAAGCAGGCCTGAAAACAGCCTGTATCACGAAAGTATTTCCGACCCGCTCGCACACAGTTGCCGCGCAAGGCGGGATTGCCGCATCACTCGGCAACATGGGCCCGGATGAGTGGCAGTGGCACATGTATGACACGGTCAAAGGCTCCGACTGGCTCGGCGACCAAGACGCGATCGAATATCTCGCGCGTGAAGCGCCAGCGGCTGTGTATGAGCTTGAGCATTGGGGCATGCCATTTAGCCGGAACGAAGACGGCAAAATCTATCAGCGGCCGTTCGGCGGCCATACGACAGAGATGGGCGAAGGCCCTCCAGTCCAGCGCACTTGCGCCGCGGCGGATCGGACCGGTCACGCCATGCTGCACACGCTGTACGGCCAGTGCGTGAAAGAAGACACCGAATTCTTTATTGAGTATTTCGCCCTCGATCTGATCATGGACGATGAAGGCGCGTGTCGTGGTGTCACCGCTTGGAAGCTCGATGATGGCACGCTACACCGCTTCCGGGCGCAGAAAGTCATTCTCGCCACGGGCGGTTATGGTCGTGCCTTCTTTAGCTGTACGTCTGCCCACACCTGCACCGGCGACGGCAACGCCATGGTCCTGCGGGCTGGTCTGCCCTTGCAGGATATGGAGTTCATTCAATTCCATCCGACCGGCATTTACGGCGCGGGTTGTCTGATCACCGAAGGTGCGCGCGGCGAAGGCGGATATCTGACCAATTCGGAAGGTGAGCGTTTCATGGAGCGCTACGCGCCCAGCGTGAAAGATCTGGCCCCACGCGATATGGTCTCACGTTCGATGACCATTGAGATCCGTGAAGGTCGTGGTGTCGGCCCGAACAAAGATCACATCTTCCTACATCTGGAGCACTTGCCAGCTGAGACACTGGCGGCACGCCTACCGGGCATCTCGGAAACCGCGAAAGTCTTTGCGGGCGTCGACGTGACCCGTGAGCCGCTCCCAGTTCTGCCCACGGTCC
>JABSQA010000169.1 GCA_013213825.1 Henriciella sp.
CAGAACCAGAAGCGCCATCGCGGCCGGTCTTTACCGAACCTGCCAAACCGACCCCGCCGCGCACGCCAACTCCAAAACCATCACGTGATTGGGAGCGTTTGATCGCCGCCAATTGGATGGTCTGGGCAGGGGGGCTAGCCTTGGCGCTGGGTGGCTTGTTCTTAGTCCGGGCGGCGATTGATGCGGGATACTTCGGACCGTTGCAGCGTACCATTGCGGCCGCGTTTCTGGGCGGCGGGCTGATTGCATCGGCGTTTCGCGCCGCGACACTCGAGACCGTAACAAAGGCAGAGAATGCGGTGCGATATGTGCCGCAAGTCATTGCTGGCGCTGGACTTGTGGCCCTCTACGGAAGCGCGATCGCAGCTGGCTTGATTTATCAATTCGTTTCACCCCTCACGGCCTTTGTCTGCATGGCGGGGATATCTGCGCTTGGGGTTGGCTTATCTATGCGATTTGGGCCCATGCTCGCGGCGCCGAGCCTTATCGGGGTCTATGCGGCGCCCTTGCTGACAGGGGCTGAAGGTGGCTCAGTGCTGCCTGTATTGCCTTATTTCGCCATTGTGACGGCTGGTGGATTGGCTTTGGTCCGCTTGTCAGGCTGGCGTTGGTTGACCTGGCTATTGGTCGCTGGCGCTGGATTTTGGGGGCTCGTGGCAGCTGCGAGTGATGAAGTCCTCACGCCGATTGCAATTGGCGCCTACGCCATTTCGCTGGCGGTCATGGGGTTATTCTTCGGCGGCAAAGATGCCGCGCGGGCTTTGGTCCTGCCCAAAAATGCAATTGACCCTGCCTATATCTTGGCCAGGTTCGGCTCCAGTCAGCTGGCCGGGCATATGTTTTGGATTTTGGCGGGTGGCTTGATTTTCGTTACCGGATTGTCCTCGGGCGCCGGTCCAGTCGATGCCGGATCGCTCGCGCTTATCAGTGGCTTGGGTCTTTTCGCGGCTTGGCAGCGACCAGGTTACGCCCTTATCGCACCGCTTGCCGGATCGCTAACATTGGTGTGCCTGTCCCTGTGGGCCATCGCTCAGCCGCCTTTGGTCTGGGCCTGCCTCGCGAGCGCGCTCAGTTTTGGATTGGCGGGCACCGTCTCAATGCGAGGTCAGACTTTGCGAACGCCGATGGCTTTGTCAGGCGCGTTAGTGCCGCCAGCTGCATTGTTCATCGCCTTCTGGCGCGATGGCGGGCTTGAGCCGCACTTCGGTTGGGGGTTGGCGGCGCTTTTCACCGCCTTGCTCGCTAGCTCCGTATTGGAACAACTGCGCCGCGAGGATCCAGAGTTTAAGCAATATCCTGGCGCGGCCGCATCCTATGCGCTTGGAGCATTGCTGAGCTTGGCCTTGGCACCGTTCTTGGTGTTTGGCGGATTTTGGCTTGGCTCGAGCATGGCGATTGTCGCGCTTGGTATTGCGGTCATTTATCAACGCTTTGAGCTTTCGGTGCTGCGCTTTGGAGCCATGGCGGCAACGGCTTTGGCGGTCGGACTTCTAGTCAGACCCGGAATGATTGATCCGGGATCTGTTTCGAAAGTGCCTATTTGGAACTCAATGACTCTTGGTTTCGGCATCGCGATAGCAGCCTTGTTCGCGGGGTCGCGACTGTTCGCGGACCGTCAGCAAGAGCGGCAGGCGTTTGAGGCGGGTGCATTAATCCTCGTTTTCGTGCTCATCGCTCTGACCATTCGGCACATTGCCGGGGAGGGCAGTCTGAATGGCCCCTTCGCTGGGATGGGTGAGGCATCTGCTTACGCCATCGCTAATATTGGAATGGCTGCTAGTTTTGCTTGGCGTTTAAGTAATAAGGCCTGGCTGTTTAGGTTGGCAGAATATGTTGCCGCCGCGATTGGCGTGGGCGCGATCCTCGTAGCCTTGAGCGATGTCGGGCGCGGTCCTGTTGGGACAATGCCCGTGATCAATTTGCTCACCGCTGCGCTTGCCATGCCCGCCATCCTATTGGCTGCCTATGGTGCGGGATTGCGCCGTGTTGCGCGACCACAAGAAGGCTTGCTGGCGAGCTGCGGTGCGATGTTTGTCGGCTTTCTTTGGATATCCTTCGAAACTGCGCGTGGGTTTGGCGGACCAGACATGCAAGTCTTCTACGGCGAATTCGGATGGGCTTATAGTCCAGCCTGGATTGGCTATGCTGTCGGATTACTGCTTTGGGGCACATATCACCAGCGCCGTTCGCCCAGATATGCATCTCTGGCCATTTTGCTGCTGGCGCTTGCGAAAGTCTTTTTGATCGACATGGCGGCTTTGGAAGGCGCCGCACGCGCCGGAAGCTTTATCGGCCTTGGGGCGTCATTAATCGCTATTGCGTTGTTCTACCAACGATTTGTGTTTAACATTCCACCCAAAATCGAAGGTGACTCGTTGTCCCCAGAGGAGGCGCAACGCGGGCGATAGACCTGCATCTCGACAGTAGGTCGCGTCTATGAGAAGGGACGCGGTCCAATCTGTGAGGACCGAGTTCATTGACGACGGTTTTATCAGCTCTCTTACCCATCGCGTTGATCTTGGCGCTCGGTAAATTGGTGGCGGCGCGAAAGATCCTGTCCACGGAAGGGTGGATCGGCTTGGAACAAATCACCTATTTCGTTCTATTCCCGGCCTTGATCGTCAGTAAATTGGCTGTTGCGGACTTCGATGGCGTTGATTGGCGAATGCCGATGGCCTTGGTCGGCGCACAGGTCTTACTTGCGACGCTGAGCGTTGTCTTGGCGGTGATCCTTCGCCAATCGCGCGATCGAATGGGTGTCTTGGTCCAATCTGCAGCGCGTTGGAACACGTTTATCGCATTGGCGCTCGCGCAAGATATTCTTGGCCCAGCGGGGCTCGCTTTAATGGTTGTGGCGGCGGCAGCGATGATCCCAACCGCGAACGTGATCTCAGTTGCGGCTTTGATGCATTATACCAATCGCGGCGTGAAACCGCTGGAAATGTTTCGACAGCTGGCGATCAATCCCTTGGTTCTGGCTTGCGCCATTGGTTTGGCGATCAACTTCGCTGACTTGCCATTGCCTCAGATGGGCTTGGATATCTTGGATGTGCTCGCACAAGCAACGATCGCGTTGGGTCTGCTGACCACAGGCGCAGCCATTCAGATTAAACAGCAATCGGCCCCACCGCTTGCCGTGATGAGCTGGTCTACCTTGAGATTGCTTGGACTGCCTTTAATCGCGGGCGGTTTGGCGCTCGCGCTGAATGTCTCGCCGGATGTATTCTCCGTAATCCTCATCGCAACCGCGGTTCCGACCGCTGTGAATGGGACAATCTTAGCACGCCAGCTTGGCGCTGATGCAGGGCTCGCCGCCAATTTGATTGCCTGTCAGACCTTATTCGCGATTGCGACGATCACGCTCGTGCTATGGGTTGGCACTTTGGTGATTTAGTCATTGTCCATGCGCAGCGCGGCGACGAAAGCCTCTTGCGGGATTTCGACTTTGCCGAATTGGCGCATACGCTGCTTACCGGCTTTTTGCTTCTCCAGCAGTTTGCGTTTGCGGGTCGCGTCGCCGCCATAGCATTTCGCCGTTACGTCTTTGCGGAGCGCGGAAATCGTTTCGCGCGCAATGATCCGTCCACCAATCGCCGCTTGGATTGGGATTTTGAACATTTGGCGCGGGATCAAGTCTTTTAGACGCTCGCACATTTGCCGCCCTCGGCCTTCTGCGCGCGCCCGGTGGACCAACATGGCGAGGGCATCGACTGGCTCATCATTGACCAAAATGTTCATTTTCACCAGATCTTCGGCGCGATGGCCGATAATCTCATAGTCAAAGCTGGCATAGCCGCGAGACATGGATTTCAGGCGGTCATAGAAATCGAACACAACTTCGTTGAGGGGCAGCTCATATTTGACCAGCGCGCGGCCGCCCACATAAGAGAGTTCCTTTTGAATACCTCGTCTGTCCTGACATAGTTTCAAAATGGAACCCAGGTATTCATCTGGCGTATATATCGTGGCTTCAATCCACGGTTCGCGGATTTCGGCGACTTTGACCACGTCCGGCATATCAGCGGGATTGTGCAGCTCAATCTCGCTGCCATCCGTCATCGTCATTTCATAGACCACGCTTGGCGCTGTTGCGATCAGATCAAGGTCAAATTCGCGGCTCAACCGCTCTTGAATGATCTCAAGATGCAACAGGCCTAAGAACCCGCAACGGAAACCCATGCCCAAGGCTGCCGACGTCTCCATTTCCCAGGTGAAGCTGGCATCATTCAAGCGCAGTTTGCCCATGGCGGCGCGCAAATCATCAAAGTCGGCAGCGTCAACCGGGAACAGGCCACAGAAAACCACGGGCTGGACATCTTTATATCCTGCCAAGGCCTCGTCCGTGCCGCCTTTTTCAGTCGTAATCGTGTCACCAATGGCGCAATCTGCGACTTCTTTGATTGAAGCGACCAAGAAGCCGACTTCGCCCGGGCCGAGTTCATCCACGTCGGTTGGTTTTGGCTTGAACACCCCGACCCGATCAATGTCATAGGTCGCGCCGGTCTTCATCATCCGGATCTTCATCTTCTTTTTCAGCACGCCATCATGCATGCGAACGATGACAACGACGCCGAGATAAGGATCATAATAGGCGTCAACCAAGGCCGCTTTTAGCGGTTTATCCGCCTCGCCATGGTCAGGGGGTGGTAAGCGATCAACAATGGCTTCCAGCACATCTTCAATGCCGAGGCCGGTTTTGGCGGAAATCTCCACCGCGTCCGAAGCATCAAGCCCGATAATGTCTTCAATCTGCTCTTTGACCCGGTCCGCATCCGCCGCAGGAAGATCGATTTTATTCAGGACCGGTACGATTTCGTGATCTTGATCAATCGCCTGATAGACATTGGCCAGCGTTTGCGCCTCAACCCCTTGGCTGGCATCTACAACCAGTAGCGAGCCTTCGCAGGCGGCGAGGCAGCGGCTGACTTCGTAAGAAAAGTCGACATGACCCGGCGTATCCATCAGGTTCAGCGTATAGGTCTCGCCATCCCGCGCTTTATAGTCCAGCCGAACGGTTTGGGCCTTGATCGTGATGCCACGCTCTTTCTCAATATCCATTGAGTCGAGCACTTGCTCCGACATTTCCCGTTCGGTCAGTCCACCTGTCTGTTGGATCAAGCGATCCGCCAGTGTGGATTTGCCGTGGTCAATGTGAGCCACAATGGAGAAATTACGAATTTTATCGCGCGGTGTCATATGGGCGATATAGACACGCGCGACCTGTTAGGGAAGCGAAGCTGCATTCAGAACTGCGATAAATTCATCGTTCAATCGGATCCAATGTGATCGCGATCGACGGTATTTGAATTGGGAGTCGCTTGAAGGCTGCTAGGGCAACGAAGTTAACCCAAATGGACTTTGTGTTTTGTTCGGCGCTACGGCGCGCTCGCCAAGGCTCTCAGGGTTGTCTCAGTCTCTTTGTCGCTCGGGAAAAAGAGTTCAATTTTTAGATCATCTAGAGCTAGATCTTCGGGCGTCCCAAATTGTGCGATTGTGGTGAAAAGGGATAAGCGCAAATCGCCCGTTCGATAGATTGTCGGAATTACGGGGCCGGTGCGCGCGCCGTGTGGTAATGGCGCGCGAGATAGAGCATCTACGGCCGCATCTAACCTTTCATCCCCCCCTCGACTGGCGCTTTCCGTGCGTAATCGATGCGCCGAATGATGTGCGACTTCCGGCCAATTCTCGATCATCGCTTGGACCTGCAGATCCAGTACGACATCGATCAAGCTGACCCCGATCTTTGCGCCAATCAGACCATAGAGT
>JABSQA010000017.1:0-1659 GCA_013213825.1 Henriciella sp.
GGTATTTTACTTCACCGCGGTTATCGCATTGAAGAGCTCGCCGAGAAAAGTAATTTCTTGGAAGTATGTTACGCGCTTTTATACGGAGACTTACCCAATCGCGGTGACTACGACAAATTTGTAAATGACATCACCTATCACTCCATGGTGCATGAACAGCTTCATTACTTCTTTCGCGGTTTCCGTCGCGATGCGCACCCAATGGCCATTATGTGTGGGGTTGTAGGCGCATTATCCGCGTTCTACCATGATTCATTGGATATCTGGGACCCACGCCAGCGTGAGATTTCCGCGCATCGTTTGATTGCGAAAATGCCAACTCTGGCGGCGCGCATCTATAAATATACGCAAGGTCAGAAATTCGTAGATCCTTTGAACGAGCTCTCTTACGGCGAGAACTTCCTGCGCATGTGTTTCTCTGTTCCGGCTGAGAAATATAAAACCAGCCCGACTTTGGCGCGCGCTATGGATAAGATCTTCATTTTGCACGCCGATCACGAGCAGAACGCCTCGACCTCAACCGTTCGTCTTGCTGGTTCTTCTGGAGCACACCCATATGCAGCGATTGCTGCCGGCGTAGCTTCGCTTTGGGGTCCGAGCCACGGTGGCGCCAATGAAGCCTGCCTGAACATGCTTCGGGAAATCGGCACCGTCGATCGCATTCCGGAATTTATCGAAAAATCCAAGGATAAGAATGATAGCTTCCGACTGATGGGCTTTGGTCACCGGGTCTATAAAAACTATGACCCGCGTGCCACCGTCATGCAGAAGACCGCACATGAGGTGCTCGACGAACTCGGCATCGACACGCCTATTTTGCGCGTTGCAAAAGAGCTTGAGCGCCTGGCTTTGGAAGATGACTATTTCCGCGAGAAGAAGCTGTATCCAAATGTCGATTTCTATTCTGGCATCATTCTCGACGCGATGGGCTTCCCAACCGAAATGTTCACCGTCCTATTCGCCCTCGCGCGGACCGTGGGTTGGGTGTCTCAATTGAACGAATTTATTGAAGACCCAAGCCAACGTATCGGCCGCCCACGTCAGATCTATACAGGCGCGGCTATGCGGGACTTTGTTCCAATCGGCGATCGCTAATCACGCCTAAAATCGTTTTTGCTGCGATCTCAGCAGCCACTTCATCGCGCTCTCCCATTCGGGAGAGCGCTTTGTTTTGAGCGGATATTTGCGCTTCCCTTCGCCCATCATCTGCCAGCATGGCTTGGGCTTCCGCGGCTAGAGCGGTGGCTTTGAGCTCAGTCTGAATAAATTCCGGCGCGATGTCAGAATCGTCGGCAGCGATGTTTAAGAGCGTGATGTGATTGGGTTTGAACAAGAAATAGCGCGCAAGCGTCCAGGTGATCCATCCCGTGCGGTATCCGACCAAGAATGGCGTCCCTTGCACGGCAAGTTCGGAGGTAACGGTCCCGGAGCAGGCCAGCGCGTAATCCGCCGCGGCCATAATATCCGCACCGCGATCGTCTTCCTCCGCCAGATGAGCCCATTTTCCCGTATTCGGGAAATTATCGACAAATTGCGCGCGCGCCGCTGGCGCAGGCGGAGACGGTCGTGTAGTTCGGCCCCTTCAGACCGCGCCAGATCGACGCCTCGCCGGACACCGCGTTGGCCATCATCTTGGGCACGAGCAGCGGGCTGACGCGG
>JABSQA010000017.1:1669-37967 GCA_013213825.1 Henriciella sp.
GCGCGCACCGCTGGCGCAGGCGCCAGCATCACCGTAAGCGCTGGATTTTCTGACTTCATCAACCAGGCGGCCTCGACCAAGTCTGGGGCAACCCGTTTGATCTCGCTCGGGCGGCTGCCAGGTAGCACCAGCAAAAGCTGATCGTCATCTGTAAGCCCCAATCGCGTCCGAATGACCGCCCGATCACCCTTTTCCGTTCGGCTCAGCGCTGGGTTCCCCATAACTGTTACGGGCAATCCAAAAGGTTCGTAGTAGGGCACTTCCATATGATGGATGCAGATGAGGTGATCGACCGCTTGCGCCAACGTCTTGGCTCGCCCCGCCCGGGTTGCCCAGACTTGAGGTCCGACCAATTTGATCAGTTTTATCTCTGGATTGCGGACCCTCACGCGCTGGGCGACCCGCAGCATGAACCCCCATGAATCGACCAGAACCACGGCGTCTGGCTTGTCGGCGATAATCGCATCCGCAGCAGCGTCGGCAAGTTTCACCACGGTGCCATACGCTTTCAGCCCTTCGAAAAGGCCGAGGATCGAGAGTGGAGCAATATCGATCGGTGAGACAATCCCAATCTTCGCGAGCTCGCCACCCCCAATACCACTTAAGTGAATCTCGGGAGACAAGGCCTGCAAGGCCTCCGCGGTTTCTCGCGCCAATAAGTCGCCAGACGGCTCAGCAGCGACAAGAAACACGCGCTGTGCCGTCATACTGGCCCGTCTTTCTCGAACCCGTATAAGAACAGCCCGAGCGCCTCTGCGCGATCTTTTATTTGCGTAGCATTCAAGATGAGGGCACCGCCGGCTTCGAAGCCGATCCCGGCTAGTCCTGCGGCGGCCGCGAGTTCGATCGTGTTCAGACCTATGGTTGGCAAGTCAATCCGACGTTCCTGGCCCGGCTTCGGCCGCTTTACGAGAACGCCGATGCGAGAGTCTGCTGTGCCGCGGATTTCCAAGGGCAAGTCTGCGCAACGTTGCAGCATCTTGTCAGTCCCCTCTTGCGCTTCGACGCAGAGCACCAAACCATTGGCGACAATCGCCCCTTGCCCGATATCAAGCTGTCCCATTTGGAGAGCCACGTCAGCGGCTTTTCTAAGGTCCTGCATTTGCGTCTCTGAAGGCATCTCACCTGCCAGTAGACCTGCCTGACCGGTTAAAGCCTTCGCCGCCTCCTCGGCGCCGATGACTTTGAATCCCTCCCGTTCGAACACATCGATCATAAACCTCAATAGAGCATCATCTCCTTGGCGGGCTGCAGCGATCGCTTTCGGAAGGAGCGTCATGCCTTTCATATCGGGTTTTAGGGCATTGAAATCAGGACGTTTGACGATACCGGCAAAGCAAATCTCTTCGGTACCCGCCTTTTTCAGTGCTTTGAACGCCTTACCGAGCTCAGCAATACCGACCACCTCGCCAGGGAAATCCGCCAAGGCCGGCTCATCAAAACCCTTCATACGCAGAATATAGACACCTTGCCCGCGCTCAATTGCTGCCGAGGCAATTTGAACCGGCAATTCGCCAAGACCCGCTATAATCCCTAAGGGCGCCAAATGCGTCTCCTAACGCGGCAAGCACAAAGCGCGATTTTTATTCTCGCGGATGAAATTTACAATCTCCATGACTTCCGGTGTTTCGGAGAAGGTTGCCGCGGTATCTTCTAGGCGTTCGGAGAATGTACCTTCTTTGGCGTAAAGCATGCGATAAGCCGATCTTAGGCTGCGAATGGTTTCACGCGAGAATCCACGCCGTTTCAAACCGACAACGTTTAGACCTGCCAAATGCGCATGATTGCCCACGACGGAGCCATATGGGATGACATCCGCCACCAAAATTGCCCCGCCTCCGACAAAAGCATGATCGCCAATCCGGCACCATTGATGCACCGCGACCGCGCCGCCAAACCAAACTTGCTCGCCAACCGTCACATGCCCGCCAATGTGCGTGTTGTTGGCGATCACGCATTTATTCCCAAGCACACAATCATGCGCGGCGTGGGTATGCGCCATGAATAAACAGTCTTCACCGACTTTGGTCATTCCGCCATGTTCTGGCGATCCCGTGTGCAACGTTGTGTGCTCACGCATGACGGTCCGGGCGCCGACTTCGAGACGAGAGTCATCGCTTTGCTTATAGCCAAGCACTTGTGGCGGACCACCCAGCACTGACCCTGGATAGACCTCGACCGCCTCATTCAACAGCGTATGTCCAATCACAGTCGCCTTTGCATGCAGTGTGACATCGTCCTTAAGTACCGCGTAAGGGCCGACATAGGACATCGCCCCAATCGTCACGCCTGTGCCAAGCTCGGCGCCAGGTTCGACCACCGCTGTCGGATGAATATCGACGCTCATGCTGGCTTCTTTTTGGTTGCTGCGACTTGTTTTTCAACCCAAGTCACTTCCCGGAAATACTGGCGTAAAGGCTTCGCGGGAATACCGCCCCAAGTCTCGCCGGGTGGCACATCTTTCATGATCCCAGCTGAGGCAGCGATTTTCGCGCCCGCGCCAATATTGATATGGTCAGCAATACCGACCCGGCCACCCATGGCGACGCCATCGCCGATCGTGCTGGTGCCGGAGATCCCAGTGAAGCTCGCAATCGCGGCGTTTCGTCCAATGATCACATTGTGCGCGATTTGGACAAGATTATCGATCTTGGTGCGTTCGCCAATAATCGTGTCATCGAACGCCCCGCGATCAATGCACGCATTGGCCCCGATGGTCACAAAGTCCTGAACGATGACCCGCCCCCATTGCGGCACATCTTCCGCACCTTCAGGCCCTAACGTTACCCCAAACCCAGCCTCTCCGATTACCGTGTTGGCGTAGATTTTTACGTGGTTTCCGATGAGGGCACAGCGGATCACGGCGTTTGGCCCAATGACTGTCCGCGCCCCTATTTGGACCCCAGGCCCGATAACTGCGCCAGGACCCATGCGAGCTTCCGCACCGATCGCCGCACCACTACCAATCCGGGCCGATGTTGAGACGTTCGCCGTTGCGTCAATCGATGGCGCGGGGCCGTCCGCATCCCAATCCTTGAGCTTGTATAAGGCCTCACCAGCAAGCTTATGGGCATAGCGCGGTTGATCGACGACAATCGCTGTGACCCCATCCGGAAGCCCTGACACGGCGCCCTCTTTGACAAAGCAAGCGCTCGCGTCAGGGCTGGTGCCCCCGGCCTGACGTGGCCCGCCTTCAACAAAGCATAGATCACCAGCCTTTGCCGCGCCTGCAGCAGAAATTGATGATATTTCAGGGTCTTGGTCCACTTCTGCGCCAATATTGCAAAGACGCAGAAGGGTTCGCAGAGACTGCGAACCCTGATGTGTGTAGAAGCGCTGATCGATCGGCATTCGCCCCCCGATAAAGCTATTGTTGTGGTTGTTGCGTCGGCATCTTCTGACGTACCACGTTAATGGTAGGCGTCGCAGCGTTCAACTTGGAAATAACGGACGCCGAAACATCCGTCGCATCATCCACAAACACGACCTGAGATTTGTCGAGAATGATATTGGCGCCAGTCTCCGCTACGACTTCACGCAGCACCGGAATAAGCGCTTGGTTGAACTCTGCCAGAGCGGCACGTTCGGTCAGCGCCAATTCGTTTGCAGCGATTTGACGACGTTGCTGGAACACTTGAGCATCGCGCGCCAATTGCTCGACCTCGGCGGTCAGCGCAGCATCCGCCAAAATCGTTTCGCGGGTCATGCCTTCCGTCTTGGCATCCAAAGCGGTGCCATCCGCCTGCAACTTCGTGGCGGTTGGCTGTAACTCGCCTTGCATCGTGGTTTCGATCGAGGCCACTTTATTACGCAAATCTTGGCCAGCTGCGCTTTCGGCGTAGATCTTTACACGGTCAATCACGACCACGGTCGTGCCCTGGGCCATGGCGACCGAGCTTAGCGCGATGGGCGCAGTGAAGAGCAGCGCAAATGCCGCCATAATTGATTTGAGGGGGAACATAAGTGTCTCTCCTGTTGAGAACTCTATTAGAAACGAGTGGATGTGCTGAAACGGAAGGTTTCCGTTCGATCATATTCTTCTCTGCGAAGAATATGCGAGAAGTCGAACTGAATTGGTCCGAACGGCGAATCCCAGCCCACAGAAAGACCGGCTGCAGCCCGAAGGCCTAAACCGTCTTTAACTTGGCGCACGGCAGGCGTCCCTGCTGGGACGTTGTTGTATTGCCCGGAGGAGGTCAAGAAGAAGACGGGATCTGTAATGTCCACGTCGTCCAGAATACCAACAGACCCTGCTTCAATGAATAGCTTCGTGCGAATACCATATTCTTCTGGCAAATAGTTTGGCACCGTGAGCTCACCTGTGCCTTGATAGTAAACTTTACCACCGAGTGAATTCAGGGCTTTGACGTCTGTGACATTGCCTTCGGAATCTGCCAGCGTATCGATCACTCGCGGTCCGAGGCCAGCAACATCAAACCCGCGGAAAGATGAGCCGCCCCGGAAGAAGCGGTTATTAATGCGAACGCCTTCATCATCGCCCAATGGCTCAATGACACCACCTGAAAGCCGAACGCTGGCCCGCACGCCGGGGAAAATCCCGCGATAGGTCGCGCCGGTCACTTCTGTGCGCAAATACTGTACATCGCCGCCAATACCAGCAAAGTCTTGGCTCAGTGAGAAGTCAAAGCCGCCTGTCGGAGCGATCGGATCATTCCGCCGGTCCCAATTAAACGAATAGCCAATTAGAGATGTGATATCCGCCCGTTCGCTTCGACAGATTGAAGATCTAGACAAGAAAAGCGGCGAACATTGATCAACCAAGCTCGTTCCAGCCGGGAATGGCGGCATGGTCGCATCGATCGGCAAATTTCTCGTGAAATCATCGGTTGGGTCGTCAGGCGTACCGTTATCAAAGGTCTGCTCAGCTAACGCTAAGAGTCCTGTATCATCCTCAATGACCACATCGCGGTTTTCGACGTTGATCTCATCAGACTGGAGCCGATACCGCAGCTGCAAACCGGTATTCTCAGAAACTGGAAATCCGAAATTGAACCCGGCACCCACCGTTTCTGATTCAAAATCCGAAACATCCAAAAAGTCTGATCGGCTTGAGAAGATTTCGATCCCAGCCGACAGGTTGCGATCCAAGAAGCGCGGCTCTTGAAAGCGAACATCGACAAATTGCTGGCGATCAGATGCAGAAATGCGACCAATAAAGGTTTGTCCACGCCCGCGCAAATTGCGCTGGCTGACGCTCAAATCGAGCAAGAAGGAATCGACGGATGAGAAACCGGCCGCGAATGAAAGTTCACCGGTGGCCGTCTCTTTCACATCAAGATCCACAACGGTACGGTCGGGCCGCGATCCGGCGCGTTCGGTGATTTCGACCTCTTCAAAATAGCCAAGCGCGCGCACGCGATTGCGCGACCGGTCGAGCAGAACGCGGTTAAATGCATCGCCTTCAGCGACGCGCAATTCGCGCCGAATGACCCGGTCGAGTGTTTGCGTGTTACCGTTAATGTTGATCCGCTCAATATAGACACGCGGTCCCTCATCAATGGCGAACGTCACATTCACTTTGCGCGTTTCAGGATCGGCTTCGAGCCGGGGCGTAATGTCGACGAAGGCATAACCTGCAATACCGGCAGCATAGGTAAGCGTGTCGATCGTATTCTCGATCAGGTCACCGCGGAACTGATCGCCATCGCGGAACGGAACGGCGCGTTTCAAGCCTTCACTGCTCAATTTATCAAGCGCGGTTTCGACCTCGACCTCGCCGAAGGAATATTGTTCACCTTCATCAATCGTATAGGTGATGTAAAAGTCTTCTCGATCCGGCGTTAGGTCGGCCTCCGCCGAAATCACCCGAAAATCATAATAGCCTTTGTTTTGATAGAATTCGCGCAACAGTTCGCGATCATATTCTAGACGTCCAGGGTCGTAATTGTCGTTCGAGCTGAAGAACCGCCACCAGCGCGATTGTGTGGAGACAATCTCACTGCGCAAACGACGATCAGAATAAGCGTCATTGCCGATAAAGTTGATCGCGCGAACACCCGTGACTGGGCCCTCGGTCATCACGAACACCAAATCAACTCGGTTCTGATCTAGCGGCTTATATTGAGGTTCAACGGTCGCCGAGAAACGACCGGATTGCCGATAGAGCTCGAGGATGCGCTGAACGTCTGCCTGCACCCGCGCTGCGGTAAAAATGCCGCGTGGTGCGGCTTGGATTTCTTCGCGCAGCTTATCATCATCCAGCGCGCGATTGCCCTCAAACAGCACACGGTTGATGATTGGGTTTTCAACCACGCGAACCACCAGGTCCGTCCCAGATTTTTCAAATGAGGCGTCGGCAAACAAGCCGGTCGCAAATAGCGTTTTCAGAGATAAGTCGATGCGGGAAGGATCAAACGGATCACCGGGAGAAACCAATAGGTAAGACTGAACCGTACGGTCTTCGATCCGCTGATTGCCTTCAATCCGGATTTGGCGGATCGTCTCGACCGCCTGAGCATTGGCTTCAAACACCGGTACATCGGCGACGGTCATCGCGCTGGACGCCATTAAAGCTGCTGCAAGAACTTTACGCATCAATCCCTTGATCCTCCTTGGTAGGCGCCCTACTCGCCCGCGGGGCTATTGAAAAGCCCCGTTTCCAGTACATCGCCCCAGGTAATAAAGACGAACATGGTCAATAGCAGACCAAGCCCAGCCATCAATGCCGCTTCCTGCACCTTTTCAGGCAGGACTTTTCCGGTCACTGCCTCATAGGCATTAAAGACCAAATGCCCGCCATCCAGAACAGGCAATGGTAACAGGTTGAAGAAGCCGATTCCGATCGAAATCAGAGCGCAAAGCTGCAAGGTCGACCACCCCAAAGAACTGAGACGCACGGACAATGGAACTTGCTCTGCGCCCATCGTCTGATTGACGATACGGCGGCCAGCATCGCCGATTGCGACCGGGCCACTCATCAAAGCCAATGGCTCTCGTCCGGTGACAATACGCCCAAGCATATAGACCGTATGTTCGACCGTATCGCGGGTTTCGAGCACGCCCTTGCCGATCGCCGTGATTGGCCCATAACGCTGAAACTCAACCGATTCCATTACGGGTGCGGGACGAATACCGATTGTCCCTTGCGGCACGATTTGGCCTAGTTGGTTCTCTCGAACGACCCGTCGAGGCGTAATCGTCATGGAAATGGGTGCACCGTTTCGTTCGACTTCAAATTCCAACGGACGGTTTGAAGACATGCTGGTGATGACAATCATATCAGAGATTTGGCGAACAGCCGTACCGTCTACGGAACGGATCACGTCGCCAGGCTGCATACCCGCCTCTGCAGCGGGATAGTCGGCCTCTACTTCAAAAGCATAGACATCGTACTGCTCAACACCGCGAAAGGCGAAGAAACAGGCAAACAGCAGGACGGCGAGAACGAAATTGGCCAACGGTCCCGCTAAAGCCACGATCGACCGTGCGCCGACACCGAGCTCTGGATAAGCGCGCCCAACCGGGCCTTGCTCAACTTTGCCGACATCACTCGGCATTTGGCTTTCACCTACGAATTTCACGAAACCGCCCAGTGGAATCCAATTCACGCGCCAACGGGTGCCGTTCTTGTCTTTGCGCTCATAAATTGAATGTCCAAAGCCGATGGAGAAGGATTCGACGGCGGCCCCGAACCAGCGCCCTGCCCAATAGTGGCCGAGCTCGTGAATGATCACGACCACGCCAAGCAGGAATGCCAGACAGACCAGGAATATCGGGCCTTGCGCCAGAATTTCCGTCACGCTCTCCGCTCCTCATTCTGGCACGCAACTTCTTCAAGCAATGCGCCGGTTAATCTCTTCGCCTCGGCTTCAACGGCCAGGATCGATTCTAAATTATCGCAATCCTGACAAGCCATTGGACCATTTAAGAACCGTTCTAAAGCGGTTTCTACAGCCCAGCTTATGTCGAGGAAACCGCATTGGCCCGCAAGAAAAGCAGCTACAGCGCCTTCATTAGCGCAATTTAATACAGTCGGCGCGCCACGCCCGGCTCGAACGGCCTGACGAGAGAGCTCTACCGATCGAAATTTTGAAGAATCAAGCGGTTCAAAATCCAACTGGCTGAGCGCGATCAGATCGAGCGGCTCCACGGGGGTTGGCTGACGTCGCTCAGGCCAGGTCAAAGCATGCGCGATGGGCGTTCGCATGTCTGGAACCCCCATTTGCGCCAATACAGATCCATCTCGATAAGCGATCGCCGAATGAATGATGGATTGTGGATGGATCACCACTTCGATTTGATCTTCTAGGACATCAAACAAGTAACAGGCTTCGATCAGCTCTAGGCCTTTATTGAACAAGGTCGCGCTATCGATGGAGATTTTTTGCCCCATATCCCAACGTGGGTGCGCCAAGGCGCGTTGGGGCGTGACGGTTTTCAATTCGTCAGCAGGAGTTGTGCGGAATGGGCCACCTGAAGCCGTGAGAATGATGCGTTCCAAATCTTCGCGCCGGTCCATCACCTGAAACATCGCATTATGCTCTGAATCAGTTGGCACAATCGCCACGGACGCCTGCGCAGCCAGACGTTTGAGCAAAGGGCCGGCACAGACCATGCTCTCTTTATTGGCGAGGGCGACCGAATTGCCCGCCTCTATTGCGGCCAGTGTGGAGGCTAGGCCTTCAATACCGACAATCGCCGCAAGCACTCTGTCGACCGGGCGCTGCGCCGCCGCCGTGATTTCATCTTTGCCGGCAGCGACCGCGATATCCAGGCCTGACAAGGCTTCGTTCAAGCGCTCACGCTTGGTTTCATCTGCGATTACCACACGTTTCGGGCGCACCTGTTTCGCTTGTTCTATCAAGCGCTCAACATTTGCGCCTGCGGCCAAGGTATCGATCACGAAAACGGGTTCTTCAGCCTCAGCATTCGCGTGCTCAATCACCGAAAGGGCTGAGGTGCCAATCGAACCCGTTGATCCCATTATCGATATGGTACTGGCGCCGCTCATCCGGCTAGCCCTAATACGTCGATAAGCCCGGGAGCAAACAGAAAAACCAGAACCACGACGATACAAACCATGCCTAATCCGTCTACCCGATCGAGCAATCCACCATGCCCCGGCACCAGACCGCTGGAATCCTTGATCCCATAATATCGCTTCAAGGAACTTTCGAATAGGTCACCGAGTTGGGCGAAAATCGACACAGCGCCCCCGCCGAAAAGCCAGACGAGCGTCTCCCCTCCCGTAATTCTCGCGGCCAGCACCCCACAAAGAGCGCTAAAAACGACGGCGCCTATCGCGCCGCTCCAAGTCTTGGAAGGTGAATCTGGATGCAGCAGTGGCCCACCGAAACCGCGTCCGGAAAAATATGCTGCAGAATCAGACCCCCAAACGATTCCCATAAAGATCAGCGCCACGGCGACACCATCCCATGGCCCTTCCCGCATCAGGAACAAGCCGAGCGCCAATCCGGTCACATAGAGCATGCCAAAAGCTTCTGCGCCGCGCTTTTCGCGCAGCGGGTGCGTAAAGCTGGCAAGCAAGACGGAGAGACTCAGCAACCAAACGGCAAGGAGGATCTGCCCAAACGCTGCCGCAATGAAGGGGGGCAGCGTGAGCGTCACGAATGATTTCATACTCGGCGACGCCGTCATGCGGACCCACTCATACGCCATCAGAGCTGCGAACAGACCGCAAGCCAAGGCGAGCCAAGCGCCACCTTTCCAGACGACGAAGAGACCGAACGGAATAAGGGCAGCCGCGGAGAGCAGGCGCAAGCCAAGGTCGCCCTTTTGGCCATCATGCTGACGCTGCACCGCCACCTTAAGCAGCTCCTGAGGCCAGACCCCCAAATCGACGCTCGCGCGAGCGATAAATCTCAATCGCCTCAAGCAGGTGGGATTTGCCGAAATCGGGCCATAAGACGTCCATGAAAACCAGCTCAGCATAAGCGGCTTGCCAATTCAGAAAATTGCTCAACCGAAACTCACCGCTGGTGCGGATCATAATATCTGGATCGGGTATTCCATCCGTGTCCAAAGCTGCAGTGAAGCGGTCTTCCGTGATTTCTGATGCCTCTATGCGCCCGTCCGCCACGTCGCTGGCTAATTTTTGTGCCGCGCGAACGATTTCTTCCCGGCCGCCATAATTGAAAGCGATGCATAAATTGAACGCGGAATTTTTTGCGGTACGCGCTTCGGCGCGATCCACCAGCTCTAAAATATCTTCAGGCAGCCCTTCTCGCGTTCCTAAAATGCGGATGCGAACGCCTTCGGAAGCCAAGCGATTCAGATCGCGCTTCACATAGGCTTTCAACAGTCCAAACAACGCATTCACTTCAGCCACAGGTCGGCGCCAATTCTCGGTAGAGAATGAGTAGACAGTGAGATTGCGCAAACCAATGTCTTGCGCCGCTTCAACGGTTCTTCGCAAAGCTTCTACGCCGCGCTCATGTCCCACGGCGCGCGGAAATCCTCGCGCCTTCGCCCAGCGTCCATTGCCATCCATGATGATGGCGATGTGATCGGGAAAATCGCTGCCGTCCGGCCCACCTTCCCCGGTCTGGGAGGCTGTTGGAACCGAGGTCAAACCTGCATAATCTCCGCTTCTTTGGTCTTCAACGCGTCGTCGACTTTGCCAACATAGCTATCGGTCAGTTTTTGCACGTCATCCGACAAAGAACGATGTTCGTCCTCGCTAATGTCGCCGTCTTTTTCCATCTTTTTGAGTGAATCCATTCCATCCCGACGAACATTGCGGACAGCGACTCGCGCCGCTTCGGCATATTTACCGGCGACTTTGGTCAGTTCGATCCGACGCTCTTCGTTTAGTGGCGGGATCGGAATCCGCAGCGTTTGCCCATCGACAACCGGATTCAATCCCAGGCCAGCCTCACGAATAGCTTTATCGGTTGCGCCGACCAGACCTTTGTCCCAGACATTCACGGCAATCATCCGGGCATCCATAACGGACACTGAGCCCACTTGGTTCAATGGCATATTCGAGCCATAGGCCGGAACTTGAACCGTATCGAGTAAGTTCACCGATGCCCGTCCCGTTCGCAGACCCTGCAATTCAGTCTGAAGTGATGAAATGGCACCGTCCATGCGGCGTTCGAGGTCTTTTTTGTCGTAACTCATTTTATCTTCCTCACGATCCGGAGATGACTGTGCTGGGGCCTTTACCGGTCAACACGTCCTGTAATGCTCCTTTATTATGTAAGGAGAAAACCACAATTGGTATGTTGGTGTCACGCATTAGACTGACGGCGGATGCATCCATAACTTTGAGATTGCGCGCCAGAACGTCCTGATACGTCAGCGTATCATAGCGTTCGGCATTCGGGTCTGTCTTCGGGTCAGCGGAATAGACACCATCGACCTGAGTGCCCTTCATCATCGCTTCGCAATGCATTTCAGCCGCCCGCAGCGCCGCGCCCGTATCTGTCGTGAAGTAGGGATTGCCGGTTCCCGCCGCAAAAATCACCACGCGGCCTTTTTCCATATGGCGAATGGCACGACGGCGGATGAAGGGTTCACACACTTCATCCATGCGAATACCGGACTGGACCCGGGTTTGAACCCCAATGGATTCCAATGCGCTTTGCATCGCGAGCGCGTTCATAATCGTCGCTAACATGCCCATGGAGTCGGCTTGCGAGCGCTCCATGCCTTGGGCGGCGCCTTTCATACCACGGAAAATATTGCCGCCACCGATGACGAGACAAATTTCGGCGCCGAGATCACGTGCGGCGGAGATTTCTTCAGCGAAACCCAGACAGGTCGGCATGTGAATACCGTATTCGGTTGGCCCCATTAGGGCCTCCCCAGAGATTTTCAGCAGCACGCGCTTATATTTTAAGCCACTGCTTGTCTCATCATCACCTGCCATACTCGCGTCTCCAGTAACTCATCAGCACATAAAAGATTCCCGGCGACCTGTCATCGGTCGCCGGGACTCAAAAGCATTTATTTTTAAAGGCCTTAAGCCTTCGTCATCGAAGCCACTTCTTCAGCAAAATTGTCTTCTGCCTTTTCGATGCCATCTCCGAGCTTAAACATCACGAAGCCCGCGAGTTCTGCACCACTATCAGAAATGAATTGAGCCACTGTCTGATCAGGGTTCATGACGAATTGCTGCTCAACCAGAACAACTTCTTTATAGAACTTTTTGATCCGGCCTTCGATCATCTTCTCGATCACGTTGGCAGGCTTGCCGCTTTGTTCTGCTTGTTCTGTCAAAACCTGCTTCTCGCGAGCAACCAATTCCTGGTCGAGATCAGCGACAGTTGCTGAAGCTGGCGAGGTCGCGGCAACGTGCATCGCAACTTTCTTACCGGCATCCGCCAAGTCACCAGAACCATTGAGGCCAACCAGAACACCGATCTTGCCCATGCCGGGCGCTTCAGCGCTGTGAATGTAAGCCGCGACTGAGTCTGCTTTGATTTGAGCCGCACGACGCAAAGTCATGTTCTCGCCAATCGTACCGACCAAGCGTTTGATATAGTCTTCAACCGTGCCGTCACCGTCTGGAGCAGCTGCACCAGCAACGGCTTCCGTCGTGCCATCCGTACCCAAAGCCAATTTCGCAATGTCAGACAAAGCGCCTTGGAACGTCTCGTTTCGGGCAACAAAGTCTGTTTCAGCATTCAGCTCAACCACAGAACCGGTCTTGCCATCATCCGAAACGACGGCAGCAACCAGTCCGTCAGCCGCGGTGCGGCCGGACTTCTTAGCGGCTTTTGACAAGCCCTTGGCGCGCAGCCAATCAACAGCGGCTTCGACGTCGCCATCATTTTCTACCAACGCTTTCTTTGCGTCCATCATACCTGCGCCAGTCTTGTCACGCAGATCCTTGACGAGGGCAGCGGTAATCTGAGCCATCCTAGTCTTCCTTCTGTTCGAACCGAGGGTGTTTAAGCTTCTGTCTTGTCTTCTGAGACGTCAGCGGTTTCTTCAGCTTCAGCTTCAGCAGCGTCAGCGGCGGCCACATCGGCCTCTACCAGCGCTTCAATGTCTTCTGCCTCACCTAAATCGATGCCGAGCCCTGCCGATGATTCGGCGAGACCGTCCATAACCGCATCCGCAACCAAGTTGCAGTAAAGCGAAATCGCGCGGGCCGCATCATCATTGCCTGGGAATGCGAAATCAGCATCTTCTGGATCGCAATTTGTGTCGACCACAGCGACGACCGGGATACCGAGTTTACGGGCTTCTTTGATCGCAATCGCTTCTTTGTTCGTGTCGATCACAAAGATCAGATCGGGCAGACCGCCCATATTTGCGATCCCGCCAAGCGCTTTATCAAGCTTTTCGCGATCACGCTCCAGGTTCAGCAATTCTTTCTTGGTGAAACCAGATTGCTCTTTACCACCGAGGGTTTCTTCCAGCTCACGCAGGCGTTTAATGGAATTCGAAACGGTAGACCAATTGGTCAGCGTTCCGCCGAGCCAACGATGGTTCATATAGTATTGTGCACAACGCTGCGCCGCTTCAGCAATCGGCTGTGACGCTTGGCGCTTGGTGCCGACGAACAGGACGCGTCCGCCTTTTGAAACCGTGTCACGCACTTTTACCAAGGCTTGGTGCAGTAGTGGAACGGTCTTGGACAAGTCCATAATGTGAATGCCAGAACGCGCACCATAGATGTACGACTTCATCTTGGGGTTCCAGCGATGTGTTTGGTGACCAAAGTGAACGCCAGCTTCAAGCAGTTCACGCATAGTGAAATCAGGCAATGCCATCTTAATTTTCCTCATCCGGTTGACCGGCATGATCCTTATCGGGCCTCACTTGAGGGCCGACACCGGAATAGACCACGCATCGGGGTTAATGCGCGCGTCTATACATGAAATGACCGCATGCGCAACCGCTATAGATGCGATTGCAACCGTCTAAGCCGCCTCGTGGTCAACCCGGGCGACACCAGGTGCCGTTTTTAACGCACGCAGCGCTTCAATGCCTGTCGGATACGTGTCGGGCAGACGCAAGGTCACGACACGACCGTCTTCAATCGGTAAGCGGACAAAAATCTCGCCTCGATCTTGCCCAGACGCGCCTTTCAATCGGGCCGCGATGGCTGCCAGACCTGAGAGATCCGCGCCTTTTTCAAGCTTAACCGATAAAGCTGGGGCTTTTTTGGCAATCCGGGCCTGTTCAATCGGCTGCACCCGCCGCGCGGAGAGGCGAATTTCGTCATCTCGCCGCCGCACTTCCGTGAGGATGACAACCGCAGACCCTGGCTCCAATTGTTCACGCATGTCTGCCAAGAGCTCTGGCATCACCATCAATTCCACCTCACCTGTTGGGTCTGACAAAGTCAAAAACGCAAACTTGCCGCCATTGCGGGCCGGTTTCTCAACCCGGCGTCGAACCACACCGATCAATTCGATGGGTCTGCCATCGACCGCTGACTCTTCGATATTCATGGCGAATGTGATGCGCCCGTCTTCGAGACTATCGAGAATATCGTCCAAGGGATGACCAGAAAAATAGAAGCCGATCGCCGCGAATTCCTGATCGAGTTTTTCCTGCATGTTCCAGGCGGCGGCTTTAGGCAGGTCTGCGCGCATGGCCGGTTCCGCTTCGCCGAACAGGCCGCCCTGCCCGCCTGCGCGATCTTCCGCTGAAGACGCACACGTCGCGGCTAAGATGGGTGCCGATTTCAGCGCCCGGGCGCGATTGGGTTCCAAAGCATCAAAACCACCCGCTTTGGAGAGTTGTTCAAAACACTTCTTATTGATGTCTTTCGGGTCGACCCGTTCGGCCATGTCGTGCAGACATTCGAAACGACCATTGGCCTCACGTTCTCTGACCAGGTTTTGCATCGCTTCGAGACCAACCCCCTTAAGCGCGCCCAGGGCATAGATGATCTTTTCACCATCGACATCAAAGTCTGCCGTCGAGACATTCACATCGGGCGCCACGACCGGAATTTTCAGACGTTTGGCTTCTTGGAAAAAGGCCGCCAATTTGTCGGTATTGTGCAAATCTAAACTCATCGATGCGGCCAGGAAAGCCACAGGGAAATGGCGTTTCAAGTAGGCCGTATGATAGCCAATTAGCGCATAAGCCGCAGCGTGGGATTTGTTGAAGCCATACCCAGCAAATTTCTCCATCGTATCGAAGATGTCATTGGCCAATGGGGCTTCGATGTCTTTCAATTCCTTGGCGCCTTTCAAGAAACGCTCGCGTTGGGCGACCATTTCCTCGATCTTCTTTTTACCCATAGCGCGGCGAAGCAAGTCGGCTTCACCGAGCGAATATCCGGCAATCTCCTGCGCCATCCGCATCACCTGTTCCTGGTAAACAGGAACGCCATAAGTCGCCTGTAGGATGGGTTCGAGATCCGGGTGTTGATATTTGATCGTGTTCGGATCTTCCTTCCCGGCGACATAGACCGGGATATTGTCCATCGGACCCGGACGGTAGAGCGAAATGATCGCAATCACGTCTTCGAGACTGCCTGGACGCACCTTGCGCAGCGTATCGCGCATGCCCTGGCCTTCCAATTGGAACACCCCAAGGGTTTCACCAGACGCCATCAATTTATAGGTCTCAGGGTCATCAAGACTGAACCAATCCGGTCCAACATCTTGGCCATCCCGACGAATAAATTTGAGCGCCCTATCAATCACTGTGAGCGTTTTCAGACCGAGAAAGTCAAACTTTACCAGACCCGCGGATTCCGCCCATTTCATATTGAACTGCGTGGCCGGCAAATCGGCCCGCGGGTCATTATAGAGCGGCACCAATTCGGTCAGGGGCCGGTCGCCAATCACCACACCCGCAGCGTGCGTTCCCGCATTTCGGTACATGCCTTCTAGCGCCAGGGCCGTGTCGAGCAGCTCGCCGACGCGTGGATCGCGGCTAATCTCCTCATCAAACTTTGGCTCATCATCGATGGCTTCAGAGAGTTTTGGTGGTTTGGCCGGGTTGAACGGGATCAGTTTGGCCAGCCGGTCGACTTGGCCATAAGGCATTTGCATCACCCGCCCAACATCGCGGACCACAGCCTTGGCTTGCAGCGTACCAAACGTGATAATCATTGCCACAGATTCCGCGCCATATTTGTCGCGGACATAGCGGATCACTTCGCCACGTCGTTCCTGGCAGAAATCGATATCGAAGTCGGGCATCGAAACCCGTTCCGGATTGAGGAAGCGCTCGAACAAAAGGTCGAAGCGCAGCGGATCAAGATCGGTAATGGTGAGCACCCAAGCGACAAGAGATCCCGCACCGGACCCCCGCCCGGGTCCTACCGGAATGTCCTGCTCTTTTGCCCATTTGATAAAGTCGGCAACGATCAAGAAATAGCCTGGGAAGCCCATATTCTCGATAATGCCGAGCTCATAGTCCAAACGCTCGAAATAGGTCTCACGACTGGCATAGAGTTGAGGTGCCGCCGCCAAACGCGCTTCCAAACCTTCCTTGGCTTGAAGTTTAAGCTCATCGATCTCCGACCGCGACCCATCACCAAAATTAGGCAAAATCGGTTTGTGTTTGGTCGATCGAATGCCACAACGCTTGGCGATTTCCGCTGTGGTATCGATCGCTTCCGGCAAGTCCGCGAACAGTTCGCGCATTTCTGCTTCTGTTTTGAGGTATTGCTGACCCTCGACCTGCGGGCGATCTTCTTGGCCGAGATAAGCCCCATTGGCGATACACATCATCGCATCATGCGCTTCAGCGTCATCGGCTTTCATGAAGCGGACATCATGGGTCGCGACGATGGGCAGATCTAGCTCATAGGCCAGCGACAAGAGCCCCGGTTCACATTGCATTTCTTCGGCCGAACCATGTCTGGTAATCTCAACATAGCATCGACCCGGAAACTTCTCAGCAAGCGCCTGTAACGCCGCTTTCGCATCCTCGGTTTTGCCCCGCAGCAAAAGTCGAGCGACCTCGCCTTGGGCACCGCCGGTCAGTACGATCAGCCCGTCGGTCTTCTCGTCCAAATAGCGTTGGTGGATCCGCGGCGCGCCATCTTCTGCGTCGAGATAGGCAAAAGACGATAGAGCCATGAGCCGTTCATATCCGGTCTTATCCTGCGCATAGAGCGATAGTCGCGTGATCGTTTCTTGATGCGCACCATCGGTGACATCAAAACACACCGCCATAATAGGCTGCACACCAGCGCCCGAAAGGCTCTCAGCCAGTTCCAGCGCACCGAACAGGTTATTGCGATCCGTCACCGCCACGGCGGGCATGGCTTGGTCGACACACCATTTGGTCAAGCCTTTCGTGGTGATCATGCTCTCCAGCAGAGAGAAAGATGTCCGTACCGCAAGATGGATAAATGGCGACTGACCCAAAGCGCACTCCTAACCCGATTTCCGCCCGTGAGTTCTGACTGCGCCGATTCTTACAAAGGAGAATGGCGCACCACACATGCGGACCAATCAACGGCCAAAGTCTTATCAGAAAAAATCATGGAACAAAAGACGAACTTTTGTGCTAGCTCTGGAAATCTGTGAGTTTCCCGTTTTGGAGCGTCAGAACCCGGTCCATGTGTTGGGTGAGCGCCATATTGTGCGTCGCGACCAGCACAGCGGCACCCTCGCCGCGCGCCATACGGATCAGGCTTTCAAACACGCGCTCCGTGGTTGCGGGATCGAGATTGCCGGTCGGCTCATCGGCGATCACAAGGCGCGGATCATTGACCAGCGCACGGGCAATGGCGACACGCTGCTGTTCACCGCCAGACATCTGTCCCGGTTGGTGCTTGAGACGCTCTGAAAGTCCCATCTCCGCCAAGAGCGCATCCGCTTTTTCGCGCGCTTTGCGACGCGGCAAACCGCCGACCATAAGCGGCATCGCGACATTGTCCCGAGCGTTGAATTCGGGCAGTAGATGATGAAACTGATAGACGAATCCCAGTTTCTCCCGCCGCAAACGTGTGCGTCCGGAATCGTTCAAAGCCATACAATCTTCGCCTTCGAGGAAGACTTGACCGCCTTCCGGCTTTTCGAGCAGCCCTGCCGTGTGAAGAAGTGTCGACTTGCCAGAGCCCGAAGGGCCGACCAGACCGACCAATTCGCCTGGATTAAGGACCAAATTAGCGCCTTCCAGCACTTTCAAAACCCCCGCCTCGGATTTGTATTCCCGAACAATGTTTTGAAGCTCAAGCACTGCGGTCATTATTCAAACCTCAGCGCTTCAACAGGGTCCAGACGCGCCGCCGCCCAAGCGGGCCAAATCGTCACCACCATAGACATGGCCATCGCCCACAGCGTGACGAAGGACACCTCGGCCCAATTCAATTCGGCGGGAAGCCCATCCAAGCCGTAAACGGTCGGTGGGAAAAGCTCGCGTTGGATCACAAAACTGATCGCGGCTTCGACGGCGTCGATATTCAAGACGATGACCACACCGAGTGCCGCGCCAATCAGCGCACCGGTTAGTCCCAGCAATGCACCGATCATTAGAAAGACGCGCATGACCGATCCGCGAGAGGTTCCGACGGTGCGAAGAATAGCGATGTCGCGGGTCTTATTCTTCACCAGCATCACAACGCCGGTAATAATGTTCAGAGAGGTAATCATGATCAAAATCAACATGATGATCATCATCATTGAGCGCTCTGTGTTGAGTGCTCCGAAATAGGCCTCCCGTTGGACCTTCCAACTTTGGGTCGGCAATTTGTACTCGATGGTGGCCTGTACCGCACGTTCTGCCGGATCTGTGTTCATCGGTTCCGGAACGCGCAGATCGATCTTGTCATAGACGCCGCGGCGATTGAAGAATAATTGCGCCTGCTCGATCGGCATAAGTATATAGAGCTGATCCAGCTCGACACTGCCAGTCTGGAAAAATTGCCCGACCGTGTACGTTTTCTTTCGGGCGGTCGTATTCCCGAACGGGCTGTTAAACCCGTTCGGCGTAATCAAAGTGAGTTTGTCGCCCGGGAAAAGGCCAAGTTCCGCGGCCAAGAAGCGGCCAACCATAATCACATCGCCGCCATTCTTACCTTCGCCAAAGCCAAAGGCGCGCGCCGCATCCTCGCCGCCTTCCAGGAATGGGAGATTGTTCAAATCCTGAGTACGAACGCCGCGCACAATCGCGCCGCTTTGGCGGCGATCCGTGCTGGCAAGAACTTGTTGCTCGATGATCGGCATCGCCTGATCGACTTCCGGCAGGGCTTCGATTTGCAGCGCCAGCTCGTCAATCGATTCCGCCGGCTCATCTTGCGTGTAAACGAAGACATGCCCCTGCCCGCCCAACATGGCATCGAGCAATGTCGCGCGAAACCCGCTCATTACCGACATAATCACGATCAACGCCATAACCGCGAGTAGTATGCCAATGAATGAAACAATGGAGACAACTGATACGCCGCCATTGGCCCGCGTCGCGCGCAAATAGCGCCAGGCCAAGGTGCGTTCGACTTGTCCGAAAGGGGTCGCGCGGCTCATAAATCGACGCCTATTTCGAAATTATGGACAAATCGTGATGACAACGCATCATGTCCCCATCACTTTGTTGATTGCGGACTCAAGAGAAAGATCTTCCCTCTCTCCCGTGGCCCGACGCTTCAACTCAACCGTACCAGATTTCACCCCGCGCGGCCCGACGGTGATTTGCCAGGGCAGACCAATCAGCTCCATGCGCGCAAATTTCGGCCCCGCACGATCAGATGTTTCATCATAAAGT
Organism: Henriciella sp.; assembly: GCA_013213825.1. Lineage (GTDB taxonomy): Bacteria > Pseudomonadota > Alphaproteobacteria > Caulobacterales > Hyphomonadaceae > Henriciella. Next base: position 21,284 of record JABSQA010000017.1, read on the forward strand.
GGATCTTTTCCAGCGGCCAGCAGCTTCGCATACGCCTCGTCCGCCACGGCTGCCACATCGTTCGCGTCTGGTTTCATAGAGATGATGCCGGCACCAAAGGGCGCGACTTCATCTGGCCAGATAATGCCGTTTTCATCATGGCTCGCTTCGATAATCGCACCGACACAGCGTGACACTCCAACGCCATAAGACCCCCCATGAATGGTGACCAGATCGCCCTCTTTCGTTTGCACTTCAGCTTTCATTGGATCGGAATATTTTGTTCCGAAATAGAAAATGTGACCGACTTCAATCCCACGGGCTTTGACCTGGCGATCCGCAGGGATCGCGTTAAAGGCGGCTTCGTCATGCTTTTCTTCGGTGGCCGCATAATATTGCGTCCGCTTCGACATTTCCGCTTCCAAAGCGTTGAGATCATCAAAGTCAAAGTCCGCGCCTGGTGCGGGCACATCCAGCACAGCTTTATCACAATAGACTTCGCTTTCTCCGCTGTCTGCGAGGATCAGGAATTCATGGCTTAAGTCGCCGCCAATCGGACCAGGATCGGCCTGCATTGGAATGGCTGTGATCCCCATGCGATCAAATGTATTGAGATAAGCCGCAAACATTTTTTGATACGAGACCCGAGCTGCGTCTTCAGAAAGAGCAAAGCTATAGGCATCTTTCATCAAGAATTCGCGGCCCCGCATAATCCCGAAACGGGGGCGAATTTCATCGCGGAACTTCCATTGCTGATGGTAGAGATTGACCGGCAACGCTTTGTAGCTCTTCACAAAAGACCGGAAGATATCGGTGATCATCTCTTCATTGGTTGGGCCATAGAGCATATCGCGATCATGCCGGTCCGTGATGCGCAGCATTTCTTCGCCATAATCATCATAGCGCCCGGATTCCCGCCATAGATCCGCCTGTTGCAAGGTAGGCATCAGCATCTCAATCGCGCCCGCACGATCCATCTCTTCGCGTACGATTTGCTCAATTTTTTTCAGAACGCGAAAGCCGAGCGGCAACCAAGAGTAAATCCCTGCCCCATTTTGACGAACCATGCCGGTCCGGAGCATCAATTTATGGCTCGCAATTGTTGCGTCCGAGGGCACGTCTTTAGAGACTGGAATGAAATAGCGAGAGAGGCGCATTTTCGTATCTTTTTGAACAGGTTGGAATTTTTCTCCCTGTTATGCACAACCGCCCGGCTTGGCTAGGGGCAAGTGCTGCGCTTGACGTTCCGGCGAATGCGGGCAGGACTAAGGGTCATGCTTTTACTCGATGCTGCGTTTCGATTTTCAGGGATCACGATCCTGCTACTCGTCGCCTTGATTGTCTTGCGCGACGCACGGCATTTACTGCAAGGGCGGCTAGCAGCGGCCATGTGCATTTGTCTATCGGGCATGCTGCTTAACACGATGCCGGAATGGTATGGCGCCCCGTTTGCCGTGGTGGCCATCGCCTGGATTATACACATCCCGAATATTATTCTGCTTTGGTTATTTGCGCTGTCGCTTTTCCAAGATGATTTTGAGATGCGACGCATTCATTGGGCGGCGCTTGCGGCAACGACCGTATTTGTATTGACCATCCAATCATCGATCTATTGGGACATTACACCACTCACCTATGCCTCCATCGCAGCCAATCGAATTCTCGGCTTTTCGGTCCTTGCCCACTTGTTCTGGACCGCCTGGAGCGGGCGCAATGATGACTTGATCGAAGCGCGACGCCGCACACGGCTCTGGTTTATTCTCGGCTTAGGTGTGACGGCATTCGTAATCATGGCCGGAGAAGCCCTGCATTACGGCCTGACCTTTGATAATGACGACCCGACTTGGTTTACCACGGCGCGATCCATCATCGCCTTTCCGATGATTATCATCGGGGCGCTTTGGTTTCTCAAACTTTTGCCCGAAACACTGCTTTTTGAACGCACCACGGCGCAACCCATCTCTCAAGCCAAAGTCGACCCCAAGGACCAGGCCACTCATGCCCGCCTGGTCTCGATTATGGAGACGGACAAACTTTATCGGGAACAAGGTCTAGGCATTGGCGATCTTGCATCCAAGCTCGGCGTACCCGAACATCAGCTTCGCGCGCTGATTAATAAGGGGCTCGGCTATCGCAACTTTGCCGCTTTTCTGAATCAGTACCGATTGGCCGAAGCCAAAGCGGTCTTGGCTGACCCTGAACAAGCCCGGACACCGATTCTCACCATTGCCATGGATGTGGGTTATGCCTCCCTCGCAACGTTCAATCGCGCGTTTAAGTCCGAAGAAGACACGACGCCGAGCGCGTTTCGCGCCGCCGCCCTGGAATCCGCCGCGCAATCTTGAAAATCTGTCCTCATTTTTGAAATTGTGCCGTCAATTTCGCGAATGCGGAGAGCCGAGTTGCGAAATCTGATTGTCTAGCCTCATCGACAGACGAGGAGACAAAAAAATGGAAATATTACCGTTCTTTACCGAATATCTAGGGCCGCGCATTCTGGGTGGTATTCAGTTTGAATCGACCCGATACGCGATGGGCACGCTGGTCACGTTTTTTGTCCTTTGGATTGTCCTGCATCGTTTCATTGAAACCCGCAAAATTCGCAAACCCACCCCTCGCGCGAAGCAAATTCAGATGGAGCTGAAACACTCGTTCAAGACCGTATGCGTCTTCGTCGCGATGGACATTTTCATCTTCGAAGCCGCTGATCTTGGCATTTTCCAGAAGTACGATGATTTCGCAGACTATGGCATGCTTTGGTTCTGGGTCTCGATCCCATTGCTGATCATTCTGCACGATGCGTATTTCTATTGGACGCACCGGGCGATGCACACCGCCAAGCTCTATAAGCGCACCCATATGCAGCATCACCGGTCACACAATCCAACCCCGTTCACAGCGTACAATTTCGCCGCCGCTGAAGCCGTTATCGAATATATGTATGTGCCCATCGCACTGATGTTGATCCCGACCCATAATCTCGCGCTGTATATCGTTCTGTCGATTATGATCTTCAAAAATGCTCTGGCACATAGCGGCTATGAAGTGTTCCCCCGTACTTGGGCGCGGCTGCCCGTGCTGGGTTGGCTTACCACGGTGACGCATCATGACATGCACCATGAGCGTGGAACCGGTAATTTCGGCTTCTATTTCACCTGGTGGGATCGCTGGATGGGCACCGAGCACCCAAACTATCTTCAACGCCTCGACGAGCAAGAAGCCCGCGCTAAAGCGATCAAAGCCGCCCGCCGCGCGGCAAAGAAACGGCCACAGATGGTGCCGGCCGAATAGGCAAAACCGTCTCTCGATACCCTCACACGGCCGGCGCCCCTCTCTCGCGTCGGCCCCTTTTTTTGATGGGGAATCGACACAAAGACCTTGGAGTAATAGGACTTTCCGTTCGAGATATGGCGTAGAGGATTTCCGATTAAGCGGTTCTTTTTCATTTGCTTTTTAGCGGCAGCCTTCGGCGCGCTCGCAGACTGCTCAGGGCAGCAATCGCGCGAGTCAGCGACGATTGCCGTGGCGACCAATTTCAAAACCACGCTAGAGAAGCTCGAATTCGATTTTGAAGCCCGCAGCGGATATGCCCTCAACATCGTCTCTGGCTCCACCGGCAAACTCTATGCACAAATCATCCATGGTGCCCCATACGATGTCTTTCTCGCTGCTGATCAAGTTCGCCCTGAGCGATTGGTGCAAAATGGCGCGGCCGATTCAGAGTCGCGCTTCACTTATGCGCATGGCGGACTAGCGCTTTGGGGGCCATCACGTTCCGAAGTCACGCCTGATACGCTTTGGGAGATCGACATTGCACGTTTCGCGCTCGCCAATCCGGATCTCGCCCCATACGGCGCAGCCAGTCTGCAATTGCTGGAACGTTATGAACGCGTCGAGCTGCTCGAACCAAAATTCGTCTATGGCGAAAGTGTCGGACAGACCTTCGCCTTCATTCGCACAGGCAATGCTGAGCTTGGTTTTGTTGCCGCATCTCAAATTCTTGCTCTGCCTGAAGCTCATCGCGGCGGCTATTGGTTGGTGCCGCGTCAGCTCCATGACCCAATCGCACAAGACGCCGTCTTATTAAATCGCGGCGTTGACAATCCAGTCGCATCCGCCTTCCTGACCTATCTCCGTTCCGACGACGCGAAAGAGATCATTCGCGAGAGCGGTTATTGGAATGCATATGGAGACTGGGTCGAATGAGCTTGCCAGATCTCACAGCCCTATGGCTCACGGCGCGTCTGGCTTTTGTCACGACTCTCGTCCTGCTCGTGTTCGGCACGCCGCTAGCCTGGTGGCTGGCGCAGACGAGGTCGCGGTTCAAACCCGCCATTGAAGCGATTATCGCCCTGCCCCTCGTGCTTCCTCCGACTGTGCTTGGCTTCTATCTTCTGATTGCGATGAGCCCGAATGCGCCCTTCGGTGAGTTTTGGATGGCGGCAACGGGCGACACGCTCAGTTTCTCATTCACCGGCCTCGTTATCGGCTCCGTCATCTATTCCTTCCCGTTCATGATTCAGCCGCTGCAAAGCGCTTTTGAAGGCCCCGTTCAGCAAGCGATGCGAACCGCTGCCAGCCTTCGCGCCTCTCGGCTGGACGCGTTCTTTTCGGTCGCACTCCCCATGTCCGTCCGCGGATTTGTCACGGCGACGGTCCTTTCTTTCGCCCACACGCTCGGGGAGTTCGGTGTCGTTCTTATGGTCGGCGGGAATATCCCTGACCGCACGCGTGTCGCTTCAATTGAAATTTATGAGAATGTTGAGACGCTAAATTATGGCGACGCCCATGCGCTTTCACTGATCCTGCTGATCATCTCATTCATCACGCTGTTCTGCGTCTTCCTATTCAACAAACGGTTCCCAGCGCATGTCCGGCTCTGAGCTCACCCTCTCTGCTGAGATCGCATTGGACGATTTCACCCTGACCGTTGACGAGCACGTGTCGCTGAACGGTGTGACGGCCGTGTTCGGCCCGAGCGGGAGCGGTAAGACCAGCCTGCTCAATCTTGTCGCTGGCTTTCTTCGCCCCGACCGCGGTGAGATTTCTTTTGGTGATGAGATCTGGGCGAAAACCGAACCAAAAGCCTGGGTGCCGCCGCACCGACGGCCGGTTGGGACTGTCTTTCAAGACGCGCAGCTTTTTCCGCACCTCTCAGTCCGTGGTAATCTCGACTATGCTGATAAGCGTGCGGACAAAACTGCGCCCGGGCATGCGCGAACGAAAATCATCGACGCCATGGCGCTCTCGCCATTGCTCAACCGCACGGTGCAAACGCTTTCGGGTGGCGAGCGCCAACGCGTCGCCATAGCGCGGACCCTGCTCACACGCCCGCGACTTTTGCTGCTCGATGAGCCGCTTTCTGCCCTCGACGGTGCGCGTAAAGCAGAACTCCTGCCCTTCCTCGAGACACTGAAGACCGAATTTGCACTGCCCACGCTCTATGTGTCTCACGATGTTGATGAAGTCAGCCGGATCGCGGACCGGGTCATGATGCTAGAAGCTGGCCGCGTCATCGCCACCGGGCGAACAGATGACGTGCTGAGCCGCTTTGGTCTGGAAGCTGGACGAAACCCCTATGAGCAGGCCGCCTTTCTCAGCGGTGTGATTGATCAAGAGGCTGCGCGCGACGGATTGATCGCGGTGCGCATTGGCGAGGCAACGATATGGCCCGCCGCCAATGTGGATCTAGCGAGTGGCGCGCGCGTATCCTTAAAAATTCCCGCACGCGATGTTTCAATCGCTCTGGAGGAACCGACCGGGATCAGCATTCAAAACATGTTGTCGGCATCGGTGGTCGCGATCGAGCCAACAAAGCGGCCCGCCTTTCAAACCGTCACGCTTTCTGTGGGCGACCAGACCATACTCGCAACCGTGACCCGCAAAGCGGTCACGGACCTTGCACTCGCGCCCGGGCGGGCGGTCTTTGCTTTAATCAAAAGCGCGACCTTCCACCACTAGGCCGGCGCTCAAGCGTGCTGCTTGTCCTGCGCGTGTTGAATCTCCAATATCTCGCGGCCAAGAAAGAAGGAAATCGCAGTCCGGATGAGCACTAAGAGACCGACAAAGATCAGGTCTGTCAGCTCTCGCGTAATCACCGTATGGATGATGTCTGACGCGATCATGAATTCGAGCCCGGTCAGGATGTAGGTCCCGAGAATGGTGCGTGCAGCGCTGAGGTTTGAGAGATTTTTGGTCAACCCAATCCCGTGCCGAAGTCCGGCCAGCAATCGAAACAAAGCCACGAAGAACCCAAACAAGATCAAAGCCACGCCAATCAGATCAATACAGATCGCCAGCCCTTCGAGCGCATGCGCAACGGGTTCATCAAGGCCAAAGGGCAAATGTTCAAGCGATGTGCCACCGGTCATCCCGTCCATGATGTGACTTTGTTCCTCGGCGCTCATCACAAGAGCTCCGCATCCGTGACCACTTCAACCAAGCTCGGCCCATCATGCGCGATCGCTTTAGCCAAGGCTTCGTCGAGTTGCTCACGTGTTTTGACAAGCTCGCCCATGCCACCGCATGAGCGGGCAAAGCCAGCAAAGCTCGGATTGACCAGACTTGTTTGCCAGACTTCAAACTCTGCCGCTTTTTGTTCTTTCGAGATTTTTCCGAGCTCAGAATTGTTCATCAAGACATGCGTGATGTTCATCCCGTATTTGACCGCCGTGGTGAATTCCATCGCATATTGGCCAAAGCCACCATCGCCAGAAACCGAAATGACTTTGCGGCCTTTATAAGGACCGTCTTCCTGTGTCGCAGCCCACGCGCCCATCGCGGCCGGGAAGGAGAAGCCGATCGACCCAAGATAGCCCGACATCAAGACACGTTGCTGCCCAGTCGGCTCAAAGTAACGGCCAAAGGAGTAAGTATTATTGCCGACATCCACCGGCAGGATGGCATCTGCTGGCGTTGCGCGCGTCAGCGCTTCGAACAAGGCGGCAGCAGAGACGCCTTTGCCGCGATCCTCCGCGACACGGCTTGCCTTTTCCGCGCGCCAAAGTTTCCAACGCTCGGCGACTTCACCGCGCGCATCTATGGCCGAAGCGCCGCTATCCTTCAGCGCCGCGTGGAACAGATCCGCCGTCACGCCGACATCGCCCATGACTGGCACCGTCACCGGATGGCGTTTTGCCAATCGCATCGGATCTGTGTCGACCTGGATGGTCGGCGCGCCCTCATAGATGCCGGTATGGTCAGAGAAACTTGATCCAAATACAAGCAGCAAATCGGCTTCATTCATAAACCAGCTGGCAATCGGCGTCCCGGACCGCCCCATCACACCCGCAGCGAGTGGGTGATCATCGCCGATCTGACCTTTGGCTTTAAACGTTGTCGCAACCGGCGCCCCGAGTTGCTCAGCCAAAGCTGTGACTTGAGCCATTCCGTCTTGTGCGCCATAGCCGACAATGATCATGGGCCGTTTGGCGCTTTTCAGGAGCGTCATCGCCTCACCCACCGCGGATGGCGGTGGGGCGACAGTAAGGTCCGCCATTCGACCAGTTGGGTTGTAAGCTTTCGCGCCGTCGGCCGCTGGTTTTGGCTGCACATTGTCAGGGAAGACCAAGTGCCCGACGCCGCGCTTCAAGATCGATGTCTTGATCGCTTGCGTCATGAGGAGCGCATGATCAGACGTCAGATGCACCGTTTCAGAGAACTCGGCGACAGCTTCAAAGGCCGCTTCGAGATCTATGTCTTGGAACGCGTGTACGCCGACGACTTGGTCTTGCACCTGCCCGGTCAGCGCCAAAGCCGGAGCGCCATCGACTTTGGCGTCCCATAGGCCGGTCAGCAAATTGGTTGCACCGGGACCTGCGATTGTCAGAGCCGCCGCAGGCTTTCCTGTCAGCTTGCCATAGCCCGAAATCGCGAAGGCCGCGCCGCCTTCGTGTCGAATGCCATAATATTTGAGTTTGCCCTCTGCTTCTTGCATTCGCAGCGCGTCGGCCAAGCCGAGATTTGAGTGACCGACCATGCCAAAGACGCTGGTCACGCCCCAATTGGTCATGGTCTCAGCCATAACGTCAGCAATCGTTCGCTCGCGTGGTGGCAAGGCCGGAACACCGACATAGACCCCGTCATCGCGGATATCGACGTCGAACATCTCCTGGCCCGTATCTTCATGTCCGCCCGGTGGCTTACCGGTCAGCGGATCAAAGTCCCAGCCATGCCAAGGACAGCGCAACCAGCATTGGCCTTCTATGCCTTCTTCGATCGATCCTTCGCCTAAAGGCCCACCTTGGTGGGGGCATTTATTGTCCATGGCCGCATACTGGCCTTTAAAATGTACCAGCGCGACCGACTGTGTTCCCGCCGTGGCCGATTTCACGCGGCCTTCAGCCACTTCTCCCGGTTCAGCGACCTTGTGCCATATCAAAGTGGTTGTGTTCTTAGACATTTGTTTACCCCTCGCTTGCTTTTCGCTGACCTATCGGAATTATCTATGTTAGGCATATAAAACGTCGATCACATTTTTTTGGGCGGACGTGATTGGCGTGTCATGGGCTCACTCGATAGAGGCCAGGCAAACATTTAAGAGGGGTAGCAATCAAATGAACAAAACGGCTATTGCCAAATGGGACGATCTTCAAGACCGCCAACCTGAATACGCCATTATTGACGAAGTCGACTTGGTCGTCGTCCGTTTCGACGACACTGTGTCCGTCTTCTCTGGTCGCTGCCTCCACCGTGGCGCGCTAATGTCTGACGGCCATGTTGACGCCAATGACAATCTGATCTGCGGTGTCCACAATTGGGATTATCGGCTCGATAGTGGCGTTTCCGAGTATGAGAATTCTGAAGCGCTGCCAAAATTCCGGGCTTGGATCGAAAATGGCGAAGTGCTCGTCGATGCTGATGAAATCAATGCCTGGGGGCATGCCAATCCGCAGCCCTATCAGCGCGATGACTATCTCGGTCTGTATCAAGACCCGAGCCATGCGCCTCACCCGGAACCCACCAATAGTCTCATTCAACAATATGCACGCGATGGCCTGAGCAAAGTTGGCCATCATGGTATTACCGACTCGATGGGCGTACCGCGCGCGGATCTGCCGAAATGGGATGATATTCAAATGATCACGGCGCAGCTGCACAAAATGCCGCTGCTGGATGACGAGCCGGTCGATACGAAAACCGTGATCGGCCCAAATGCGCAAAAACCACTCGAGCTCGACATTCCGCTTTTCGTCTCGGACATGAGTTTCGGGGCGCTATCAGAACCGGCCAAAGTCTCCCTGGCCCGCGGTGCGGAGCTCGCGGGCACAGGCATCTGCTCCGGCGAAGGTGGGATGTTGCCCGAAGAACAAGAAGCCTGCTCACGTTATTTCTACGAACTCGCCTCAGGCCGTTTTGGGTTTTCCTGGGACAAGCTCGACAAAGTCCAGGCCTTCCACTTCAAAGGCGGCCAAGGCGCCAAGACCGGCACAGGCGGGCACCTCCCCGGCAATAAAGTGAAGGGCAAAATCGCTGAAGTCCGCGGCTTGAAAGAGGGCGAAGCGGCGATCTCGCCCCCACGTTTTCCTGACTGGACTGATTGTCTGCAAGTGAAAGACTTTGCCGACGAAGTTCGCGACCGCACCGGCGGAATCCCCATCGGTTACAAACTGTCCGCACAACACATTGAGAAGGATATCGAAGCTGCGCTACTGGTCGGGGTCGATTACATTATCCTCGACGGTCGCGGTGGTGGCACAGGCGCAGCGCCTATCATTTTCCGAGACAATATTTCGGTCCCGACCATCCCAGCTTTGGCGCGCGCCCGGAAATTCCTGGATGAGTCAGGTCGTGGCGATGGCGCTCTCCTCAGCACAGGTGGGCTGCGAAAACCGGGAGATTTCGTGAAGGCTTTGGCGCTCGGCGCGGATGCCGTCACGGTCTCCAACGCGGCGATGCAGGCCATTGGCTGTATCGCCATGCGCGCGTGCCACACCAATAATTGTCCGGTGGGTATCGCGACGCAGAAACCGCATCTGGTCTCGCGCCTCGTGATCGAAAAGTCCGCGCATCGCTTGAAGAATTTCTTCGAAGCCTCAACCGATCTGATGAAAGTCATGGCGCGCGCGTGCGGGCACTCAAAACTCAGCGATTTCAATATGGATGATCTTACCACGTTTAGCCGCGAGATGTCGGACCTCTCTGGTGTTGCCTATGCGGGAGTTGGGCGATGAGCGAATCGACGACCAATCTCTTCGTGACCGCGATCGGGATCTATTTCCTGATCGGCTTTTTCGTGGGTCTGATCTACATGTTCGGCGGCGCCGGGCGGATTGATCCAGCCGCGAAAGGCAAAGGTCTGCCATTGCGTGTTCGCTTGCTCATCCTGCCCGGCACGATTGGGCTTTGGCCGATCATGCTGATGAAACTGTTCGTGCAGAAGGAGCCACCGGTCTCATGAAACGCGCGCACCGAAAATCTCATCTTCTACTTTGGCTGGTCCTTGGGCCTGTGATGTTTGCGACCATCATCCTCGCCGTGCTCAACCGCCCGGCCGCGCCCGTAAATGACGCGCTGCCGGACGCCCTGATTGAGGAGGCAAACTGATGTCTCACGATTACAAAGCGGTTCAGTGGACGCCGTTTAAGAAACGCTTCGATCTTTGGATGCTGGCCGGCATCATCCTGTATCTTATAGGATTTATTGTGGTCGGCGAGGTCACCCAACCCCCAGGCGAGAGCATTCATCCCGTCCAAGCGGTGATGCGGGCAACGGGCACGCTCGCCTTTCTGCTGCTGACTTTCATCCTTTGTATTGGTCCGCTCGCGCGGATGACGGATCGGTTCAAACCCTTCCTCTATAATCGCCGTCATCTTGGCGTGACGACCTTCCTGATCGGCCTGATCCATGCCGCTTTGGTGATGATGTGGTATCATGGCTTCTCAGAGACCAACCCATTCGTCTCGCTCTTCATTTCCAATCCCCGTTATGAAAGCCTGTCTGGATTCCCCTTCGAAGTCCTCGGATTTGGCGCGTTGTTGATCATGTTCCTAATGGCCGCCACCAGCCATGATTTCTGGAATGCCAATCTCGGCCCTGGCGTTTGGAAAGCCCTGCATATGGGTGTGTATGTGGCCTATGCGCTGCTGATCGCTCATGTCGCGCTCGGCGCGATCCAGTTTGAGAAGAGCCCAGCCTATGTGGGTCTGCTGGTGGCCGGCGCGACGAGTGTATTCGCGCTACATGTTGGTACCGGCATGATGACGCTGCGGGGACGTGATCGACCAGAAACAGATGGCTGGCTCAAAGTCGCTAATGTGACGGATATGGAAGACGCACGCGCCAAGATTGTGCGCCCGGCAAAGGGTGAAGCGATCGCGATCTTCCGAGATGGAGATAAAGTCTCAGCCGTTTCGAATGTCTGTCGCCACCAAGGCGGGCCATTGGGCGAAGGAAGAATCGTCGATGGCTGCATCACGTGTCCGTGGCATGGCTTCCAATACCGTATGGAAGATGGCCAATCGCCACCGCCCTTTACCGAGAAAATCGCCACATATGCGACACGGATTATAGACGGTGTGGTCTATGTAAACCCTGAGCCCAACGTACCGGGGACCCCGCAAACGCCCAGCCAGATTGGAGCCACCTCATGAGCAAAGATGACTTTTTCATCGGCTGGGCTGAACCCCCAAAAGTCGATCGACGTTTCTTTCTCGGCACGGGTCTGGGCCTCATGGCAGGCACCGCCGCGACAGCGGCTGGTGTCGCGGCGCTGCAACGACCCGTTGGCCCGGGCGATTGGAATATGGGCGAGATCCGCGAATGGCGCGGCATCGCGACCGCAGAGCCTTATGGCATGCTCCGCACGCTCGACTTAGACGGTACGCCGCGCACCGCTCTGCTTGGCTGCCAGGGCAAATGCGGCGTGAGCGCTAAGATTGGTGCACTCGCGGGTAAGCCCGTCATCGTAAAAGGTTCTCTGATCCAACGGGGTCCGCACACGATGATTGCGGTTGTCGACGGCCTCGATTGGATCCGCGAAGACACAGGTGGGACGATAGGCGACCTTGCCTTCCCCTCCCCGGAACCGCTTTTCGAAGCCACTCTGAATGGTGAGATACTCGACAGTAAATGCTGGTTCGGCGCGATGCGGCCTTCAGAGGGCAAAGTCCATAAGTCTTGCGCCAGCCTCTGTATTCGCGGCGGCATTCCGCCCGCCTTCTATGTCAAAGACCGCAAAGACCAAAAAGCGCTGATAATTATGACGCCAGGCGGATATGGGCATAACAAAGATCTCCTCCCCTTCGTGGCTGACCCGGTTGCCATTACCGGACAGATCCAAAGGTTTGGAGATCTCTTTCTGCTTGATGCGCCCGTGAGCGCGATCAATCGGATCTAATTGGTCGATCCGAACGTCGCACCCGTCTTATCGAAATAGCTGCGCCAAAACGCTTTCAGTTCGCTGATCGGCAGGTCATATTCTTGTCGCGGGACAATCCGGGCGACCACTTCGACGCCATCAAAGCGCGGCGTCTGGCTCGAAATCGAGGTCTCACCATAGGCAGCTAAGTCCGCCCCATTGCGGTAGAAAGAAAAGCCTTCCGAGTGCTGCATCAGGTCCGAGACGATTACCAAACGTCGCTTCTTCCGATTGGTCTGGAAATCGGCGCGATCACCCACAGCATAAAGCGCCTCAAATAGTGGCGAGCTGGGCTGGCTGGTGGTTTTCAGCGTATCGCCAAGCTTAGCCGAGAGCGGCTTATAGAAATGCTCGCGCCAAGTATCGTCGATCATTCGCGGGTTTTGCAGAATTGGATTGGCATCATCAACGCTACCCGGCGAACAATGCGCATAAAGCGTAGATGGATCAAATGGCTGCTCGCTATTGGGCAGGATCACCGTCAATCGTCCAAATCGCGGCAAGGCCCGCGCTTCGGCATCGATCAACTCATCCACCCAAGCCAGATCGTTAGCAGAGAACGGATCAGATTGGTCAATCAGAAGCACCGTATGGGCTGGATCATTTCGATCCATCCGACATTCGGTTTCCGGGTCGAGCGCCGGAGCCGCATTGAAAGCAGCAACAGAAAACAAACCAACCACGCTTAGCAACATGACGCCAATGGCGCTGCGCCAGAACCATGGCCCTTTTTCTCTAGGACGGGGCATCTAACAGATCCTCCTCATCTTCTTTTCAGGCCGAGCGAGCGTCGCTTTGTTGCTCACGTGCGACCCGCGCTTCTCGAGCTTTTGAAACTTCTTTATTGACCTGTTTCTGGATCGAAGAGAGCCCTTTCTGGACGCTCTGGATATGGGTTTCGAGCCATTCGCGGGTCAAGTTTAGCGCCGTTAGGTTTTGCTCAATCCGCTTGATCGCTTCATTCGCCTGTTCCCGCTCTTTGCTGAGATCAAAACCCGGCAGGTTTGGAGTAACAATCTCATCAAAATAGGCTGGGATGTCTGCTTGTTCGCCAAGCTTATCCCGGAACTTATTGCGGGCGCGCCGGTGCGCTTGGCGATAGGCAATTTTCAACGATCGTTCTTGATCGGCGGCCTTGGCCGCTATCCCAACCGCTCGATCTCGATGCGCCTCGAGCTCATTGAGGGACTTTTCAATCTCTCGCTTGGCAGCGGTGTGGCGTTTGTGTTGGGTTTCGAACCAGAAGCGACAGCGCGTAAAATAGTCAGACAAGTCATCGCGCACGCCATTCCGAACCGCTTGGCGCTGCTCATAGGCTAAACGCTCCTTTCGCCACACCCGGCCATAGCCTGGATAGCGGTCGGAGATGCGGTCATAGCCTTCATAAATAGCGACCCCAAATATGGTCAGCCCGATCAGCAGTAGCGCGATTGCGACCAGTGAATTGAGCGCGAAAATGTTCGGGAACATGCTCGCAATCACCGCGCCAGGCGCAATGTCGAACATTGAGAATCCAGCCAGTGAGCCAGACTCCTGCGCGGCATGTAGCGCCACTTCGACCGCATCTCGGAAATGCGCGATGAAGAAATTGAGCATGATTCCAAATACAATAAGCAGTCCAGCGATCACCCCGCCAGCAATCCGGAATCCACGCTCTGGATGATTGAGATAACGGAGCCCAAAGAATCCCGCGAGGACGCCTGTCATCACGTTCACCGCAGAAATACCAAACGCGACCATCATGCCGCCGAGCAGGCCCGAAGATTGCGCATCTTTGAACAGAAGCGCGTTGAAACAGCCCTCTACGATCATGATCAACATCAAGATGGCCAGCGTCTGTTCAACATTTTTCTTAATGTCCGGCGTACGCTTACCGATCCGGTCACCGTGTTCTTGCTTAAAATGCTGCAGCTCAATCACGGTGGCATCATGGTGATCCCGTGCGGTTTCGGCATCATCGACTTCATAGTGCCGAAACTCATTCTCTTCGGCTTTAATAACTTCGCGTAAATGCTCGGGATGGATATCGGCCGGAGTGCAATCTTGGATAAAATTACGAACGCTGGCCATGGTACCACTCATCCATGTTTCCAGTCCTCGACGCACCCCGCGCGCGCGCTCAGCGATTTCTTGTTCGCGTTCGCTCCATTGATCTTCATTGATCGCGTCTGATGCAGGAACCGCATCCGCTGCGTCTTCTTGAGCAATCTTGCGGGTCCGCCCGCGGCTAAAGCCAAGGTCGCCTTCGGCCAGCTTGCCCTTCAGGCCATGCTTGCGCAGCGACTCCTTACCTTTGAAGATTTTGATGGATGACTGATAGCCAATGTCTGCGCCCCAGCGCACCGATTTCCTGCTCATTTGCCCAATCCCATTAACAAACTCGGCCCTAAAATTAACTCTACTGAAAATCGGTGCAGGGCCTTAACATCCTCCTAAGACGATACTCAGATCGCCCACGGGCGGGCCTTAAATTTGTGTCATCAAGGATTGAGGCTTGAAATAATTGGCTAAATTGATCGTCAGCAATGCAGTTTTTCCGATGTGAGGTGATTCACACTCGCTGGATCACCCCATTGATCGGGCATAAAAAAAGCGCCCGGAGTCCGAGCGCTATTTTCATTTATAGGTCATCATGAGACGCAGACTTAATAAGTCGGTGGCTTCTCATTGTCGCCATCGTCACAATCTTTGTTGTGGCCGTGTGACCAATATTTTGACTTCTTCTTACCGCCTGACATCCATTTCTTGCTGCCATACGCTTCGCACTCGTCGCGCTTCTTGCGTTTCTTCTTTTTCTTGTTCTGCTTTTTATACTTCGAGCTGTACTTATACTTCGATTTGTAATTGTACTTAGATGAACTGGAAACCGTCGAAACGACTGTTCCTAGACTCGATGCCGCCGTTGTATCGGCGCTTTGTGCGGACGCTCCCCCAAACATAGAGAGCGCGAAAATTATTGCGATGAAATACTTTACCATTTTTCGTCCCGTCCGTTCTGGACTCCACTGACTTAAATTACTGATAAAGTATTGTTTCGAAAAGGCAATAACCTGGGTTGAAAAAATCTAAAATTCTCGTAATCCGCGAAATTGACTCACCTAGATCAATAAACCTTTTGGTGTCTCTTCTTCACGACTTTTGCTTCGACGCGAAGAAACATAGGGTACTATGATCAAGGCGATGCACAAACTTGCCAATGCCATGGTTGCGGGTGTGCGCAACGGATACTCAATAAAACTATGCATGATTGGCACCAAGACAGCCGCAGCTGCAGCTCGGCGAATACGTGTCGTTGAATCCCCTGCAGATCGCCAAACCCGCAATACCTGCCTCAACACCCAGGCCAAGCAAGCAACCAGTAAACCCAATCCAATGACACCGGTCTCTATGGCCCACTGCAAGTAATCATTATGAACGTGATTGGCATATAATAGCGTGACTGTATCAGGATCTTCATACGCTTTGAACACAGTTTCAAATGTGCCTAGACCCGTGCCGAGTAAGAAGTGATCCCAGAACACTGCGAGACCGACTTCGGCCAATCCCAATCGGGACATGGGGCCATCATTGATCACCGTTGTTTGCCCAAGACCAGATAATAATGGGCTGTACCCCACCACCAAAGCAATCGGAATAAGGACCAAGCCCGCCACCAATATCGTCTGCAAATCAATCGATTGCCGCCCATCTTGCGCAATCAGAAAACAGAACACCAATGTTGGGACCAATAGAAGATAACCGGCAACCGACCCTGCCGCCAAACCTCCCAATAACTGCATCGCACCAAGCACGGCTGCGACGAGCAGTAATCCGGTTTCGCGGTCGGATTTCCGTTTCCGTTTGGACAAAAACCCGGCAAGCAAGACAGATGTGAACATCATGGTCATTAATAGGAAAATTGCGTGATTGTTGACGTTCGCAAAAAAGCCAACTGGCGCGCCTCTATTGGTATACACGTAGAGATACAATTCCGGCATACCGGGACGAACGACTTGTAGTATCCCGAGCAGTGCGCTGGCAGCGCCAATGCCCGCAATCGTCCAAGGCAAAGAGGACACAACGTTACGCCACCCCAATCGATGCACGACCAATAAAAAGGCGGTTGGAATCAGAACGTAAAGTAGCGCCGTGAGCGAACGTCCGGGCGCGTAACTTATTTGGTCAAATCCTGGCTTTAACTGAAAGAGGCTCCACCCCTCTTCGATCAGTGTGCGATCTCCAAACAAGCGCCACAAGCCGAGAGGCATGAGGACCAATTGGAATAAAACCAAGATCAAAAGCGCCCCTAAGAAACGCATGGGCCATTTCAGTGATCCTGGCAGCGCATTTAACGGCATGCTCAAAAGA
>JABSQA010000170.1 GCA_013213825.1 Henriciella sp.
GATTTGAAAGATGGCGAGTTCAAACGGATCGCCAAGGACGGCTCGGAAATCTGGATCCAGGCGACCTACAATCCGATTTTTGATGCCGAAGGCAAGGTCTTCAAGGTCATCAAGTTTGCTACAGATATTACGCAACAAGTGATAGACGCGAAGATCAATGAAGGCATTTTAAACGCTCTCAATCGCTCACAAGCAGTTATTGAGTTCACTCCCGACGGTCAGATTCAAACTGCAAACGAAAACTTTCTGTCAGCGATGGGATATTCGCTCGAAGAAATTCAGGGCGAACATCACCGGATCTTCTGTGAAGAAGACTATGCCGAATCAAAAGAGTACAAGGCCTTCTGGAGAAGCATCGCCAAGGGCGATTTGAAAGATGGCGAGTTCAAACGGATCGCCAAGGACGGCTCGGAAATCTGGATCCAGGCGACCTACAATCCGATATTTGATAGCAACGGCAAGGTGTTCAAAGTCATCAAGTTTGCTTCAGACGTTACTAAACAGGTAAATATTCGAAAAACGGCAGAAACCCTTTCACTCGTGGCAAATGAAACGGATAATTCGGTCATCATTACGGATGATCGAGGCCTCATAGAGTACGTAAACCCAGGGTTCACGAAGCTCACTGGTTTCAACCTGGATCAGGCCAAAGGCAAGAAACCAGGCGAACTCTTGCAAGGGCCGCTGACCGACCCAGATACAGTTCAAAGAATTCGCGAGAAACTGGAAGCACGCGAACCGTTCTACGAAGAAATTCTCAATTATGATCAAAGCGGTGAGCCGTGCTGGATCGCGCTTGCGATCAATCCGGTCTTCGACAAGGTCACCGGTGATCTGACAAAGTTCGTTTCTATTCAAACCAATATCACTGAAACAAAGCTCGAACAGCAAACCTTCAATTGTAAGCTGGATGCGATCTCGCGGACGACCGCGGTGATTGAGTTTACCCCTGAAGGGATAGTTCTGAACGCGAATGACAATTTCTGCGCAGCAGCTGGATATTCGCTCGAAGAAATCAAAGGTAAGCACCACCGGATTTTCTGCGATCCTGCTTACACGCAGACAGCCGAGTATCAAGGGTTCTGGGACAAGCTGACTTCCGGTGAATTTGATGCCGGCAAATATAAGCGCTTCAACAAAGCGGGCGAAGAATTGTGGTTGCAAGCCTCTTACAGCCCGATATTCGACCAGGAGAACAATGTTGTTCGCGTCGTAAAATTCGCGACCGATATCACGACTGAAGTCGCGCTTGAAAAGGAAGTGTCGCGTATTGCTAGCGAATTTGCAGTTCAGTCAAGCATGATCTCCGAGCAGGCTGGAAGTGTGGCTGAGGGGGCTCAGTCTCTCGGGGCCACGACGGAAGAAATCAGCGCCTCAATTGAAGAGTTAAGCGCCTCGATCGACTCGATCGCTCAGAACAGCGGCGGCGCCGATGAGATTGCTCAGAACACTAAGAAAGAGGCAGATGCCGGGGCCCAGGCGATCGATAAGTCGATTGAGTCCATGGAACTCATCAATGCTTCGTCTGAGGAGATCAATGAGATCGTCAAAGTGATCAGCGAGATCGCTGCGCAAACCAATTTGCTCGCGTTTAACGCCGCGATTGAGGCGGCCCGCGCCGGTGAGCACGGCCTTGGCTTCTCGGTGGTAGCCGATGAAGTCCGCAAGCTTGCTGAGCGGTCATCGCAAGCGACCAAAGAGATCACCAAACTGATCAATGAATCTGTGAAACGCGTCGCGCAGGGTAGCCAGATCTCGAAAGAAGCGGGTGAGGCCTTTAAGCGGATCGTTGATGGTATCGCCGAAACCACGCGCTCGATTTCTGAAATCTCGGTTGCGGCGCGCGAGCAGCAAACCGCAGCCCGCGATGTCACGGATGCGGTTCAGATCATCGTCGACGCGTCAGAGAAGGCGGCAATCGCGTCTGAATCGATCGCCTCCTCGACAGATCAGCTCTCGGCGGGAGCCGGTGCGCTTAAAACGGAAGTGGCCAAGTTTGCGAGCTAATCGCGAACGACAATCACCGGAAGGCCCTTTCATGATCGAGCGACCCATGGACGACAATTTGAGCGAAGCCTACTTTGCAGAGCTGGTTAAATTTACGCATGACTTGACTGGCATCACCATCCTTCCCAATCGGAAGTCGATGCTGGTCAGTCGTCTTCGGTCTCGCTTGCGCGCGACCAATACGACTAATTTCAATGACTATTTGAGACTGCTCAAATCCGATAGCGGCGAGACCGAGCACTATGTGAATGCGGTCACCACCAACAAAACGCTCTTCTATCGGACGCCGCGCATTTGGTCATACCTTAAAGACGAATTTGTGCCTGCCTGGATCAAGGCTGGACACAATCGTCCAATGGAAGTCTGGTCGGGCGCTTCCTCGACGGGGGAAGAGATCTACACAGCCGGTATGGTGCTCGAAGAGTTCCGCAAAAAGCATCCTGGTTTCGACTATCGGATCGTCGGCACCGACATCTCCGATCGCGTCGTCGATATCGCTGACAAAGGCATATATAGTGGCCGTATCGTGGACATGTTCAAGACCAGCTCGCCAGACCTGTTCGCGAAATATATGGTCGGCAATGATGCAGACGGTTACAGCGTCAACTCTGACATCCGGTCCCGCATCAAGTTTCAACGCCACAACGTTTTCAAGCCATTCCAGACCCGCTCGAAGTATGACGTGTCCTTGCTTCGGAACGTGCTCATCTATTTCACGCATGAAGATCAGGAAAGCGCGATTGCCAATGTCGAGCGTTCGCTTCGACCAGACGGCCTTTTGATCATTGGTGAGTCTGAAACGCTGTCGCCGCTCCAAACCAATTATGTCTGTGTGGCCCCGCTGATTTATCGCCACCGCGATTACAAAGTGGAACAAGCAGCATGACGCCAGCCAATGAGCTCCATGCGCAGATCGGTCAGGTCAAAATTGGCCGACCCGGGGAGTATCTGCACGCGCTTTTGGGGTCTTGTATCGGCATTGGTGTTCTTCACCCTGACGAGGAGGTCTACGGCCTCGCGCATTGCTTGCTTTCCAAGTCGCCTGATCCCATCAAAAAGATCGGCGCGCGCCATATCGATCAGGCTGTCTATTCCTTGATGAAGCTGATGGATATTCATGAAGAAAATCGGCGACGCGTGAACGTTTTCATCGCGGGTGGCGGAAACATGACCCGAGCGCCGGACGCAACGTCTGATAAGCTGGTCGGCTGTGTGAACTTCCAATTTGCCAAGAAGCTCCTCAGAGAAAAACGATTGCGCCTCATCCATGAAGAGGTTGGCGGCTGCAACGCCCGAAAAGTCATTATCGACTGCTCTACGGGTGAGTTTGAAATCAATAATATTCCGAGGCTTGGAGTTGCGTCATGACCCTAGAAACGGATCTCACCGAAAACGTGCCAGCGACCGGTCCGAGCGAGGCCGAAACGGTTGCACTCGCCAATGGGATTGTCGCTGCCTCTGAAACAGAGGCTCAAATCTACGGTACGTTTTTCGTTGCCGAGAGCGAGTTCGCGGTGACTGTATCTGCGATCCAGGAAGTCGTGAACGAGCCGAAGCAATTTACCGACGTCCCTTTGTCTCCGGACTATTTGATTGGTCTGTTCAATCTTCGCGGCGTGATTATTCCCGTCGTCGATTTAAGGACGATCTTTGGGTTCGCGCCCCCGACCGCCGATAGCGTAGAGCGCAAGGTCGCAATTATCGAACATGGGGAACATTGTTTCGGTCTTCTGGTCGATCGAACTGGAGATGTCTTCAATGCGCGGGACGCCGAACGCAGTGTTTTTAGCCGAACCCGAGGCGATTTGCGTGAAACCGTCGTGGACGGCGTTTTTAAACTCGAGAATGGCAAAAGATTGGTTCAAATTCTCGACCCGTTCGAACTGCTGAACCTGGACAAACTCCCGCGGGTGGCGGGGGCGCTTCGCTCTGCCCTCAGCCGAAAAAAGAAAGGCCCGCGCAAGCAATGCATTTCTTTTCTCATCGGCAGCAGCGTCTGCGCCTTCGATATGACCAGCATCAAGGAAATCGTCGAACTCGAGCGCATCGATAATACCGCGCTCGCAAGCGATTGGACTTTGGGGGCGATCGACCTGCGCGGCAGCACGGTGCCCGTCATCGACTTTAGACTCTTCCTCGGCCAAGAGCGAACCGAAACCCTGGATGAGCTGATTGAGAGCGGATCGAAACTCATGGTGATGAAGATTGGCGACAATCTCATCAGCCTGCTGGTCGATGAAATTGATACGATCATCTCCTTCTACGATGAGGATTTATTACCATTCCCAGGTGTCGGTCTTGAGCGCAGCGAGATCTTCACCGGGTGTTTATGTGACGATGATGACCGCATGGTGCTGTTGCTGGATCATGAATTGGTGATCAGCGATGAGCACCTCAAAATCGTGACGCGCGGCCATAGCGCACTCTTCAACGAGCGCGATGAGTCAGCTCAATTGTCTGAGAAAGGAAGCGGCGAGAAGCGGACCCTGCTGACCTTCCAAGTCGGGGCGCAATTCGCGCTCGACATTGATAAAGTCAATGAAGTGATCAGCTATCCTGATACGGTCATGACGCCGCCAAGCATTCCGGATTTCATCGCGGGCATGGTGAATTTGCGCGGAGAACTGATCCCGATCATCAATCTGCGCACGCTTTATCATGTGCCGCCGATTGAACCGGAGGAGACCAAGCTTTTAATCTTCTCAAAGAACGCGACCAAATATGCAATCATGGTCGATTCAGTGAGCTCTATCGTCAGCATTACCGATCAGAACTCCAACATTCTGCCGAAACTCACAGACGAGGCGGTCGGGTCTGAGATCTCGGATGATGTTCAAGAAGCCGTCTTGCTGACAGAGAGCGACGACGCGCTCATGATGCTCGATCTGGATGCCGTCATCGCTCGTCTCGCCCGGG
Source organism: Henriciella sp. (assembly GCA_013213825.1). Taxonomy (GTDB): domain Bacteria; phylum Pseudomonadota; class Alphaproteobacteria; order Caulobacterales; family Hyphomonadaceae; genus Henriciella. The sequence continues at coordinate 4,924 of JABSQA010000170.1, forward strand.
CGTCCACCGCGACAGATCAATAGTTCGTTCTACCGAACAGTGCCCCAGCCGTTGAGTTAGACGATAGGCGCTAGATCCATTTAGGCACCGATTGCATAATTAAGTCGTCCCGAAAGAGTTGCGGACGATCTTAACCTAGTCAGGGTTAGCGACTCTAGAATTCCTGATAACCGTGACCTAGCCCCCTGAACTGCAGCCATGTTTTGGTTATAGAAATAGGCTGTTCAGGAGAGAATTATGGCTCGTAAACGTTACACGACCGAGGAGATCATCAGAAAGCTGCGCGAGGCAGATGTGCTGATCGGACAAGGTCAAACGGTGGCAGATGTTATCCGTCATCTTGGGGTGTCAGATGTCACCTACTATCGATGGCGCAAAGAGTATGGCGGCCTCAAGGTCGATCAGGCCAAACGCTTCAAAGAACTAGAAAAAGAGAACGCCCGGCTGAAGCGTCTGCTGGCTGATGCAGAACTGGACAAGTCGATCTTACGTGAAGCTGCCTCGGGAAACTTCTAAGCCCTGAGCGCCGCCGCAAGTTTGTTGATCACGTAAAACAGAAGCTCGGTGTTTCCGAACGCCGGGCTTGTCGATGCGTGGGCCAGACACGGTCCACACAATGGCGCCGACTGAGGACCTCTGACGATGAGCACGCGCTGACATCAGCGATCATCGGTCTCGCGCGTCAGTATGGTCGCTATGGTTATCGACGGATCACAGCATTGCTG
>JABSQA010000171.1 GCA_013213825.1 Henriciella sp.
GGCCAGAACGTCGGCGGTCCTGAGACAGGCGTCGATTAGAGAAATGGCGGCAAAATATTCCGACTCTGTTGAGCTTGCATTCGTCGCCGATGATGCCGCCCGGATTCATGAGGCGGGCAAGGTCGTTGTCTTTCAAAGCATGGAAAACGCCTATCCCTTGGGGGAAGACATCACGCTCCTTCAGACCTTTTATGTTGGCGGCCTAAGAATGCTTGGTCTCGTCCATTTTGAAAGCAACCAATTTGCAGATAGCTCGACAGATGATCCGCTGCATGGTGGATTAAGTGAGCTCGGCAAAGACTTGGTGCGTGAAGCCAATAGACTGGGCATGATCGTCGACGCTTCGCATGCTTCAGATGACGCGTTGCGCGACATGATGGCAGTCTCGTCGACCCCCGTTATTCTCTCCCATAGCGGTCCGGATGGAGTATTTGAGCATGCGCGAAACGTACCGGATGAGCTGTTGATTCAGCTCGCGGAAAGTGGCGGCGTTGTGCATGTGAACGCGTTTGGCGGATATCTAGAAGATCTCAAGCCCACGGCTGAGCGCGCGGCGGCGCTAGAGGCTCTCAACGACGAGTATGGCAGCAATTTCGCCGATATGTCCGATGAAGAGATCTCCGCCTATCGGGTTGCCCGTATTGCGCTTGATCAGCAGTTTCCAGCACCGAGATCGAGTTTTGAGAAATATATGGAACACTTACTGTACACGCTTAACTTGGTCGGTGTCGATCATGTCGGTATTGGCGCGGATTGGGATGGCGGTGGCGGCGTCGATGGTATGGCAGATGTGTCAGACGTTCCCAAAATCACAAGCGCATTGAAGGCGGCTGGTTACAGTGACGCGGATATTGAAAAAATCTGGAGCGGGAATGTACTGCGGCTATTGCGCGACGTAGAAGCGGCGAAAACGGCGAATCTTGTTTCCCCGAACGTTCTCAACTGAGCGAACCATAGCGCATTTGGAAAATTGATTATCCGAAATCTGGTTGACGCATTCGTCGCCTGCAGAAACATAGCACCAACTTCAAGACGTTATGGAGCCTCTTGTGATAAAGCGACTATTCACCGCCCTGAGTTTTGGACTCGCACTCGCCATTTCGGCAACCGCCGAAGAGCCATATGAACCGCGTCCACTCGAAGAATTGCTCATCGCGGGTGTCACCTACGATGCCGATATTCCGACGCCTGCTGACATTACCGGGTACGAAGTGGGCGAGATCATCTGGCCGCACGAACTGGTGATTCAATATGTCCGGACCGTGGATGCGGTGTCAGATCGGATCATGGTCGAGCAAGTCGCTGAGAGTCATCTCGGACGTCCGATCCTCGCAGTATATGTCTCTAGTCCAGAAAACCTTGCACGGCTCGATGAGATTAAAGCTGGTCGCGCCGCGGTCCTGAATGGAGATGCGCCTGGAGTCGATATCGGTGTGCATCAAATCAATTATGGCGTGCACGGATCGGAGCCATCATCCTACGATTCCGCTCCTTTAATGGTGTATCATCTCGCCGCTGCTCAAGACGCCGCGACCGAAGCCTTGCTCAACGACAATGTTGTGATCCTGATGACGACTCTCAATCCGGATGGCGCGAGCCGTATGGCGAATTGGGTCAACTCGCATCGTGCGGCCGTGCCCGTGGCCTATCCGGCGCATAGAGAACATACTGGCTTTTTCGCGGGCGGACGCACCAATCACTATTTCTTCGACCTCAACAGACAATGGCTCCCAGTGGCCCAGCCGGAACATCGCGGGCTCGTGCCGCACATCCAGGAATGGTTGCCGTTACTGGTCGTCGACAAACACGAAATGGGGTCGAATTCGACCTTCTTCTTCAGCCCGGCTGCGGAGGATCAAATCAACCAGCTGTTTGATGAAGAGGTTTATCAAATAACCGCCGAGCTCAGTGAAAGCCTTTATGAGGTCTTTGATGGCCTCGGCCAGCTCTCAGTCAGCCAGGAATTCTTCCCGAATTACTATCTCGGCTACGGTTCGAGCTATCCGACCTTATTGGGGGCTGTTCCATTCTTGTTCGAGCAAGGGTCCGCGCGCGGAATGGTGCAAGACACTGACAATGGTCTGAAGCGATATGACCAGACGATCTTGGAACAGTTTCAAGCCGCCGTGGCCTTGCTGGGGGAAGCGGCGCAGCAGCGCCAACGCCTTCAATCCTTCCAAAGACGATGGTTTGCAGACTCGTCAGAAAAAGCCCGCGCAAACCCAACCAAAGCGTATCTCTTCACCTCTAACGACCAAGGGCGGTTTGCGCACTTCCTTGACTTACTCAACGCGCATTCGATCGATGTTCGTTTTTTGGATTCGGATCAGACGATTGACGGATATACCTATCCAGCCAATCGGAGTGCATTTGTCGAGCTGGACCAGCCGCGATATGCGCTGATAGAAGGAATTTTTGCGGATCAAAATCCGCCCGAGGACCAGGTTGTGTTTTACGACATTTCTGGTTGGACTTTACCGCATGCGTTTGGACTGAAACACACCGCCCTCAGCTCTCGCCAGGCAAGTCGGATCGGCATCGGCGCGTCGGCCTCTAGGGCTGGGCTGGCCGCCCCGATTCTACCGCCTGCGCCAGGAGATGAGGTCTTGGCCTATGTCATCGACTGGTCTCACTTCAATGCCCCGCGCGCGGTCAATCGGATCTTACGCCATGAGCTGCGCGCCAAAGTGATCCCAGATCCCGTTCGACTGGAAACACCAAATGGCTTCGTCGATGTTCCGCGCGGCGCTGTGATTGTGCCGACGCGTCGACAAGACATGTCCCCGGAAAACATATACGCATTAATCGTTCGGGCCGTTGAGGAGGATGGGGTCACAGTCCACGCATCGCTCACTTCAAGAACACCTTCCGGCTCAGATCTGGGTGGTTTCAGCGTGGATGCGCTGGAAGCCCCGAAAGTCTTACTCCTAACAGGACGTGCGGGTGCGAGCGGTGTGTCTGACAATGATGCCGGAGAGGTTTGGCATTATCTCGATCAGATGCTGCATATTCCGGTGACGATGATTGATGTCACCAACGTCAATTCACGGCATCTTTCAGACCACACCCATATCATCGCTGTCGGCGGGGCTTATGGAGCCCTTTCAGACAGTTTCGTGGACACGCTGAAGTCCTGGATCCGCGATGGCGGCGTGTTCATTGGCACGCAGTCGGGTGCGGAATGGGCCGTCGCGCAAGGGCTCGCGGATATCGACATGTTGGGCGTGGACCGGGTCGATGATGAGACCGAGGCGAAAAAAGACGAAGATGAAAAGGAACCACCCGTGCCCGTCTCTTATGAAGACAAACTGGACTATGATCGCCAGGAACGCATCACGGGCGCGGTGTTCGCAGGTGTGATCGATCCCACCCATCCATTGGGCTTCGGATATGATGGCAATGAGATCTTCGTGCACAAAGAAGGCGAAAAAGGCTTCGAGCCAGGCGATAACCCGTTTGGGTTAGTTGTCCGCTACGCGGAAGCCCCGCTGGCTTCAGGATACGCCTCTGTAACCAATCTCGAACGCTTGTCGGGGAAGGGTATGCTCGCTGCGGAACGCGTTGGCGCGGGTTCGGTGATTCTATTCGCTGATAATCCGAACTTTCGCGCTTATTGGCTAGGGACCAAGCGGCTATTCTCCAATAGCCTTTTCTTCGCCAAGACGTTCACCAATCCCGCCGCGCGACCCGAATGAGGGCACTCAGATTTGCGTGATCCCACGGCCAACACCCTTCCTTAGAATTAGAATCCCTGCTTCATAGGGAAAAATTTGCATCGAAAGAGTTATCCATGAAAAAACTTACCCTGCTCACGGGCTCCGCCTTGGCGATTTGTGCGGCGAATTCAGCATTTGCGGTCGAAGGCATGTTCACGCCAGACCAATTGCCGGAGATTGCGGAAAACTTGAAAGAGAAAGGTCTGAATCTCGATCCTGAGGACCTCACAGACCTGACGGCATTCCCCATGGGGGCGGGTATTTCATTAGGGGGTTGTACAGCGTCTTTTGTGTCTCCCGAGGGACTGGTGGTCACCAATCATCACTGCGCACGCGGGTCAATCCAGTTCAATTCCACCGAAGAGAACAATTATCTGGAAGACGGGTTTTTAGCGGCAACAAAAGCGGATGAGCTGCCTGCGGCACCAGGGTCGCGGGTTTATGTCACGGTCGACGTTTCCGATGTGACCGATGCGGTTGTCGGGGATCTCGATGAAAGCCTGTCAGGCCGCGCTCGGTTTGATGCCATTGATGCTAAGCAAAAATCGCTAATCGCAGCGTGCGAATCTGAAGATGGTTATCGGTGCCAGGCTGTCCCTTTCTTTGGCGGATTACAGTACAAACTGATCAAACGCCTAGAGATTAAAGATGTCCGCCTCGTCTACGGGCCGAGCGATCATATTGGCAAGTTTGGCGGCGATGTCGATAACTGGCTTTGGCCGCGGCATACAGGCGACTTCGCGTTTTACCGCGCTTATGTCGCTCCGGACGGGACTCCCGCAGACTATGCCGAAGAGAATGTACCATTCGAACCTGACCACTTTCTGAAAGTGTCTGCGGCTGGTCTGGACGATGGCGATTTCGTTATGGCAGCAGGCTATCCGGGATCAACATCGCGCTATGCGCGTCTTGCGGAGGTCGAGAACACGTTTGATTGGTTCTATCCGACTTATGTCGATGTCATTGGCGAGTGGGTCGCAACGATCGAAGCGGCTGCGCCTGAGGGATCTGATGCGCGCATCAAATATGAAAGCCGTCTCGCGGGCTTGAACAATGTGCTAAAGAATTTTGGCGGCCAGATTGAAGGCGCCCGACGTGTTGGTCTGGTTGATCGGCGGGCCGAGCGTGAAGCCGAATTGAATGCTTGGATCGCTGCAGATGATTCACGCGCCAGTTTTGCCGATGCAATTGCTGCGCTGGATGATCTTGCTCAGGAAAGCGCCATGGAGTCGCAAAGAAACTTCTGGTACAATAACGCGACACGCCCGCAAATGCTCGGCACAGCGCAGAGGCTGTATCGCTGGTCTCTCGAGCGCCAAAAAGCCGACGCGGACCGAGAGCGTGGTTATCAAGACCGCGATCAGACGTTCTTTAAGCAAAGCCTTGAACGCATCGATCGGCGCTATGATGCTGACGTCGACAAAGCCGAATGGCTGCTCTTTCTTGGCTATTATCAAGACGCGGATTCGGCATTGCGCGTTGACGCTTTCGACCAAGCGCTGGGCCTGACGGCGGACATGGATGCGTCAGCGATCGAAGCGGCAATCTCTCCGTATTATGAAGGTGACGCGCTGGCGACGGCCGAGGCACGATTGGCGTGGATGGACAAATCACCCGCAGAATTCGAAGCCAGCGAGGACCCGTTCATGAAGCTGGCGGTTGCGCTTTACGATACGGAATTGGCGCAAGAAGCCGCGTCGAAGGACCGGTCAGGTCGATCTGCGGCGCTGCGCCCGGCCTACATGCAGGCCATCATCGATTGGCAGCGCTCGAATAATTATGTCGCCTATCCGGACGCCAATAGCACCTTGCGGGTCACGTTTGGCAGCGTCCTTGGCGGATCTCCTAAAGACGGATTGATCTATGAGCCTTTCACGCGGCTCGAAGGGCTAACG
>JABSQA010000172.1 GCA_013213825.1 Henriciella sp.
GGCTTAGCAGTCGGCCTCATCCAGCGTCGACTTGAAGATATAAGTTTGCGGGGCAATCGGCTCCGTGATCGACTTATATACGCGGTTATTTGGGTCGGCCCAATCCTGCGCGAAGGCTTCCATTCGGACGATACGGTCGCCAAGGAAATCGCGGACATGACCGGCATCAATCATGCCCCAATAATCCTTTGGATCGACCCGGCAATCGAAGGTGAGTGCAGCGTCTAGCATTTGATCGCTGATCTCTTGAATATAGCCCAGGTCGACATTCTGACCCTCCAAATGATCTTCCATATGTTGGGCGCCGCTGCGATGCATCATGAAGCCAAAATCATAGCCGAGCTGTGCGGCCATCAGAGCCATAGGCGGCGGCGTTGCATCATCTTTCATCCAACCCCACCAGGTGCGAAAATCCATCATCGTGATTCCGTGGACAGAGATATGAGCACTATTGTGAATGTGTATCTCATCTAGCCCCGGCAAAATCACCATGGCGCAAGCCGACATGCATTGGCCAGCGATGACCGCGGGTTCGCCGCGATTGTCCAAAATCGTGCTCATCCCCCGGGCGGTGGCAACGTTTCCGCCTGGGCTGGTAATAATGATGCGGCTCGCCGGGGGCAGGCCATTTAGCTTGAGAAACTGCTCTGGGAAGATGGCGGCATTATAGCAAATGACATCCGTGTCTTCGAGCATCGAGACGCCTTCAGTTTTCAGGCATTGCTCGACCAGTCGATCGGTTTCTGCGTCCGCGCGATCAAACGTGATATCGCTTTGTGCTGTTGCAACTGGCACGGCGATCAATCCTAAGAGGCATCCCAAAATCCAATGGCGCATGACATCTCCTTCTATTCGTTCAAGATGGTATGAAAATGAGACAAATCAAAGGCTAATTCCGCTGTCGAACTTGCTCTTGTGCGCCGTTCGCCCCACACTGCTCTGATTGGGAGAGCAGAATGAAACATCTAATGAAGAGCTTGGTGAGTGCCGGGCTTTGCGCGCTCACGCTGGCCACGGCGCAGGCACAAGACACGAAAACCGTTATTGAAGCAGGCCACCTCTTGGCGGTTCCGGGAGACGGTTATTTGCGCAACCGCACGGTTACGATTGAAAACGGCAAGATCGTCAAAGTCGAACGGGGTTTTAAATCCCATGGCGACGATGTCCGCGTGATCAATTTGCGCGACGCTTATGTCTTGCCAGGTTTGATCGATAGCCATGTGCATGTCACAAACGAATTTTCCCCGACCTCACGCGTCAGAATGCTCAGCGATTCTGAAGTTGATGCGGCGCTTAATGGCGCATCAAATGCTTATAAGACGCTGCTTGCGGGCTTCACCACGGTGCAAGATGTGGGCGGACCGAATGAGGCGGTGTTCTCGCTCCGAGATGCGTTCCGTGCAGGTAAAGTCCCTGGGCCGCGCATTCGCGCCGCTGGTCGTGCGATTACGCCGAGTGGTGGGCATGGCGATGCCAATGGCTTCTCACCCGCATTGACCCGGATTTTTACCGGCCCGAATGCTTGTAACGGAGCAGATGACTGCCGCCGGGCTGTGCGCGAAACGATCCGCTCTGGCGCGGATGTCATCAAGATCACCGCAACGGGCGGCGTTTTGTCCAACACAAAAGCGGGGCTAGAGCAGCAATTCTTCGACGACGAGATCGCCGCCATTGTTGAAACCGCTGCGATGATGGGTCGTAAAGTGACCGCGCACGCCCACGGCAAAGGTGGTATAGAGGCAGCGCTTCGCAATGGTGTTCAATCGATCGAACATGGGACGTATCTCGATGACGAGACGATTGAACTGTTTAAACAAACGGGCGGAACATTGGTACCGACCGTGCTCGCAGGCGTGACAGTCACGGGTTGGACGGATCAGCCTTGGCTTCCTGAACCATCTCGCGAGAAGGCGGCCATTGTCGGCCCTCTCATGCTCGATATGCTCAGCCGCGCCCGCGAGGGAGGTGTGACGGTTGCGTTCGGAACGGATACCGGGGTTTCGAAGCATGGAGAGAATGCAGATGAGTTCGAGCTCATGGTGCAAGCGGGCTTCACCCCTGAAGAGGCGATCCGCTCTGCCACCGTCGTGGCTTCTGAGCATATCGAGATGGACGCTCAAATCGGCACCATCGAGGTCGGAAAACTGGCCGACATGGTCGCGCTCCGAAATGATCCTCTGGATTCCATTGAGGCGCTCAAATCGATCCGCGTGGTGATCAAAGACGGTGAGGAATACCGGCCTTAGTGCTGAATTTTGTCCACAACTTTATGAAATTGGTGTAAGCTACTATTTTGTTTGCATAAAACAGGGGACACCTATGCGTTTGGGGCCAGGTTTTCTGGTCGGTTTAATCGGCTCGTTGTCCTTGGTCGGATGCGGGGCTTCAGACCGTGCCGACCCGATTGTGGGTAGCGCCTGTGTCGATATTCCGAACGGGCAATACTTTCAGTATGTAGAGGGACGGTTGGTGACGACGTCTGTCGCTGAAATTAGCGCACAGGAGCACCCCATAGAGACGTTGAACCGTTTGCAGACGACGTTAGAGGGTATGGGGTATCCTTGGGTTACGCTCGCTTGGGACGGTCGGGTCGCCACGGTTTCAGGCGTGGCGATCGACGAGAATTCTCGGTCCGATGCTTTTATCGCTGCCAAGTCCGCTTTCGAAGCTGATCCCGTCGCTGGGCCTCTGGTTGAGCGCGTGATCAACAATATGGAAACTCATGCCGCGGAAGAGGCAATCGCTATTAGACTGACGGAAGAGTTGGTTGAAGAAGATGGGATCAAATGGCTCCGTGTGGTGATTGCTGGCCGTGTCGCGACATTGGAGGGCGTGACAAGCAACGCACAGGATAAAGAATTTGGATATCGAACGGGAAGATCCACCGTGGAATCCGATCTCGCGGCGAGCCAGTTAATCAATATCGTTGTCGATGCCATCCAAATTCGGAATGATGATGCGCCGGTGGGCATGGCCCTGATTGATCTCGAAAACCAAGCCTCAGTAGACGAGTGCCAAGCCGCGTTCGATGCGGTTATGAAGGGGCGTGAGGTCGCTTTTGAAGTGAATGAGTCGATCGTCAAAAAATCCAGCTCGCGTCTCCTCGATGCGGTCACTGGTGTGGCGCTATTGTGCGATACACATGATATCGAAATCGGCGGACACATGTCGGCTGATACGGTGGCTGCGGATGCCATGGAGCTGACCCAAAGGCGTGCTTCATCCATCCGCGACTATTTGATGGCTTATGGAGTCTCTCCTGACGCATTGTCGGCGCGCGGCTATGGCCGAGACGCGCCGTCGGATGCGCTGGGGAATGAAGATGCGGATCTTGCCAACACGAATACTCGTTTCATCGTGCGCGCGGGCGAGACCTAGAATTTACAAACCAATCCTTGATCAGCCGGAACCGTGGCATCGACCGTGTCGCGCCAGGCTTGCGCAATGGCGTCTACGCCTTCGACCGCCGAGGGTGTAACGAACGAGGTTGATACGGGATAGAAGGCGACCAAGTCCGCACCCGTCCGCTTGTCCAACTCGCCAGCAGGCAGCTCTTTTGCCCGATTTGCCGCATAGTCCGGCACGAAGAAGAATTCTGGTTGCGGGCCAGGCATCTCGACTGGCGTGCGGCTGTCTTCCCAATCTGTTGCACCAATCACGAGGCTGCGCTTGAGGTGATCTCCGCAAACGCTATGCACGGCTTTAGTGAATTCTGGGCGCCCGACAAAGTCGACATAAGCCGTATTGCCGCTGGCTGAATAAGACGAGATTGCATCATACTCCAGCACTTCATCGTAAAGCCCAGTTTTCTTTACAAAGTCGACATTGCGCGGTGAGGTGACGCCAATCGTTTTCACGCCGCGTCTTTGCAAACTGTGCGCAGCCGCTAGGGCGGTCTTTGAGGAGGCACTCGAGATGACAGCCGCATCTGGCGCTGGCTCCCCTTGCATTAGGCTGTCGCAAATCATCCAGCCGGTGAGATATAATGGACGGAATAGCATTTGCTGAGCTTCGGTGCCTTCAACATAAGCCGGATCGGTATCATTGAAGCTATAGAAATTATAGATTGGCGCGAGCCCTTGTCGGTGCTCCGCCGCATCGAAGAATCCACGCGGCGACGTTTTCATAGGGGTGACGATCAACTCTTCCGAGATTGGGAAATAGCCATAAAGACGCTGGCCAACCGCGACGCCTTCGGCCTGCGATTCAGACACTGTGGCAAAGCCCCAGACCGGGACGCGGCCCATCTCCGCATTGTCTGTCGGAAAGAAGTTCCAATAATGCATGGGGGCGCCGCCGAAGGCGGCATAGGTCACATTGTTTGCGGGCAGAGCGAACGCATCCACGCTCAATCGTGCTTGCCCCTCCGCCAATGCTTGCTGTGCCGCATCGTTCCACGCGGTCTCGCGCAGGTTTGATTTGGTGATTAAGTGCTGCTTGCCCATAGCCGTCTCCTTTTGCTGCTACTGTGAGCGGAGCTTGGCTTAGAATCAAGCTTGACGTCGGGCGGGTTAGTGATGGGTCGGTTTGGGCTCGGGTGCCGAATGCGCAACGTCAAAGGCTTTCAAATAGGCTTCCAAAGCTGACAGGGCCTCACGCGCTTCAACGAAGATTTCTGACGACTCCTCACGCAGGAATTGAAAATCCGAACTGTCCGGACTCGCGGAACAGATGACTTCCATGTCTTTCAGGGATCGAGATAGAATCTCAGCGTAAAATGACCAATGTGGATTTTTGAGTTTCATCACGATCCTGATTCTTTGTGCGCTCTTTCATTACCGGAAAACAAGTATTCGGACAACTGGAAAATGCGAATACTTGTCCTCACGCTTCAGTTGTTTTGATCAATAAAGGGCTTATGAAGCTGCGGTTTCGAGGTCTTGGGCCAATCCGATAAACGGTTCTGGCAGTTCTGGAGACGATTGGACCCAGCGCATTGTGTCGATCAGCAATTGTGGTGCGACCGCTCGCCCTTGCTCATCCGTCACCCGCATGAGCGTGTTGACGGCAGCATGGGTGCGACCGCGACGCGTGAATTCGTGATTGAAAGCGATGTATTTGTCAGACCATCCTTCAATTTCGCAACTCATCTGAAACGCATTCGGCGTTTTTAGCATGCGGGTGATGGTGCGCGTCTGGGCACAAATTTCCAGCTTCCACTTGTTCTTTCGCAGGGCGTTCATCATGCCGGTGCGTATCAACAGGTTGAGCCGCGCTAAGTCGCTAAAAGACAGGTACCGACTATTGGTCATATGCATGAACATATCTTGGTCGGTCAGCCACACGCGATAGGTCCGGGTAAATGACTGATCCAACGGTGCATTCTTGGCTGCAAAAGCGGCGGTCAAAATCACCCAGAGCCGACGAAAGAATAGATTCATATCGTATGCCCTCCCAGTTCGG
>JABSQA010000173.1 GCA_013213825.1 Henriciella sp.
CCGTTCGGGCTAAACTGTCTTGAAAAAGAGGTGTCAAAGAGAGCGGCGTGGACATGCCAGCCTAGGTAAACACCAAATACAGAATGGCAAGCGACACAACGCCCATCGCTGTCCAGGTCAGAACCATGCCCAATTGCCTTAAAATGAGCGGCCCACCGCTCATCCCTACTGCGTGCATCAACCGCCCCAGCGTAAATCCAATCCCGAGCGCATGTAGGCCCCAAATCGGCGCGAATGGCGCGCGCCAGGTCCTCAGACCCGCCATCGCCCATTGAAATTTTCCCTCTAAACCGCCGCGCCACCACGCGCATGGCGAACCAGACAAGCATCAATATGTTGATGGCGATATAGACACTGGCAACTTGTAAGGCACTCATCTGGTTCTCCTAATTTGTAAGGCTTAGTCGTCGCGTCTCGCATCCGGGAGACGATCATTAATGTCGTCCCGAATGTCCAAAAAGGTCACGATCAACCCACAGACGAGGCTGGCGGCGACCCAACCTAGGAAGCTCACACCGACCAATGTCAAAAATTGAGCGATCGGTCCTTGAATTTTGAAAAGTATTTCTACGCTGCTCGTTTCTAACACATAGCCATTATAATAGCCCAAAGCGATACCAAGGCCGATAATTACCAAATAAGCGATGTAAACCATCAGACGGAAGCTGTTGATGATGAAGAATTTCATGTCGTCCTCTTTTTAACAAACAGCCCGGACAACTGAGTTCTATCAGGGTCCGGGCTGAATGGTTGCAAATTCGATCATTCGCTCCGTTCCAAACCGCCTAGCGGTTGGAATGTTGCAATTACATTTCCATGCCGCATTCGGTTGCAGCACTCATCATTACGGTCATGAATGAGGTCATTTCTTCTGGGCTCAACTCGCCCATTTTTGACATCATGAAGGCGTCTTCGTCTTCGGCTTTGGTCGCCTCAACGAGAATATTGACCAGTTTTGGATCCAGCTTGTCGACAGCGACATCTGCCATGCAATTGCAGGTCGTTTCATCCGAAGAGCCATCGTCCAAGCAAGACTTTACGAGCGCGGCTTTTGCACCGCCACCGCCGCCACCGCATGCTGCCAATCCCAAAGCAAATACGGATGCAATCATAAGTTTTTTCATCGGCGAACCCCTTTCCTGAATGTTTCGCGCGGGGCCAACGTTCCACGAATCCCGCGCCAAGGCCAGTGAAAAAACGTGCCTACTCTCGCCGGAGCAGGCTATCGAGTCGCCATTTCGCTTGCCCTGAATCGAGAAAATCTTGCTTCACTTGCTCGCGATCATACTCGCTCTTTAACCAGGCCTCAAAGCCAATCCCCGTCGCCTTTTCCGCCTGAAGATAAGTCTCGAAAAAAGCGTCCAATAAGCCCGTTTTGCCCTCCCGCATGTGGAGGTATTTCTTCGACAATTGACGAATGGCCGACGAGACGGGCGCTCCTTGTCGAAAAATCATATATATGACGCTCATCAGACCCGCCCGGTCAGCACCGGACTTACAATGCATCAGCGCCGGATAAGTCAGCGATTCGAATAGGGCTTTGGCCTCCAGCACGCGTTCAACGGTTGGCGTATCGCGCGAATAGACCTGAAAATCGATCAGCTCGACCCCATTGGCTTCGCACGCCTCTTTTTCCAGCAAATAGTATCCGCGCGTGCTTGGTCCGCGGAGATTGATGATCGTTTTGATGCCGCGCAGGCGCACATGTTCCGCGATTTGCCGCGGATTGGGCTGGTTAGACCGCCACATTTCGTCGCTTAACGGGTGCAGATTCTGAAAGCTCTCGCGCAAGAAGCCGTGATCGCCCAGGATCAGCTCGCGTTCAGCGCGCGCCCGCCCAGGCTTGGAGCTAATATCGGCAGCAATGTGTTTGCGCTTTTTATGACCGGGAAGTTTCATGATTTCGCGTTACCTGAGCGCTTTGGCGGCGACAAGCCGCTGACATCATTAGAAACCCTCCAGTAACCCTATTGGATTACGGTTAGGGAAAATAAGAGCTTAAAATTTAGGGGTTTTTGATGCGCTTTTCCACTGCGTTGCGCGTTGGTTGTGTTGCTTTGGCAATGACAGCCATATCTATTCCAGCATCTTCTTTTGGCATCGGCTTGCAACCGACCACGGTCGAAATGGCGATCCAGCCCGGTGAACGCCAACGGCAAGTGATCAATATCGGCAATGTCCATCAGGAAGACGCGATTTCGCTCACTTTGGGGCTCGCCGATTGGGAATTGGACGAGCATGGTCAAATCAAGCTCAATCCCCCCGGAGATACAGAGTCTTCAGCCGCGGATTGGGTCCGATTCAGCCCTGCCTTTGTGACCCTAAACCCGGGTGAAACGGAACAGATCATAGTTGATATGTCCGCCCCTATTCGGATCGATCGCCAAGGCGATTATCGGTTCGCCTTGATCGCATCCACCCAGCTCCCCGAAGAACGCTCAGGTCAGTCTGGGGTTTGGAAAAAGTATCAGATTGCCAGCCTTTTCTACCTCACAATGGGCAATGGTGAGAGTAAACCAGAAATCACGGCCGCAACCCTAACCCGGTCTGCCGAAGGCGATCAGGCGCTTGTTTTTGAGATAGAAAATAGCGGAAACGCCCATTCGCGTCTGCGCGGCGAAATCGAGATTAGCGGCGATAGCGGCGAAACCATCCGCGCGCCCGTCAATAATTTGGTGGTCCTGCACGAAGCGTCTCGCAAATACAGCCTCAGTCTGCCCGAAACAGTTCCGACCAATCCCGAGCTTCGCGTTACGCTGGAAGATATCCACGCGCCGCAAAGCAGCGCTGGCACGGTTCGCTTAGCCCCCTTCGAAACCGATTTGAGCTTTGTTGACCTCCCGCCCGTAGATGAGTCTCTGACCGATGAGCCGTCAAACCTGGACTAAAGCGCGACTATTCATCGTCGCCATCACGGCACTCGTCACCGGCCCTGGTGCGCAAGCGTCTTGGATCGACTCGGACTTTTATTGCCGGGTCTATGGCTGTGTTGTCGTGCATGATGGGTTCTCGTTCGATGTCTATGACAATTATGTCTTCGCGACCGGCGGAACCGTTCCCAATGGCGGGCGGATGATCCCTTGGACCGGGAACCCGTTTCAGGGCGCAGGTGGCGTGAATCCGGTTATTACAGGTTCGCGCACGGAAGGCTTTCACAGCGTTCCGTTGCAAGACCAAAGTGTCGTCCTCGGCATTGATACAAATGGCGATGGCGTTCCGGATCGCTTACCGGCCGACGCAAATGGCAGCGGCTTTCTGGATGCGGGTGACAGTCTTGATCCATTCGCGGTAAGTTTGAGCACAGACCTCGTCGCGGCAGACACATCCGCGCAGCGGAGTTTCTATCTTTCCTCCCGCACCGATTTTTATCTTACGGCGGAAGCGCGCCTGATCGGTCCCACAAATGGGTTCAACACAGCCAATTTGCTTAACCGCGTTGATTTTGACTATGGCGTCACACGGCAAGGGGTCGATGATGGCATGGCCTTCGGCGCTGATACGCGGCGTGGCAATTACATTCGCAGCCTCGGTAACGCTAATACGGTCGGAGACTTATATGGCAGCCCGGTGCAAATCATGGAGTTTCGAAATGCCATTCGTCTGCGCAACGCGGCTGACTTGCCATCGCAATCTGTACGCTTCGATTATGTCTACGGATTTGGAGGCTATGACCTCTCTATGGGCGATGGTCATTTGCAATACGAACTGGAATTCGACTTCTACAATCGATAGCCAAGCCCAGTGAGCAGTTGCGAGGTTTCGTAAACTGGCAACCCCATAACGCCGGTATAGCTGCCCGTTATCTGTTTGATATGGGCCCCAAAGGGGCCTTGAATCGCATATCCGCCCGCTTTTCCGAGCCCATCTTTTGTATCGATATAGGCGGTGATTTCAGCCGGAGACAGGCGCTTTACGATCACCCGCGTATCACTCAAGCGTTGCGCGATCTGTCCATCTGGACCGATAAGACAGACCGAAGTCAGGACATGATGGGCTCGGCCTGAAACCCGGTTGAGACAATCTTCAACCTCAACATCTGTCTCAGCTTTCGGCAATATCCGACGCCCAACAGCGACCACGGTGTCTCCCGCGAGCGTAAACTGGCCCGCCTGGTGAACAGCTTGAGCCTTCTCAAGCCCCATTCGGACGGCATAAGCGCGCGGGGCTTCGCCAATCTGCGGCGTCTCATCAATATCGGCTGGGGCAACATCATCAGGCGTGACATTAATCTGCGCCAAAAGTTGACGACGCCGCGGACTGGCACTTGCCAGGATCAGTTTGCTCATAGGATTTTAAACGTCGCATTGGCCATGGCGACCGGCTGATCATTGCCGCTTATGATGGCGCGGGCAAAACAAATCGAGCCACCGACTTTGACGGGCTCAGGGTCGATCAGCAACCATTCGCCAAGCTTGGCGCTCCCCAAATAGTCCGTGCCGAGCGAAACCGTCACCAAGCCTCTGCCGACATCCCGTCCCGCAGCTTGCAGGGCGACGACGCAGGACAGGCCCATAGCATTGTCGGCCAGAGCCGCGATCAAGCCGCCATGTACAAGCCCACGCGAGTTGCAATGTGGCGCTGCCAGAGTCAGGCCAATCTGCACGCGGTCATCTAATTTTCGAGAATAGAGCG
Organism: Henriciella sp.; assembly: GCA_013213825.1. Classification (GTDB taxonomy): domain Bacteria; phylum Pseudomonadota; class Alphaproteobacteria; order Caulobacterales; family Hyphomonadaceae; genus Henriciella. The sequence goes on from JABSQA010000173.1 coordinate 4,633, forward strand.
GTTCCCAAGGGTCGGTCAGTCCAGAGCGGCGAAAATGCCGCTCAAATCCATCGGGAATGTGCGCCTCGCTCAAGGCCGCTTGCCTATTTGAAGCGATATGTGATCCGACCCTTGGTCAGATCGTAAGGGGTCATCTCGACCAGAACCTTGTCCCCGGTCAGAATACGAATGCGGTTTTTCCGCATTTTGCCGGCTGTATAGCCAATGATCTCATGATCATTTTCCAGCTTCACGCGAAAGGTCGCGTTGGGCAAAAGTTCAACGATCGTGCCGTTAAACTCGATGATTTCTTCTTTTGACATCACGTCTCCATAAAAAACGACGCGCGGTGCCGCGCCGAGGCAGATATGGGGTGCTTCGTAGCTTTCGTCACCCCATGGGGCAAGTCTATGTGTAAGTTCATTCACATCATGGCGATAGAAGCCGCGCGAGCGTGTCAATTTGGTTACTCAATATACTTGCGTGTTAACCCTCTCTCTGCTTTTCTAATTCATGGTGGTGGGACGCGTTTGACATAGAGTATATTTGAGCGAGTCCAGTATGAGTGCCTCAGACCTGCCTTTCACCCAACAAGATTTGCGACGTGCGATTCCGGACAGATGCTTCGAACCGAATCTGTGGCGGTCGATGGCCTATTTGGTATTCGACCTTGCCGTGATTGCGGGTCTGTATGCGATTCTCGCGCAAAC
>JABSQA010000174.1 GCA_013213825.1 Henriciella sp.
TGAAGCGGCGGGTGTGCATGTTCTGTCTGGCGTGACGGCGGGGCGTGCCGCTCAAATGAATGCCGGCGCGCGAGCCGCCTCTGGCACGTACTTATGCTTCCTGCACGCTGATACGCAGGTCCCGTCGGACTTTGTCACGCTCGCAGAACAAGTCCTCAGCGATCAACGGACCGCGCTTGCTGGCTTCATATCAGTCATGCGCGGCGAGCAGCAGGTCAGGCGCGTGACCACGGCGCATAATTTTATCAAAACGTGGTACGCACCCCTTCTGTTTCGGCCTGTCTCGTTCTTTCGCGGCGCGCGGCTCTTGTTTGGCGATCAGGTGATGATTTGCCGTCGCGAAGATTTCAACTCGATTGGTGGGTGGTCGATCACCCAGACCATTATGGAAGAAGCCGATCTCTGTTTACGCATGGTGCGCGGCGGTCGCGGTCGCGTTAGGCAAGTCCCGCGTAAAGTCTGGTCATCAGATCGGCGCGTCGCCAAATGGGGCTTCTGGCGGGCCAATCTGACATTTCTCTATGTCGGCCTTATGTGGGGATTTGGCGCACCTCCGGACCGTTTGGCGCGTCATTATGAAGATGTCAGATAGCGCCAATATCTTCCGCTAAAAAGGATCGGATAGCTTCTCGTCGGTATAGATGCTCGACCCGGTCAAGGTGAGAAGAAACGCTTCTAATTGGTCTTTCTCATTTTCCGTCAGATTGAGTTGAATCGGACGGCCCCCTTCGACCAAACGATTGTCTATCGTATCGCGAAACTCCGAAAGCGGTGGTTCAGACACGGGCTCCTGGATGTCATCATAATGGTCGATGACCGCGCGAATTGTCGCCAATGAGCCATCATGCATAAAAGGTCCATTCGAGCTGCCACCTGGGCCAACCAAATCGCGTAAGGATGGCGATCGCGTATTGGTCAGGTCAAACTCCGTCGTTGAGCCCGCGACTCGGAAAATGCCATTATGATCTGATCCTGGCCGGATATCGAATTCGGGTGCACGGTGACAGCCATTGCACCCTGCCCCATCATTATCGACGTTCCGCATGAACAACTGCTTGCCGGCATTTTCATCGGCGGTGAAATTCGGAAAGCGCTGGACATCGCTCGTCGTTTGAGCGCGCCGTTCATCAAATTTTGAATCGAAAGATTGGATTGATTTGGTGAATTGCGCTAAGGCGCGCTGAATGCGGTCTTCCGTTATCTCAGGATCCAGAAAGACGAAGCGGAACAACTCTTCGTAATATTCAGTCGCTTCCATCTGATCGATCAAATCATCTAGATCTGGGCGACCGTTTTGGCCACTGAAGCCCATCTCGTTATGATCCATGATAGGCTGGCTCTCTTGCGCTTCATGACTTGGCGCGCGCTCATCCCAGAAGAAGTCGGTTTCGTCGGCGAACATAGTATTGATCAATCGCATGGAGTGTCGCCCAGTTTGCCCTCCCGCGACACCAGTTGAAACAATGTCGGCATCGCTAAATCCAAGCGATTGAACGTGACAGGTTGCGCATGACACTGTGCCATCAACGGATAAAGACGTGTCGTAGAATAAGACCCGGCCCAGCGTTGCCCCCGCATCGGTTATAGGATTTCCGCCATCATTCATCTTGGTGACATAATCCGGCACCGGTTGATTGGCGTAATTGTCCAAGTTTTCGAGATCGATGGCGCCATTAAACACGGCCATTATGGCGCTCTGATCTATGCTGACCGAGATTTCGAACGCGTCGCTTGTGGACTCGCCTGACGGATCCGTCGCGGTGCATGTCACGGACACGGTGCCAGTTGAATTTGGCGTCCCGGTTATCGTTGTGCCATTGAGCGATAGGCCTTTCGCATCGGCGCCGAAATCAACGCTGATGGTCAGGGTGTCATTGTCAGCGTCTGCAAATGTATCGCCTAAATCGAGACTGAAAGCATAGCCCAATTTAGCCGCCTGATCGGCAATCGGATTGGCAACTGTCGGAGCAGAATTGCTTGTCGTCGGCGGCGCGGGCGTGCTCGGCGTCGACGAAGATCCGCCACCTCCTCCACAGGCCCCTAAAAGCAAGGCCGAGATGACCACACCAAAACGCTTCTTCATATTGTCACACCCTTTGTCGTGCAATCAGATAAAACGTATAAAAATCAGCGATCCGTCGGTCGAATTGCATGAAATCAAGTTTACGTTTTCGATGTCAGATCGATCCATGTCCGAGTGTGTCGAAATTGGCAGAATAGGTTTCAAATTCGTAAAGCGTTCGCTGGCATAAACCGATGGGGACGATTGTAGGCAGAGGCCGTTCAATGTTTGGAATTTGGACCCCCGTCGCGCACGTGCTGATCTTACAATTTGCCTTGGCATTTGTTTACTTGATCTGGCCTGTCCTCAAGAAAATGATGGTTTTTGTATCGCGTCTCCTGCCCGACACTTGGTTCGAATCTGATCACCATGAGAAAATTTACACACGCTCTGGCCAACCCTATCGAGGCAATTGGCGGCAGGCGCAGTATCAGCGTACCGACAATTCCAGTCGATCGGATGGGTACCAGCAACGACGCGCAAAGGCAGAGCCTCAGAACAGGACGTCTCCGCTCAAAGCTCAACACTTGCGTGTTTTAGGTCTTAGAGAACCCGTTCATATGATCGATATAAAATCGGCCTATCGGCGGTTGGCCAAGACGTATCATCCTGACCGTTTCGCGGCTTCGAAATATAGTCAGAGCGCCCGCGAGGCCGCAGCCGAGAAAATGCGCGAAGTTAATGCCGCTTATGATTGGCTGTGTGCGAACACCTAGATTTCTTGGTTATACGCGCCGATTTCTGGATATTTCGCCAAGCGCGGTTTCACCTCTTCACGGAACAATGCGATCATATCTTCTTCTGAACGCATGCTTTCCACGACGACAGCGAATTCTGGTTTGTTTGAACTGGCGCGCGCCAGCACCCAAGAGCCGTCTTCCAATGTCACACGGGCACCATTGACGGTGTTCACGTCGACAACTTTCCGGCCCAAAATTTCTGTGTCCAGCAGACCTTTATACTCTTCGACGATTTTCTCGATCACGTCATATTTCACTTCGTCCGCACAGTGCGGCGACATGGTGAGTGAGGTGAACGCGACGCCGAGTTCGCCTTTCAGGTCGGCCATAGTCTTATCGGGGTTGCGATCGAGCATCTCCAAAATCGCTTTCGCCGCGATCAGGCCATCATCATATCCGAGGCCAATAGGTGGACGGAAAAAGAAGTGACCCGACTTTTCGAACCCGGCCAGCGCGTCCAAATCAGTGGTTCGACGCTTAATATAGGAATGACCCGTTTTGTAATAATCGACCGTCGAGCCATTGGCTTCGAGCACAGGATCGGTCTTGTACAGGCCCGTGGATTTCACGTCGACGACGAATTTTGCACCGGGATATTCTTTCGAGAGATCCCGAGCCAACATCAGACCGATCTTATCGGCGAAAATTTCATCACCTGTATTATCAATCACACCGCAACGGTCGCCATCGCCGTCAAAGCCAAGCGCGATATCCGCACCATGCTCTTTCACAGCCGCTGCCATAGCGTGCAGCATCGCGCTGTCTTCAGGATTTGGATTGTATTTCGGGAATGTGTTGTCGAGATTGCAATCCATCTCAATCACGTCGACTCCCATTTTGCGCAGCGCGTCCGGCGCGAAGGCACCTGCGGTTCCATTTCCGCAGGCGGCAATGACTTTCAAAGGACGTTTGATTTGCACGCCCTCAGCAACGCTATTGATGTATTTCTCACGAATATCGTCGACCCGGAAGTGTCCACCACCGGCCCGCGGCTGGAAATCACCGTTCAGGACGATCTCCTTGAGACGACCCATTTCATCTGGACCAAATGTCAGCGGGCGATTGGCGCCCATTTTGACCCCAGTCCAGCCATTCTCATTGTGACTTGCTGTGACCATGGCGCAGCACGCGCAATCAAGTTCGAACTGACTCCAATAAACCATGGGAGACAGCGCAAGACCAATATCGAGGACTTCGCATCCGCCCTGTACGAGGCCGAGAATGAGCGCATTCTTGATCGGTTGGCTGATCGAACGGAAATCATGTCCCGTGACCACTTTTGGCTCTACACCCAACTCGTGGAACAATGTCGCCATGCCAAGACCCAAGGCTTGGACACCGGTCAGATTGAGCTCAGGCGCTTTTTCATGGCCAATGCCATTAAACCACCATCGCGCGTCATATTCTCGAAAGCCGGTCGGTTTGACCAATGGTAGAATTTCAAAGTCGAGCGTGTTCGGTGCGATATCCGCGCGCGGTTTAGGCAGCATAGTGTCGTCCTGGTGCAGTAATTTCCCCTGAGGGCGGTTGAGCAGACCAATGTGCAATTAGCAAGCCAAAATTATTTTTAATATTGCCTATCGTATATAGAATACTATTTACTAGCGCGTCGGAACCAGAAGGCTTTCCGCAAATGGTAAGGAGCTGAGTATGAAACTCATAAAAGCAACAGCTGCCATGGCAGCAGGTTTGATGATCGTGGGCGCTGCATCTGCGCAAGAATATTATGTTGGCGGTTCAATCGGACTGACCCAGCAAAACGATAGCGACAATTCGGGATCAACCGGCGCGTTTACAACGGGCAATCTTGGCGATGGCAGCACTTTGGATGTCGCTGCTGGCACGCCCTATGGGTGGTCAACTGAGTTCGATAATGGCACCGCATTCGCAGCCGAAGTTGGCGCGCGCTATGCCCAAGGTTTTCGGGCTGGCATCGAGCTGGTTTACAGCGAGTCTGATGTCGACACCCATACCGGCGTAACTTTGGGTGGCGGCAGCATTGATGGTGTCGATGCAGCGGCGATTGCGAGTTCGCCCGATCCGCTCGGGGCGACGGTCGCAGCTGTGGTCGCCGATGGACGCGGCGACATCTCGACGCCCGGCATCTTCGCCAACCTATACTATGACTTCAATCAAGCAGGCCCGCTTCAACCCTATGTGGGTGCTGGCCTTGGCTTCGCCGATGTGTCTGTAAACTATCAACCATCAGGGATCACCGTGATCGACGATAGCGAAACCAAGCTCGCCTATCAGGTCAAAGCTGGCGCCACCTGGCAATTGCAAAACCAGTGGGAGATTTTCGGCGAATATGCGTATCGTGCGACCGAAGACATTGAACTGACCAACCAGCTCTTCCCTGGCACGCTCGATATCGAAAATACGCAAAATGTGTTCTCGATA
>JABSQA010000175.1 GCA_013213825.1 Henriciella sp.
AAGCGTCCCCGTTCGGCGAGATAGTCGCGGCCATCGGGTTGGCCCACGCGCTCAGCAATCTGAACGCCGATAAGATCTTGTCCGCGTTGCTCGCGCGCAAACACGGTGAGATTCGCGTCTGGCGTGGTGAACTGGCCAGGCCGCACCAAGGAGGAGGCCAGATCTGCGCGCGCGTCGCTAATCGTGGCGCGCATTTCGCGTTGCGCCGAGGGTTGAACGTATAGATTGACGCCAAGATGGACCACGGCGCTGAGAATGGCCAATCGGAGAATCGGTGACGCCACTTGCCAGCGTGTCATGCCCGCGGCTTGAGCCACCACGACTTCGCTATCGCGGTGCAAGCGATTGAGGGCCCAGATGGTTGCGACAAACATTGCCATTGGCGTCAGCAACGCGACAATTTGGGGGACACCTAAGGCGACAATCTTGAAAAACGTCAGCGCACCCTGGCGATTATCGACAATGATCTCGGTCTGAGACAGGCCTTGAGCCAAGATTGCCAGCAGCGTCAATCCGCCGACAATAATCAACACAGACCGCAAGACGCGGTTGAAGAGATAGCGCTGAACCCGGTTCATAGGTAAATTTGTTTGTATTCCTGTCTGTTTTTCCGGCTTAGCGAGTTGCGCCGCGCGCGTCGATGCTTACTTTGCGCCTCAAATGGAGTTGTTGCATGAAAATTACATTCACGGACACAGCCAAGTCTGAAATCGTTGGGTTTCTCATCGATGAAGGCGGCAAACTGCCAGAAGCGGCAGAGGCTTTGGACAAAGAATCAGGAGGGCTTCTATCAGAAGCTCGAACCGCGGGACGCTTTACTGGCAAAGAAGGCCAACAAGCATTCGTCGTCTTACCAAAGGGCGCCAGCGCAAAGCGCGCCTTACTGGTCGGCGCCGGAAAGCCGAAGGGGCGCAATGATCGCTCACTCGAGCGCATCGGCGGAACCATTTTTAAGGCGCAGGGGAATAGCGGATTTAAGTCGCTATGCCTTTATGTCGACGATGCCGATACTGCCGCGCGAATCGCCCTGGGCGTGAAACTCGCGGCCTATCGCTTCGATGACTATCGCACCAAATTGAAAGATGAAGACAAGCCGAGCCTCAACGCGGTCAGTCTCGTAACGGGTGATACCAAAGCAGCCCGCTCGGCGTTCAAACCCCTCAGCGCTGGCGCAGACGGCACATATCTCGCGCGTGACCTGGTCAATATGCCGCCGAACGATCTTTATCCTGGCAGCTACGCAGAGAAGATAGAGACGCTCGCAGAGCATGGGCTCGAAATCGAAATTCTCGGCGAGAAAGACCTGAAGAAGCTTGGCATGAATTCGATGCTCGGTGTCGGACAGGGCAGTGTCAAAGAATCCAAACTTGCCATCATGCGTTGGAATGGCGGCAAAAAGGGTGATGCGCCGGTCGCTCTGGTCGGTAAAGGCGTTTGTTTCGACACGGGCGGCATCTCGCTCAAGCCTGGTGCAGGCATGGAAGACATGCGCGGCGATATGGGCGGCTCCGCTGCGGTCGTTGGCGCGATGTTGGCGCTCGCAACACGAAAAGCGAAAGCCAATGTCGTTGGTCTCGTTGGATTGGTTGAGAATATGCCGGACGGCGACGCGATCCGTCCCGGCGATATTCTCAAATCTGCCTCAGGCCAAACGATTGAAGTTCAGAACACCGATGCGGAAGGCCGGCTCGTGCTCTGCGATGTGCTTTGGTACACTCAAGAGACTTATAAGCCGACCGCAATTGTCGACTTGGCAACATTGACCGGCGCGATCGTGATTGGTCTCGGCCATCACCATGCTGGTCTGTTCACCAATGATGACGGCTTGGCAGATGCGTTGACCTCTGCGGGACTGGCAGAAGGAGAACGCGTCTGGCGTCTGCCGCTGGGTCCTGAATATGATCGTCAGCTCAAATCTAAGTTTGCCGATATGCGCAATATTGGCGGGCGGGCTGCAGGTTCGATTACGGCGGCGCAATTCCTCAAGCGCTTCATCCAGGACGGACAGACTTGGGCGCATTTGGACATTGCAGGTGTGGCATGGGTGGAAGGCGAAAAAGCCCCCACCGATCCAAGTTGGGCCAGCGGGTTTGGCCCCCGTCTGCTCGATCGCTGGATCGCCGACAATTACGAGTCCTAATCTATGAGCACTTCCGGCCAGCCCGAATGGTGGTTCTACCATCTCCAACGCACCACGTTGGAACGGGCTGTCGGTCCATTGCTGGAGAAATGTCTCGAGCGCGGCTGGCGGGTATTGGCTGTGAGTGCTGATGCGACCCGTCGCGCGGCATTAGACGAGGCGCTGTGGACTTATGATGATCAAAGCTTTTTGCCGCACGGCCAAGCCGAAGCTGAAGGGTTGGACGCTGCGGCACAACCCATACTCATCAGCAGCAAAGCCGATAATGCGAATAAAGCGTCCGTGGCATTGCTGATGGATGGGGTCGATCTTCCGGTAGATGCCAGATTTGAACGCTGCATGGTCATGTTCGATGATGGCGATGGCGCGACCCGCCAAAAAGCGCGCGAGCAATTTAAGGCGGCGAAAGATGCAGGGCTCACAGCCCGTTACTTTCAGCAATCCGGCCGCGGATGGAAATAAGCAGGCACGTGAGTACGCTTTATCTCGGCAACTTGAATTATTCATCCTGGTCGATCCGTGCGGCTCTGGTCGCACGCGCGTCCGGATTAGACCTCACAGAACGCATCTTCCCGCTCGGATTTCCTGAAACCAAACAGGCATTGATCGAGGAAACCGGATTACACACAGTCCCGGTCTTAATGACCGAAGACCTGATTATTCGAGATAGTCTCGCGATTACAGAATGGATCGCTGAGCAGGTCGAACCCGGCAAGGTTTGGCCAATCGATCCGACCAAGCGCGCAATGGCACGATCTGTGTGTGCCGAAATGCATTCAGGCTTCTTCGGGTTGAGAAGTTTAATGCCGGTGAATATCCGCGCGTCATCGCCGGCACCGGAATTTACAGAAGAGCTCGAACAAAACATCGCGCGGGTGCTGACCATCTGGACAGATCATCGCTCTGCCAATGTCACGCAAGGGCCATTCTTATTCGGAGACTGGTGCGCGGCGGATGCGTTTTACGCGCCCGTGGTGACCCGCTTTCGGACGTATGGATACGACCTAACGGGCGCAGCCAAAGACTATGCAGATGCAGTTTGGGAACATCCGCTTCTCTGCGAACTGCGGGAAAAAGCGGAAGTCGAGCCCTGGGAAATTGAGATGGGCTATCTTGGTCCGATCCGGGCCTGGGTCCGAGATTAGTGCTTTTCTCCGGCGGGTTTCGTGATCAGGGTAATCACGAATACGATCCCGGTAAAGATCGCATAGGTGCCGATCACTTGTAGCGTGTGCGCAGGGATGGAACCCGTCCAGAGAAAGTAGATGCCATATCCGGCCAAAATTAGCACAGCGATGGCGAGCATCATTCGCAAGGTTCCAGCCATATTGATCCTCCTAACACCATCAGACCTGTAGCAGATTTCCTTTTGGATATGAAGAATTCGTGCAAGCCTGCGGGTTACGGTTGCCGGGGGGCTTTTGCGTCGCTATAGGCGCGCCAGACCTTATTTATACAATAGACAGGAGCCATTCATGGCTGGCACGCGTACATTCTCTATCATCAAGCCGGACGCCACGGCACGCAATCTGACCGGTGCGATCAATAAAGTCATCGAAGAGGGCGGCCTCCGCATCATCGCGCAGCGCCGCATCCACATGACCCAAGTCCAAGCAGAACGTTTCTACGACATCCACAAAGAGCGTCCTTTCTTTGGCGAGCTCGTAGAATTCATGACCTCTGCGCCAGTCGTTGTTCAAGTGCTTGAAGGCGAAAACGCTGTCGCGCGCTACCGTGAAGTGATGGGCGCCACCAATCCTGAAGAAGCTGCTGACGGCACCATTCGTAAGCTGTTCGCCAAGTCGATCGGCGAAAACTCAGCGCATGGTTCAGATAGCGACGAGAATGCCGCTCTGGAGATTTCTCAATTCTTCAGCGAGGCAGACATTGTCGGCTAAGGCTTAAACGCAAAGCGATATCTAAGAACGGGCGGCCTCTGACGGCCCGTTTTTTTGTTTAGCGAATAGGCGATTTCAATTTTTCTAGGATGGTTTTCGCCGCCATATTTGCGGCCTTGGGATATAGTGCATGTTCTTCGGGTAGCACGCGCGCGGCCAAAGATTCAGCGTCATCATCCGACAGTATTGGGACCCGGGATTGAGCGATAACATCGCCCTCATCAACGCCTTCTGTGACCCAATGTACCGAACAACCGGCTTCCTGATCGCCAGCCTCAATCGCGCGTTGATGCGTGTGAAGGCCTGGATATTTGGGCAATAAGGAAGGGTGTATGTTGATCATGCGTTGCGACCACCGGCTGACAAACCAAGGTGTGAGGATGCGCATGAACCCTGCTAGGATCACCATTTGTGCGTTATGCTCAACAAGATGCTCATGCAAAGCGCGTTCAAAGGCTTCGCGATCTTTGCCGAAGGGCTTGTGATCGACGACCGCTGTTGCAATGCCATAGTCAGACGCGATCTTTAATCCCGCAGCATCTGGGCGATTGGACAGGACCAAGACCGGCTTGGCGGCATAATCATCGACTTTCGCGGCGTCTAGAATGGCCTGCATATTGGTGCCGCGCCCTGAGATAAGGATCGCCACTCTTAGCCGAGTCATGCCTGAGTAAGATCGCCAATGATTACAGGATGTTCGCCACTCTGCTTGAGCTGGTCCATGGCCGCGTCAACTTGGTCCGGCGCAACGGCGAAGACCATGCCGATGCCCATATTGAAGGTGCGGTGCATTTCATCTTCTGCGATGTTTCCGCTCTCTTGCAACCAGCGAAACACATCAGGCTTCGCCCAGGAGTCCCGATCGATCCGAGGGATGAGTGAGTCAGGGCACATACGCGGCGTATTTTCCGTCAAACCACCACCCGTGATGTGCGCAAGTCCGTTGACCAGCTCAGCTTTGATCAGAGGCAGTGCGGCGTCCGAATAAAGACGGGTGGGGGTCAAAAGAGCTTTGCCGAGCGATTGATTGCTCAAAAACGGCGCTGGGGATTCATAGGATAGCCCCGTACGTTCGACGACTTTGCGAATGAGTGAATAGCCATTTGAGTGCGGACCGCTAGACGCAATTCCTATCAGGACGTCGC
>JABSQA010000176.1 GCA_013213825.1 Henriciella sp.
CGAGCAGAAAACGTGTTGGTGGAAAATGGTGTCTTGGCGCTGAAAGCGCGCGAAGAGGCCTATACCGGGCCTAGATTTCCAGAAGGGTTTCCCGGCGCGCCAGGGGGCGAACAAACGCAGACCTATACTTCGGGCAAAGTTCGCACGCGTGGATTGGCAAGCTGGCAATATGGCCGGTTCTCGGCGCGTATGAAATTGCCGGACGGGCAGGGGACTTGGCCAGCCTTTTGGATGATGTCGGAAGATGAGACCTATGGCACCTGGCCCTTGTCCGGGGAGATCGATATTATGGAGGCGATCAATCTTGAAACGCCCTGCGAAGACTGCCCTGGCGGCATAGAGCGCCGCACCTCCGGCGCATTGCACTTTGGAAGTGCGATCCCGGACAATACATATCTCTATCTCGACATGACATTAGATCCTGACATCGGACCTTCCGACGCATGGCGTGTTTACACCGTCGAATGGGCGGAGGACTCCATGCAATGGTTTGTCGATGGGGAGATCTTTATGCGGATCGAAAGCGATGCCTGGTTCACAACCGCACCCGAAGCAGACGGGCGACCTCATGCGCCATTCGATCAGCCTTTCTACTTGATGATGAATCTCGCGGTTGGCGGCAATTTGGCGGAAAAGAAGAATGGCGCGGGCTTTGATCCCGACTCGTTTCCAACCGAATTGTTGATCGACTGGGTTAAAGTCGAACAATGCAGCGGCGACGAGACGGCGCGGGCTTGCATGACCCAAACCGATTGGGCTGGCGAACCGCGCGGCCCATGGGAAACACAGGCGAGATAACGCCCTAGCTCATCGCGGCAGGGCAATATCGATTCACAAAATCGCCATGCCCGGGCAATCTCTGCACGAGGTAGCGGATAGATTGTTCCATACCGTCAATCTCCGTCTTCATATCGACGGCATTGAGCGTATTTGCGATCGGGCTCGAAGCTTCCATCTCAATGCCCTGACCCAACATGACGGCAGCCCAGCTGGTCTCTGTGAACAGTTCATCTTCTTCGCGAAAGATCTGACCATTGGCGCGGAAGAGCTCGATCTTCTCGGTCAGTGTCTCAGGGACATCCATGGTCCGACAATAATTCCAAAACTCGGAATCATCACGCGTCGTGGCATTATAGTGTAAGATCAGGAAATCGCGAATGCGGGCATATTCTTTGCCCGTCAGGCGATTGTATGAACTCTCCTGCACGGGCGTGATGCCGTCCAAAGAGAGCACAGCCAGTAATTTATTGATGCCAGTATTGATCAAATGGATGGAGGTTGATTCCAGGGGCTCCATGAAACCTGCAGACAGTCCGATCGCGACCACATTCTTGTTCCAGAATTTCTTGCGGCGTCCGGTCACAAAACGAAGGAAGTTTGGGTCGGCTTGGGGCTTGCCAGCCATGTTCTTGACGAGGATGTCATGCGCTTCGTCATCGTCCATATATTCACTACAATAGACATGGCCGTTGCCGTTGCGATGTTGCAGCGGGACTTGCCATTGCCACCCAGCGCGATGCGCGGTGGCTTTGGTGAAGGGCGGCGGAGGACTACCATCATCGCGCAAGCAGGGCAGCGCGACCGCGCGATCACAGGGCAGATAGTTGCGCCAATCCTCATAACCGGTCTTCAGCGCTTGTTCGATCAACAATCCGCGGAACCCAGAGCAATCAATAAACAGATCGCCTGCGATCACTTCACCATCTTCCATCGTGACCGAGCTGACATAGCCCGTCTCAGGATCAAGGCTGACATCGGTGACTTTGCCTTCGCGTCTTTGCACGCCGCGTTGCTCAGCATCAGCGCGCAAGAACCCGGCATAGGCGGTGGCATTGATGTGATACGCATAATTCATCGGCGGCAGATCTTCACGGGCATAGTCAGCCGTGCGCGCGAACTTGCCGAAATAGGCGGCCATGGTCTCTAGGTTGAAGACTTGGATCGGGCGTTTGTCGCCATCTTGGCGTAGCTTTTGCCAGATTTGGTGGAATGAAATGCCGCCCATTTCATAGCCATAATTGCCGAACGGGTGGATATAGCTGTCGCCAATCTTCCCCCAATTTTCGAATTGAATACCAACCTTGAACGTCCCTTGGACGGCAGCCAGCAAAGCTTGCTCATCAATACCCAGGAGTTGGTTAAACTCGACAAAAGGGGGAATGGTCGCTTCGCCGACCCCTACCGTGCCGATCTGTTCTGATTCGATCAATTGAACCTCGACGGGCGATCCGGATTTCAAACGAATCAGCGCCGCCGCGGACATCCAACCCGCTGTTCCGCCGCCGACAATTACAATCTTCCTAATGGCCATCCCGATCGATCCTGTTGTCTTTTCTGACTTCTTTATATTGCGCTCTAACGCATTCGCGACAAAAATGTAACAGCTGCAATAGAAAATGTGAACGTTCATTTTGGGGTATTGTGAACGTTCTCATTCGGTGCTAGGCGCAAAATCATAAGACCGCCAAAAAATTGGCTGCGTTCATCTGGGAGGAATAAAGTGAACAAGAACAGGGTTGTTAAAACGAATCCAGCACGTCGGCGTTCGGCGATGCTGACGGCCGCATCTGGCTTAGCGATGGCAATGGCGTTGGGGCCAGTCGCCATGGCGCAAGATGCCGACGACGAAGCTGTGACTGAAGAAGATGATGTCGCGGTTCAGGACGTTGTCGTCGTTCAAGGATTTCGACAGTCTTTGAGTTCCGCGCAAAACATCAAAGAAAACGCCGATACATTTGTCGACGCCATTACCGCCGAAGATATTGGCGCATTGCCAGACCGGTCTGTTGCGGAATCATTGCAACGCGTTCCGGGGGTAAACATTGGTCGTTTTGAAAAGACAACTGACCCCGACCGATTCTCCGTTGAAGGGACCGGCGTTATTGTTCGCGGTCTGCCATTCGTGCGCTCTGAACTGAACGGACGCGAGATTTTCTCGGCGACCGGTGGCCGCGTGCTCAGCTTCAACGACGTTTCACCTGAACTATTGGGGCGGGTTGAGGTTTTCAAAAACGCAACGGCTGACATGGTCGAAGGTGGCATCGCAGGTACGGTCAATTTGGTCACCCGAAAGCCTCTTGATACGGACGGTCTGAAAATCGCCGGTACAGTGGGCGGCAATTTTGGTGACCTGCGTGAAGAATGGTCGCCAGAACTTTCTGGCCTCATCTCAAACACCTGGGATACGGAAGCCGGCGAGTTCGGACTGCAATTAGGTCTCGCGACATCTGAGCTGGAAAGCCGGACGGACGCATCGCAAGTCACAGACCCTTGCTACCGCGCGAGCACGCTAGACGGACCTTGTTTCCGAACCCAAGCCGTCAGCTCAGCGGGTTTCAGCGGCGATCCTGCATTTGACGCCACGAATTTCCCACCCGCGGGCTCCGTTCTCGCGCCTAAGGGTGCGGGCGTTCGGACAACCAACCTCTTGCGGGATCGTGAAGCAATTTCGCTTGTCGCTCAGTGGGAAAGCCCAGACCAAAAATGGCTGGCAACGTTTGAGTGGCTCAACTCTCAGACCAGTTTTGAAACCGAAGAGTTTTCCATCCTCGCATTGGTGAACGATGACGCCTTGTTCCCAGTTGAGGCCCCTGGTTCGACTTGGGAGTTCAACAGCAATGGCCAATTCCAACGCGGTGTGCTGCCCCAAACGGATAGCGGTGGTTATGGTAGCCCATTTGGCGGCATTCCGACCGAGTTCTTACGCTTTGAGCGGGCGGCGGATGCTGAGACGGAAGACTTTTCGTTTGATCTCTCTTACAATCCGACAGATCGCTTGCGGTTCAATTTCGAAGCGCAAACAATCAGTTCAGATCTGCAGCGCGATTCAATTATTGGCGCAATGAACACCTGGTCAGACATTGCGCTCGATCTTACCGGCGAAACACCCTCAGTGCAGTTCTTGCCGCCAAGTTTCACGGCTGGTGCGCCTGATGATGCGCTCTCGAGCGGGTTCTACACCTATTATTGGTTCGCCCTGGATAGCCGTGAGAAGAATGAAGGTTCATTGGATAGTCTTCGTCTCGACGGTGAGTATGACATCAGCGATGACGGATTCTTCCGCTCCGCGCGATTTGGTGCACGTTGGGCCGAACGTGATCGCATTACGCGGAACACCAACTTCAGCACTTGGGGCAACTTGTCCGCGCCATGGGCTGGTCGAGCTGGCTGTGCGCCATGGAATGCTGGACCTGGCTGTGCAGCGACTGGAGGCTTCCAACCAGGACGGCTCTACTCTGGTCTCCCAGGCCAGGAATTTGCAACTGGAGGCGGTGCGTTCGTCGATGAATTCCCGAATGCATCTTCCTTCCGGACACCGTTTGGTGATGGGTTCCAACGCGGCAACGCACCAACTCCAACGGCTGGCGGCGGAGGATGGTTCTTCGGCGGAGATGATTTCCTCGGTGAATACCTATCTGGACTGACCGATGAGCAAGTCGCCGAGATCGAGACATTCTCGCAGACGCCAAACGCAACCTTTGGTGTGAATGGTCGGATGCAGACCAATGCGGTGACCGGCGAAACAGTCGCATGTGACCCATTCTGTCCGTCTGAGATTTCGGATGTGACCGAGATCACCAACGCGCTTTATGGACGGATCGACTTTGAACATGAGTTTGCCAACGGCATCATCCTGGATGGTAATTTTGGCTTACGCTATGTCGAAACGACAATCGAAGCGGGCGGTGAAACACGCTTCCCAGTTCCTGATCGTTACGATGCCGTCGTCGCAGGTGGAAATGGTGATGGCGTGGTTCAGGTGAGCGAAATCGCAGACTTCTGCGCCGTCGCAAGTCTGTCTGCCCAAACCCTGCCTGGCGTATGTTCGTTAAGCCCCGAGCGACTGGCACAATATGCTGCTGCTCATACGGGTGAAGTGATCATCGATGATCGCGACATCAAGTTCGATAACTGGCTACCGAGTGTCAACGCGAAGCTTGATTTCGGGAACGGAGTGCTGCTGCGCGGCGCTGTGTCTAAAGGGATTTCTCGTCCGGATCTCCAGCTCTTTAGAGCGGGTGTCCCAATCGGTGACAATACGGAGGCGTTGAGAGATGCTGGCCTTCTGGACACAGGGCC
>JABSQA010000177.1 GCA_013213825.1 Henriciella sp.
TCCGGCGCATGTCCGGGTGGCCTGAAAAGACGACGCCGTACATATCGAAGGCTTCGCGTTCAAACCAATCGGCGCCGCGATGCAAATCAACGACACTCGGGACCGGCGTATCTTCATCGGTCGAGATTTTGACTCGGATGCGTTGATTGAGCCGCATGGAGAGCAAATGATAAACCACTTCAAATCGCTGACTGCGTTCCGGATAATCGACACCGCACACATCGATCAGCATTTCGAACATGCACATCTGATTGCGCTTGAGAAAATCGAGC
The DNA here is from genome assembly GCA_013213825.1 of Henriciella sp. Classification (GTDB taxonomy): domain Bacteria; phylum Pseudomonadota; class Alphaproteobacteria; order Caulobacterales; family Hyphomonadaceae; genus Henriciella. Next base: position 273 of record JABSQA010000177.1, read on the forward strand.
AAGGCCACAATCTGGTCGCGCTCAGCATAGACGTTCAGCTCTCCAACTGAGACGACATATTTACGCACAGCGTCCGGCATCTCGCTCGCAATATGCTCGCCAAGCTCGTTCAGCGCTTCGACTTGTTCTGACATGTCAGCACCTTTTAGCGGTCGATCGAGCCTTCACGGCGGATCTTTTTCTGAAGTTGAAGCAGGCCATAAACGAGCGCTTCTGCGGTCGGCGGGCAGCCTGGAATGTAAATGTCGACCGGCACGATTCGATCGCAGCCACGCACGACACTATAGGAGTAATGGTAATAGCCGCCGCCATTGGCGCACGAGCCCATTGAAATAACATAACGCGGCTCAGGCATTTGATCGTAAACCTTGCGCAGCGCCGGGGCCATTTTATTGGTCAGCGTTCCGGCAACGATCATCACGTCGGATTGACGTGGTGAGCCGCGTGGGGCCATGCCGAAACGCTCCAGATCATAGCGCGGATTGCCCGCTTGCATCATCTCGATCGCACAGCACGCCAAACCGAATGTCATCCACATGAGTGACCCTGTGCGGGCCCAGGCGATCAGATCATCCGCCTTCGCAGTGAAAAAGCCTTTATCGGCGAGATGGTCCGACAGACCCGCATAGAACGGATCATCCGCGCGGACATCAAAACCGCCCTCGACCCCAGCACGATTTGAACTCAACGCGTAAGGTTTGAATTCCCCTGCCATCGACTTGGCTCCTAATGCCACTCGAGGGCGCCGCGGCGCCACTCATAGATAAACCCGATGGTCAACACACCGAGGAAGATAACCATAGACCAGAACCCAAACACGCCAATCGTGCCTAAGCTGACCGCCCATGGGAACAAGAAGGCGACTTCCAAATCAAAGATGATGAAGAGGATCGCCACAAGATAGAACCGGACATCGAATTTCATCCGCGCATCATCGAACGCGTTAAATCCACACTCATAGGCCGAATTCTTCTCTGGATCCGGATTACTCGGCGCCAAAATCGCATTTCCGACAATAAAAAGCAGCGACATAGCCAGGCCGATTCCAAGGAACAGGATGACCGGCATATAATCGAGCGCTAATCGTTCGACTTCGGACATTTCTTACACCTCTCCTCAAGCGCATCAGACGAAATCTTTGCGCCCCGATAAGACGCTTTCATGCACAGTGCAATAAGAAAGCAGTGGTTAATCCTATCCTATTTCAGTGGCATTTCTCCCCCCTTTTTGTGCGACGCGGCGTCACGCCAGTGAGAACCATTTGCAAGTAGCTGAGTCGTCAAAATTCTCGCTCTGATTTGGGTCCGCAAAAACGACCCATAGATCCGCCCCATCGCCCAAAGTTTGAGACACGGTGAGAACAAAACGGCGTCGACAGCATATCTGGCACCTTATTGATTTTCCGATAACTGATGTGGCGACATCACCGGTCCGAGTTGAGTAAATAATCGGGGACCGAATGCAAAAACAGTATACCAATCCACCGCATAAGATGACGTCCGTCATCGCGCGGCAGCATGCTGGAAATGTCGATGCTTGGATCGAAGCCTGCGGTGCGAATTTTGGTAATGCACCTCTCAGTCGCGATGACGCGCTAAAAGAGTATCGCGCCAAGTCGTGGTTCGTTGACCCGATTTCTGTCAACCACACGCATTATTACAGCATGGCCACCCAACGCCGGAATTGGCACATTGAAGAAACAGGCGGACAGATCCATGTGCACCGCTATGCAAAAGGCCGCTCATCGCTCTTATCCGACGGCGTACCACTCGAGTGCAGCAAAGGGGCTGTCACGCTATTAGACTATGGTCGGCCATTCAGCTCGCTGCATTCCGACAATGAGTGTCACAGTTTCTTCGTTCCCTATGATGCGATCGGGTATCACCCCTCGGATGCGCCTCACGCGCTCGTCTATTCGGCGCAAACCCGAATGGGGCAGCTGCTTGGATACGAAATGGACAATCTCCTGTCGCAACTTTCGCGGGGGGCAACCCATATATGTCCCGACGATGTCGAGCGTTTCGTGAGCTGCGTAGAAGTCGCGATGTCGCCGAAAACCGCGTCACCGAGCGCCTGCCAGCGTGTCCGAGACTGCCTTAAGCGCAGAATCCAAGACTTCATCGAGCAACGTCTAAAGTCGCCTGATCTGAGCACCACCACGATCCTAAAAAATTTCGGGGTCTCTCGCGCCTCGCTCTATCGGCTCTTCGACGAAGAGCATGGGGTCCGAACCTATATCAATCATCGGCGCCTCGTTCGCGCCGTGACCGATCTCGCGGAAACGCCCATGCAATGGGGTCAAATCCACCGCGTTTCAGAACGCTGGGGCTTTACCTCCGATGCGAGCTTCAGCCGAATGGTGAAACGCGAGTTTGGGGTTGCACCAGGATCATTATTTGAAATGCCCGTTCGGTTCGGGAACCACGAATCACCCAGCTCTGATGTGCAGGCAATGATGATGCGCCGCGCGCGCACGCCAATCCTCGAGCTCAAATCAGCCAAGATGGCGGCTGTTTGTTAGGACGTTGATGCAATCAAAGTGACCGGTCAGGCAGGCTGATCGATCAAAAATGGTGCGGATGGAGGGACTTGAACCCCCACGCCTCGCGGCGCCAGAACCTAAATCTGGTGCGTCTACCAATTTCGCCACATCCGCATCAGTAGAAGGCGGCATTTAAAGCGCGATCCGCGGCGCCTCAACCCCTATTGATGTAATTCTCTGCAAAAGGTCATCTTGTCGACGTGGACATGGGACCTACCCTGCCCTATAGAGCGCCGTTTCGGACACCAAAACGCCAATCAATGGCGCGGGTTTCAGCTCTAAATCAGCCAACCCGACCCGCAATAAGGAATGACGAATATGGAAAGCGTCGAGACCATCGAAGGTTTGAGCCGCACGTATAAGGTAAGCGTCCCAAAAGCTGACCTGCAAAAGCGTTTTGATCAGCGGATTGAAGAAATTCGCCCGCAAATGAACCTGAAGGGCTTCCGCCCCGGCAAAGTGCCAGCCTCTCACGTCAAAAAGATGTTTGGCAAAGACATTATGGGCGAAGTGGTCCAGGCGTTGGTTCAAGAGACCAGCCAGAAAGCCATCGAGGACGCAGATGTTCGTCCGGCCGGTCAACCGGAAATGAAGATGGAAAGCGACATGGAAAAGGTCCTCGAAGGCGAAGCGGACCTGGCCTATGAAATGAATGTCGACGTGATGCCGGAGTTTGAGCCCGTCGATATTAAGAAGCTGGCCATCACCAAGCCTGTCGCAGAAATCAATGCTGACGAAGTCAACGCGCGCTTGAACCAGATTGCAGAAGCCAACCCACAATTCGACAAGCGGGCCAAAACCGCCAAAGCCCGCAAAGACGATGCAGTTGTCATCGACTTCCTCGGCAAGCTTGACGGCGAGCCATTTGAAGGCGGCGCTGCAGAAGAGCATACATTGGTGCTCGGTTCGAACACATTCATCCCTGGCTTTGAAGACCAATTGGTCGGCGTCAAAGCGGGCGACGAAAAAGAAGTGAATGTCACGTTCCCTGAGAATTATCAGGCAGACCACTTGGCGGGTAAAGAGGCTGTTTTCGAAGTGAAAGTGCACGAAGTGCGCGCCCCGAAAACACCTGAAATTGACGAAGACTTCGCCAAAGGCCTTGGCTTAGAAGATCTCGACAAGCTAAAAGAACTCGTGACCGAGCAAATCAAGAATGAGTTTGGCGGCGCTTCACGCGCGAAAGCCAAGCGCAATCTGCTGGACCAGCTTGATGAGAAGCATGATTTCGAACTGCCGCCGAAAATGGTCGAACAAGAGTTCAACCAAATCTGGCAGCAGCTGCAGGCTGAAATGGATGCTGGCCGCACCGCGGAAGAGGATAAGGGTAAGTCAGAAGACGACCTGAAAGCCGAGTACCGCACAATCGCCGAGCGCCGCGTGCGTCTGGGTCTGGTCTTGGCTGAGATCGGTCGTGTCGCTGACATCCAGATTTCAGAGCAAGAAGTCCAGCAGGCGCTGATCAATGAAGCCCGCAATTTCCCTGGCCAAGAACGCCAGGTCATCGAGTTCTTCCAAAAAGATCCAAACGCCATGGCGCAGCTCCGCGCCCCGATCTATGAAGACAAAGTCGTCGACCACATTCTCGACACCGCCAAGGTGAAGGAAGAGACGGTGTCGAAAGACGACTTGTTGAAAGAAGACGAGGAATAGGTTCGCGTCTCATTATTGATTTGCAAAAGCCCGCGCATTTGTGCGGGCTTTTTTTGTGCGCCTGATGGATGGTCTACAAATGCCCCAGGATATCGTTTCTGAGGTCTCTTTTAAGTCTGACGCCGATATAAAGTAAAAGTCTGCGACTCTGATCGATTTCGCCACAGGCGCCCCCTTCTCCCGGATGCGGGAGAAGGGCCGGGGATGAGGGCAAGATGGGTTCTACAGGCAATGCATTCGCTTCAACGCAAACATTGGTGCCCTCACCCCAACCCCTCTCCCGCAATCGGGAGAGGGGCTACGGCAAGCTGCGATTCCATGGCGTAACCGCACACCCAACGCTTTATGACGTGCGAACTGCAAGGCCCTCTCTCACGACAGAACCAAACCAAAGGCCAGCCCCAAAAAAATCCCGAGGTCGCTATGGCGCCACCGTAGAAAGCCCGCCAGAATTCGCCGTAAGGAACAAAACCAAGCTGATCACGAAACTGATTCCAACGACCCAAAAATTCGGCGCATGCAACACGCCGCGCCAATTCAGCAATAATAAGATCACAGTTGCCAGCACCCCAAG
>JABSQA010000178.1 GCA_013213825.1 Henriciella sp.
GGTCGGCGGATGGCTGGACGGGTGGCTGGGCCCAAAACGGGCTCTGATCGCGGAGTTGAGCGCGATTTTGGTCATTTTGACCATTCAGCTCTCGATTACACCCGATGCTCTATTCTTCGGTCTCGTTCCGGCATCGGCTGAGGTCTGGACGGGTTTTGGGACGGGCTTATTCACCTCGCTGGCGGACGTCGTCTACTTCCTGATGATCGTCCCGGCTGCAATATCGATTGTCGCCTGCATCTCCTCAAGCCGATACATGCTGGTACATATTTCTCCACCCGAGCGGATCGGAGAGTTTTTCGGATTTTACGCCATGGCGGGCAGCGTCACGGTTTGGCTGGGTCCGTTGGTGGTTGGCATAATGACGGCTGCGTTCGATGATCAGCGCATCGGCTTTTCAGGCATTGGCTTGCTATTTGTCTTCGGGTTGCTGGGTGTCGCCTTCTTCGTCAAAGCCGACAAAACCCCCGAACACTTGAAGGCTTCACCGCGCGCATAGGTCCCGAGGTGTTTGGCGGTCCTCAATCAAAGTTAGATTAATTGAAGAAACCTAACCTTAAGGCGTGGTCGGAGGCACATATCCACACGTCAGTGTGCCGGTAGTCTCGTCGCGCGTGATCGAGTCAACGCGGCGCGGCCGTAGGTAAAACGTGTCCGTCAAATGTCGTGTGCTGCTGAAAAAGAAGCCGACTGGAGAGTTATAAGGAAATGAAATTTTCGCCACGATCAGTGTTCCACCGTCCGGAATCAAGTCTTTTGGAACTTCGATTTCCGTGTCGTCAGTAAGGGAGGAGATTTCACTCCCGCACGTATCACTCCAGTCAACATTCACCTCGACATTGTTGCCGTTAATAGAGTGCTCACTGCTATCATAAGAGACGCTGGTAATCTGCATGCTCGCCAAAGAAATGTCATTCGGCTGCATCACCATTCGTGTGGCTTCGAAAATATCCGCCAGATCGTCATTGTCTAAGTGTGAGGCACGCGCGGTCAAATCCCCCAGAGCCGCTGTGGCGCCGGTCACTTTTCGGTCGAGCGTCATCGCCAGGGTGAGTTCGACGCCGCCGAGATATAAGGCGATCAAGACCGGAAGGATGAGCGCGAATTCGACCGCCGAGATCCCGCGATAATCGGATTTCAGGTTTGCCCGGCGGCTACGAATTTGAGAAATCACATTGAACACCCCACACTATGAATTGCCGAATGGCTCATTTCGGAAGGCCACTGTGGCCTGCAGGAGCGTTTTGTTATCGGATAGATTGGGATTCTTGAGGGGCGCGCTCAATACAGGGATGATGAGATCCCATTCGTAAAATACGCGCACAACAACAATATCGTTTTGCCCACCGAAATTGTATCCAAATCCAGATTGATCAATTGAGTCGGTGCTGGTGTCGTAAGTTATTCCGCCGCCAGTATTACCAAAGGTGGTGAATGTCTGGACGTCGTAAATTACTTTATTCGGGTCCAACAATCCGAACAGTTCATCGCCAAGGCTGTCTTTAAACCGTGTCTCCATATTGGCTTGGCTTAAACCCGCCGTTTGCAATTGACCGGTGCGAATCTGACGAGACGCTTCGGCTGCTGCATTGTCGAGAATGGCCTGCATGATAAAAATCACCGCCAGCTCGATGGTCCCGAAAATCATCAAGAAGAAGGGCATCGCAATCATTGCGAATTCAACCGCAGCCAGACCGCGCTTGTCAGCGCAGTAAGCCTGGAAACTCTTATGCCACCGCGTTGCAAACACGCCTGGAATTGGCAAATTGCGCATCACACGCTCCATTGGTTTACAATCCCCTATGCTCGCCATAGCAGATTGGGTTTTCAGGGATCTTGACGCGTTAGGCTAAATTTTTTGCAAATTGTGCGGCATTGGGGGGTCTTTACCTTGCCGCATTCTGAGGCCACATGGGGCGAAACGAGACTGTTTAGGGCGCTTTAAAATGACCCATAATCCGATCCGCCCATGGCGGAACATAGACCGCCGGACCTCCCGCCAAATCCGCGTGGGAAGCGTGCTTGTCGGCGGCGATGCGCCCATATCGGTCCAGACGATGACCAATACGCCGACGCCTGATGTCAGCGCCACGGTCGCACAAATTGAACGCGCGGCTGAAGCTGGCGCAGACATTGTTCGCGTTTCATGTCCCGATGAAGACTCAACGGCTGCGTTTTCAGCGATTGCCAAGGCCTCTCCGGTGCCATTGGTGGCCGATATTCACTTCCACTATAAACGCGGGATTGAAGCGGCTGAGGCGGGCGCTGCCTGTCTGCGTATCAATCCGGGCAATATCGGCTCACCTGATCGGGTGAAAGAAGTGGTCAGCGCGGCGCGCAATAATGGCTGCTCTATCCGTATCGGGGTGAATGGTGGATCCTTGGAGCGTCACTTGCTCGAAAAATATGGCGAGCCTTGCCCAGATGCGATGGTTGAAAGTGCCCTCGATCATGCCCGCATTCTCGATGATCTTGGCTTTCATGAGTATAAAATCAGCGTCAAAGCCTCAGATATGTTCTTGGCCGTCGCGGCGTATCAGCAATTGGCAGAAGCGACAGATGCGCCTCTGCACCTTGGCATTACCGAAGCCGGTGGTCGCCGGATTGGCACGGTCAAATCCTCGATCGGTATGGGAAACCTGCTCTGGATGGGCATTGGCGACACGATCCGCGTGTCCCTATCAGACGACCCGGTGGAGGAAGTGAGAGTCGGATTTGATATGCTCAAATCCCTGGGGCTCCGCACCCGCGGCGTGAATATCATTTCTTGCCCCAGCTGCTCGCGTCAGGGCTTCGATGTGATTGCGACGGTCAAGACTCTCGAAGATCGGTTGGCGCATATTGCTGAGCCGATCACCCTCTCGATTATCGGCTGTGTGGTCAACGGACCGGGCGAAGCCGCAATGACGGATCTTGGATTTACTGGTGGCGGTAAAGAAAGCGGCATGATGTATGTCTCCGGTCGCCCGGATCACAAACTGTCAAATGCCGATATGATTGAGCATATTGTGGCGCAAGTGGAAGCCAAAGCCGAGCGGTTGAAAGCGCAGCGCGATGCCGAAACGGTCGCTGCCGAATAGTTAGTCAGGCGACATGGGGGCGCAGGTCGCGCCGGATAGCAAGCCAGCTGCTTCACTATAGAGCGCTTCGGTTGGCGCCAGTCGTCGGACCAGCGCGATCCCGCGGCCCTCGAATGCGACGGAATGGCCTTGCGGATCCGCAGCAGGCCGCCCGACATACACCCCATCAAAGTCGCTATCTGCCTCAAGATTGGCGACAAATATATTGTCGGTCTGGGCGTTGAAAATCGACAAAGACCCATACCCTGACCATAGCGGTGCATTGATAAAGACCGGGCCATTGGTCGTATCAAATCGACAGATTGAATAAGCCAGATCTGGAGATGGCCGAACAATGCGCTGCGTTTCGGGGGTTTGCCGCGGCGACGCGACCCAAACATTCATTGGAATGCCCTGCGCCTCGAAGGTCTGATGGGCTTTTCCCATGATAAAGCTAGGAACACTGGTGAGAACAAATATGTGCGCCGCGATAGCGGTGACGACAAAGATGAAGCCGGGAATGAGGAAACGCATTATCGTGCCTCCCCATTACATGACACGCGTTCTATTCGCGGTGGGGTCAGCGCCGTGTCTGGCGCATTGAGCAGAGCGGCTGAAGGCTGGTATAGGCGCAAAGTTAAATCGAATTTCCCCGCGGCGCGGCTGGATACCCAGGGCGTATCGGTGTCTTCGGGTACGGCCGCCGAGACCTGGAACCGCCACGCACCCTGCCCATAGATCGCTTCCGCTTGCGTTTGATCGAAGGACAGACGCTGGTCATCATTCATCGGCAGACGATTATCGGCGTCATAAAGCGTGATCGACCACCAATTGGCGAGATAATCGCGCCCACTGACGGCATAGACGCAATCTTCGCTTAAGCGATCACCTTGCTCGTCTCGCGTCTTCAAAAAATAGACGGCTTCTTCTTTGCGGAGCCCCATCAGCCCATTGCGGGCTACGCGGGCGCGAACATATGGGTCCGCATTCTCAGACCCGATTGACCAATCGCTGCGCCATCCATCTATGTCCACAGCATTACCAATGGTCGGTCCGCCAGAGATCATGCCGCCTAACCATAATGCCGAGAGGGCACCGAAATTGGCCCCAAATACGATCGCTACAATGATCCAAAGAAGATTCCGCATGCGGCTTTATAGCCAAGATCGCGTAACCGTGAAGGACAGATTCAATCTAGCGCTTGCTGATCGCCAGACGTCCGAGTAAGCGAGTCTGGCAAGATCCGGAGGCCCAGCCAATGTTTTTCCAGTTTCTGAAATGGGCGGTTCGTCTTTTTCTGGCTGTGATCGTGCTCTCAGGCATGTCTGCCTGCACGATGCTGGGGCTCAATTATGCCAGTCTCGAAACAGACAATAAGCCGACGCCGCGGCCTGATCTCACATTGCCTTTTGACGCGGCCGCAACCCGCGCCACGTTCGAGGAGGAGTTGTATGGTCCTTGGCCTGGCAACCTTCCTGTATCCGCGTCCGAGCCTCGTATCATCGACGCAGACTATTTGGATGGGCGCGGCACGCTCGAGGAAATGACGCTGACGATTGGGGAGGGCGAGGGTGCGCGCAGCTTTCCAGTGGTGATCGCCGTCCCGAATGAGGCACGTGAACGCCCTGTACCGCTATTGATCAGCCAAACCTTCTCGGACAATTGCTCCGTCTTTCCGAATGATCCTGTGACCGAGTTCGGGGGTACGATTTGCGACGGCACC
>JABSQA010000179.1 GCA_013213825.1 Henriciella sp.
TGGCGTTCGTCAGTTGAACTTGACGCGCGAACGTGCGGAAAATGACAAAACGTCTGACCTGGGTTTCAACTTCAAATGGACCCCGAACGATCGCTGGGCGCTGAACTTTGATGTCCAGGCTGTCGACTCGGAAACGATGGTTCGAGACGTCACCGCGCACGGTGCATTTTATGCAAATCTCGGCTTTGATTTTGTCGATGAAGGCGTGTCAGTCGCTTACTTTGTGCCACAAGGTGAAGCGGACAATTATTTCCAAGATCCAGCTGAGTATTACTGGCGCTCGATCATGGATCATGCGCAGGACAGCGAGGCAGACTCTTTGGCCTTCCAAGGCGACGCAGAATATGACTTTGGCGGCGATGGCTTCCTCAAGTCGGTTCGCTTCGGTGCCCGCTATTCGGATCGGGACTCCAATCTCAGATATTCCGATTTTAACTGGGGTAACGTCTCTGAAATCTGGACGGGCAGCCCGAACAATCTGCTAACGCTAGAAGAAGCGAATGCCCTATCACCTGGGCTGTTCCAGCCTTTCGACTTTGACAATTATGCGCGGGGCGCGGCGCCGATTTCGGGTGTCCCATTCTATAGTGGACCATTGGCGGAAGACTATGCAGGCTTCGTCGCAACCGTGCAGCCAATTCTGGCGGCGCAAGGCTCATTCGCAACCACACTTGGCCAACGCGGCGGTGTGGTTGATGGCGGTCTGTATCTGCCAGGTGAGATCGTTGATATTAATCAAGAGACCACCGCCTTCTATGGTCGTGCGGATTTTGAGTTCAACGATTTCCTCGCACCTGGTTTTGTCCTCGATGGCAATGTTGGCCTTCGCTATGTTGAGACGGATGTCTCGACGGCCGGGCAAACTTCTATCCAGTCGACTTTGGGAACGTTCGGGACCGCTGATTTGGTGGGGACCTGTTCGGCGGCGCCGACAGGGGGCACATCATTGCCCGACTTCTGTTCGCTCTCAACAGCTGAATTGCAGGCTTTTGAAACCTTCTTCGGGACCAGTGACACGGTTCTCGAACAGAACTTCACCAACACCTATGAAGATCTCCTTCCAAGCTTAAATCTACGGCTTGACATTGGCGAAGGTCGGCAGTTCCGTTTCGGTATTTCGCAGGCACTCGTTCGCCCGCAAGCATTTGATCTCCGGTCGAGCGGTACGCTTTCCGAAGCGCAAAGTGCGCCAGGGACTTTTGGCGGAATTGATATTGTTTCTGGCAACCCATTCTTGAAGCCGATCACAGCCACGCAATTCGATTTGTCTTATGAATGGTATTTTGCGGATACTGGATCCTTCACATTCTCATACTTCTACAAAGATCTCGAAGACTATTGGGTCGGTAGCGCCGGTAATCCTGGTGATAGTGTGGTCGCTGGTGGTGTCGCGGGCGTCGAGACGTTCACCAATAATGGTGTCGCGATTGATGTTAGCCGCCGCTCCATTGTGAATGCGTCAGAAAGCGCGTCGCTGAGCGGTTTCGAAGTGGCCTATCAGCAATTCTACGACATGCTGCCCGCACCATTTGATGGCTTCGGTATCCAGGCCAACTACACCTATATCGATGCGCAAGGTATCGGAGATCTCGACAATACGGGACAGGGGCGCTTTGCGCGCGATGCGACAGCTTTCGAGCGCGTATCCGAGCATCAGTACAACCTTGTTGGTCTGTATGAAAAAGGACCGTACCAGGCACGCCTGGCGTGGAACTGGCGAGATGATTTCTTGCTGACCAAGCGGGATGTGATCTTCCCATTCGCGTCCATCTATCAGGAAGCGACGGGGCAACTCGATGCGTCATTCTTCTACGACATCAATGATAATTTCAAAATTGGTGTCCAAGGCGTGAACTTGCTGAATGACATCACTGAAACGACACAGACGATCAATGATAACGGGCTTCGCGCACCGCGCTCATTTAACCAGAACGATCGTCGGTTCTCGCTCATCTTGCGAGGAAATTTCTAAGCCTGTTCCCCCAGGCTAAGACGATGTTTCAAACGTCCCTTGAAACAGTCGTTCGCTTGGGCCGGACAACCCCACTTGTCCGGCCCATTCTTTTTTCGCCCAGTGTGAATAGCGAGCTTGGTCGCCGAGCGCGGTGTGTCGCTCACCACATCCGGGCTGGACGGGAGTGTTGCTTATGATTTCGAGACGCGCGACTTTGGCAGGCATCGGAGGACTTGGGCTCGTATCCTGTGCACCGAGCAGAGTTACCAAAGCCCCTCTATCCGAAGCTGCAGGCGGGGATGTGGAAGTCTTCTCGTCCGACTTATCCAAATTCATCGCTCCGAACGCGCGATTTGAGACGCTCGCCGCTGGCTATCAATGGAGTGAAGGCCCGACATGGGACCGCGCGCGGGAGCAATTATACTTCACGGACGTTCCGCAAAACAAAGCCTTTCGCTGGCACCAAAATGGCGCCGTGGACGTTTTCATGGATCCGTCTGGGACATCGGAAACGGAGGGATTCCGTGAGCCGGGGGCAAACGGATTATGGTATGCAGCCGATGGTTCGCTGCTCATCTGCAATCACGGTCGCCGTGCGGTCGAACGGATGGACCTTGAAACGCATGAAACCACGATGCTGGCCAACGCATTTGATGGCAAGCGGTTGAACAGTCCGAACGATCTTGTCCAAGCGCGCAGTGGCGTCATCTATTTCACAGATCCGCCCTATGGATTAGAAGGTTTGAATGAGTCTCGCCTTAAGCAGCAAGAGGCGAACGGGGTTTATCGTCTCGACCAGGATGGGACGGTTACGCAATTGGTCGCGGATATGACATTCCCGAACGGTGTCGCGCTGTCTCCTGATGAACGGGTGCTATATGTTAGCCAATCCGATCCGGACGCGCCGCTTCTGCGAGCATTCAATTTGAATGAGTCCGGAGACGTGGTCTCGGATAAGATCTTATTTGACGCCGCCGCGTACATGACTGACGGCGCGCCAGGATAGCCCGCTGGCATGGCGGTTTGTGATCAAGGCGGCATATTTGTGACCGGCCCGGGCGGCGTCTTTGTGCCTGCCCCGAATGGGCAACCGCTGGGACGATTGCGGACCGGTCGCGCCACGGCCAATTGCGCCGTTGGAGAAGATGGTCGCTCACTCTTCATCACCGCCGGCGATCGGTTGCTTAAACTGCGCACTCGGGTTCAGGGTATCCAGTGGAGCTAGTGCTTGAAAATCGCGCGTTGATTGCGACGCTATTGGGGATCTTGGCGCGATTTGTACTGATCCTGCGCGTTCGTATGCATGCGTTTGCAGCTTTATTGCTTGTCGCCATATTCAGTGCGCTCGCGGCCGGCATGGCACCTAAGCTCGCCTTTGATACGGTCCAGAAGGGTATGGGCGGGACGCTCGGATTTATTGCTCCGGTTATCGGCTTAGGGGCTTTATTCGGCGCCATCTTGGAAGCCAGTGGTGCCGTGCAGGCCTGGGCCCAAAAGGTATCTCGCTGGGCATCCGTCGGGAAGCAAAGATGGGCGATGGGGGGATTGGGGCTGGTTGCTGCGACGCCTGTCTTTTTTGACGTGGCGCTGATCATTCTCATGCCGTTCATTGCCGCCTTGTCTTCACGCACGGGCCGATTGGCTCTGGTTTTTGGTTTGCCCTTATGTGCAGGACTCGCAGTTGGGCATGCCTTCATTCCACCAACCCCCGGACCAATCGCAATCGCAGAACTGATCGGCGCTGATCTCGGATGGGTGATTGTCTTTGGTGCGGTGACCGGTTTGGTCTCCGTTGCGATTGCAGGGCCGCTGCTCTCCTGGGCATTAGACCGCTCTGGCAACATGCCAGGACAAATCGAAGCGCGCGCTGAGCGAAAAGTGAATCCGGAAGAAACGCCGCGCGTTTCGTTCGGCTTGGCAGGCGCCCTTATCGCGCTTCCATTGATATTGATCCTACTGGGAACGCTTGGCCAATTGATGTTGCCGTCAGGGCTGTTCCGAGACACGGTTACGGTCATCGGACACCCATTCAGTGCGTTGCTGATCGCCAGTGGCGTGACCTATGTCTTGCTGGCCCCGAAGACCACTTCTGATCGTAATCGGTTGGGCGAAACGCTGACCCGAGCATTTGAGCCAACGGGTTTAGTTATTCTTGTGACCGGCGCCGGCGGTGCGTTCAAGCAGGTCCTGGTGGATACTGGTGCTGGCGCGCAATTGGCAGAAGGCATTCTATCTTTTGGATTTTCACCCATCCTTGCGGGCTTCAGCCTGGCTCTTTTAGTTCGTCTGGCGCAAGGCAGTGCCACGGTGGCGATGATCACGGCTGCGGGACTGGCGGCGCCAATCGTTGCTGCGGCGAACCTAAGTGCACCCGAACTTGGTTTGGTCACGATCGCCATCGCAGCAGGCGCTAGCGGGTTCTCTCACGTCAATGATTCCGGGTTCTGGTTGGTCAGCCGCTTGTTCCAAATAAATGAGGCCGAAACCCTTAGAACTTGGACGCTTTCAACTGGATTGATTGCGATCACGGGACTCATTTCGGTTTTGCTCTTGTCCTTATTGGTATGAAGCTGGCATGCCTAAGGCGAGATCGATTGGGAGCGAATCTGAATGACCAAGCTAAGGACATTAGCAGGGTATGGAATTGGTGATTTCGGTCTCAATATTTATTGGAACACGCTCTCAATCTGGCTGGTGTTTTGGTACACGACCATTGTCGGCATCGAGCCTGGTGTAGCGGGGACAATATTTTTCGTGGGCATGATTTGGGATGCGATTTCGGATCCTGTGGTTGCGTCCTTGGCCGAACCTGTTCGAACCCGGT
>JABSQA010000018.1:0-21132 GCA_013213825.1 Henriciella sp.
GGGTGCGGCAGCTGATCTTCTTCAACCAGCGCCAAGAGCGCTCCTGGCCGCAACAATCCAGTGTCCACGGGTACGCCCTGAATTTTCAGCTGATAGGTATTCCGTGTCAGGGTTGGATTATCCGTCATCCTGATCGAAGGCAGAACAAATCCATATTCTTCGGCAATGTACCGTCGGATTTTTTCGATCCGTGATTCAATGCCCGCTTCGCCTTGTAGCACGGTTGCAACAAGATCCGGCGCGACTTCCAAATGGATCTCATCCGAGTGAATAGAGTCTGCAATTTGATTGGTCCGCGCCGCGGGTTCGTCTTCGGTCTGCTCGGGCTGGGCTTCCATTTCTTTTTGCTGTTGGCGCAGGAAGTAGGCAGTAACACCGAAACCGATCGACGCCATCATAAAGGGCAAGAAAGGCAGGCCTGGGAATAAGGCGAAGACGGCCAGCAGGCCTGCGACAATCATCAAGGCAGTGGCGTTACCGCCCAGCTGCTTGCCAAGCGCCTCGTCAATCGAACCATCATCCTTGCCTTTCGACAAAAGCAAGGCGGCGGAAACCGAGACGATCACGGCAGGGATTTGCGACACCAGACCGTCACCGACGGTCAGGATGGAGTAATTGGCAAGCGCTTCATTCAAGGTCAGGCCATGCGCGGCGAGGCCAAAGCCAATGCCAGCGATTAAGTTTAGCGCGGTGATCAATAGGCCAGCAATCGCGTCGCCTTTAACGAACTTGGACGCACCATCGAGAGAGCCCAAGAACGCGGCTTCCTCTTGCTCTTTGGCGCGCCGGGCCTTCGCTTCTTCATGGCTGATCGCGCCAACAGCCAGATCTGAGTCGATAGCCAATTGCTTGCCGGGCATTGCATCCAAAGCGAAGCGTGCGCCTGACCATGAAGTTGACGATGATCAAAACGCCAAAGACGACCAGACCCACGAATAGGTTCCCGCCCATGATGAACATGGCGAAGCCTTCGATCACGCCGCCAGCGGCGTCCGTGCCGCTATGGCCCTCGGAAATGATTAGCTTGGTCGACGAGACGTTCAGCGCCAATCGCAAAATCAGAGAAGCAAGAAGCACACTTGGAAAGGATGAAAAGTCGAGTGGCTTTTCAATAAAGATCGAGGTCGTGAAAATTAGGATCGCAAATGCGAAAGATGCGGTCAGGCCAAGGTCCAGCACCCACGCGGGGACGGGCAAAACCATGACCAGGATAACCAGCATAAGCCCAATCGCGAGCAGCGCGGTGGGCTTGGAAAGATCGAGCAATTTGGTTTCAGCCATTCCTGCCTCAGCCCGCAATCATCGGGAGAATAAAATTGTTGAACAGGTCCAAACAAACCCGCGTCATGTACCCAATTGTCAGAAAGAATACCGAAACGACGGCGACAATTTTCGGCACGAATGTCAGTGTCATTTCTTGCACCGAAGTCAGCGCTTGGACCAAGCCGATAACAAAGCCGAGCACCAAGGACACGCCCAGGATTGGTAGCCCCATCAGCACGCCAGCCCATAGCGACGCGCGCAACACTTCAAAGATTTCAGATTCGCCCATCGTCCCCGAACTCCGTTCTAGACTGGCATACGCAAGAGTTCCTGATAGGCCTCAACGACCTTGTCACGGATGGTTACAGCAGTATCGAGCACCATTTCAGCATTGGCCAAAGCTTCGACCATGGCATGCGGGTCGGCTCCGCTGACGGCCGTATCCACGGCGGCTTGTTCGGCCTGTTGAACCGCCTGCTTGAATTCCGAAACACCCTTTGCAACAGGGTTTTCATCTTGCGCCGGCTGGGCCTGTGTTGATGTTGGGGTCGTGATCTTGGCAGGATTAATCGAGTTATACGCCCCAAACCCGAAATTGGTCACGATGAGCCTCCTTAACGACGCAGCACATCAAGCAGCGAAGAATACATGGTTCGCGCTTGCTGGAATGAGTTGAGGTTGGCCTCATAGGTCCGGTTGGCTTCACGTAAGTCAGCCATTTCCGTCACCAAAGAGACATTTGAAAGCGTGATATATCCTTCCGCATCCGCCATCGGGTGCGAGGGATTGAATTCTTGTTCGCCTGGGGTTTGGTCCAACGATGTCCGCAAAGCCCCAAACGAAACTTCGGAATTGGTCCGCGGCTCAGCAATGAGAATTTTGCGTTGGTATCCTGGCGTGTCGACATTTGACACGTTTTCAGCCGTGACCGTAATGCGCTGTGAATTGGTGCGCATTCCAGAGACGGCTTGCATCATAGAAAATTCAAATGGATTCATCTGCTAATCCCCTAATTCCTATGACCGAGCGCAAGCTTCATCATGTCCAAAGTCTTGGTGTAGACCGTCATCGCCATTTGATGCTTGCCGACCGCTTCTGCAGACTTGAACACTTCTTGTTCCACGCTCACCGAATTGCCATTCGGCGCTGTCACGGATTGACTCAAAGTCAGCTCGAACGGTTGATCGAAATCGATTTTCTCGATGGTCGGTCCCGTGCGTTTCATGAAACCGGAAAAGGACTCGATTTCGACGGCCTTGTATCCCGGCTCATTGGCGCGGGACAGATTCTCTGCGCTGACGCGCTGGGTTTCCGCCGCATGCCGCGCCATCGCTCCATAGATTTGAAACAAGGACATGTCCGAAAGCATGCGCAAATCCTTTAAGGTTAATGTTTCAACAAAATTTGCGACTATAAGTTGAAGAAAGGATTAACAGATACCCTAGGTTTAATTAACTTTTGGACCCTCGATAGGCCAATGCAGTTAACATGAGACTCGGGGCTCGTTCATGCACTTGCCGAGCCCGCGCATCGCTTCACGCAATGGCAAGACTCGGCAAATGGAACAGATGTGCTCTGTACACAGAGTGTATCGTTTAAGGCCTTCCTCGGCGATCAAATCAAGCCGCTAAGGCTGTATTCGATTCTTCGCCGAGCAACTCTGCCTCAAGCTTCACAATTTGCTTGAGATAGCACAATGCGGAGAAGTAACTCCGACGACGGATCATTTCTTGAAGCACCGGAATCAGATCCGGATCCGCAGGCGCAAACGCTTCTGCCAATGCCGCGAGGTCTCGCTCCAATTTCGGGAGCGTTTCCGCTTCATCCAAATCGCGCGTGATCAGCAACTGGATTGTGAAATAGACTCGCTTAACCGGCGTCGTCACTTCATGCGGCTTCAGCGCATCGCGATGACGCAAAACCATAACATCAGGCCCTGGCACGCGAATGCCGCCGGGCTTATCGCCGTTCACCAGAACGGTGCCGTTAATATAGAAGCGCTCTTCGGGAGCGAGTTTTAGCATTAATCCGGACATTCCTAGTCCCTCCGAGTTCACACTATAGATTAATCTTCGAAAGAGGGTTCGGAGCGTTCTTCGTAAACGCTCCGAACGGGTTAGCTTATTGGAACAGTGACAGCAGCGACTGCGGTGACTGGTTGGCGATCGATAGCGCCTGCGTGCCGAGCTGCTGCTGAACCTGCAGCGCTTGCAATCGGGCCGAGGCCGCTTCCAGATCAGCATCGACCAAAGTCCCGATGCCCGAACGGAGCGAGTCTGAAAGCTGCGTCACAAACTCTGACTGCGACTCGATACGGTTTTGGTCTGAACCAAACGCCGCCGCGGCAGAGATCGAGTTGTTCAACAATGTCTCGATGTTTCCGAGTGCCGCAATCGCATCTTCAGCTGTGCCGACATCGATTTGGTCTAGACCAAACAGGCCACCAGACGCCGTCCCCTGCCCATCATTGGCAACGATGGTCAGCGATTGAGATCCGGTTGCATCATCGACTGCTAAGCTCCAAGCCCCGGTTGCGGAGTCGAATTGCACTTGGGCGGTGACCCCGTCAATCGATGCCGAACCAATGGCGGTCGCCAAGCCACGAGCGACATCTTGAGCCGTTTCGCCTTTGCCAGCGACATATTCAAAACTGTCACTGCCCAGGGTCACGCGGAAACCGCGGCCCTCTGCGAATGCTGCAGTGGTTGAGAAATCAATACTGGTTGCGCGCTGGGCCAAGGTCTGTAGCGCGTTGCCATCAGCAGGCGTTGTCCCGTCATTATCCGCGGCGACGAAGTTGCCCGGCGTGTCTGCCGTCGACAAGGCCGTGATATTCGTGAACGATCCTGTATTGAGCAGTCGCAGCTGCCCGGTCGTGCCAGTGTCAACAACAAGACCCTCGATACCAAGCGCATTAACTTGAGCCGCCAGCGCATCTCGGATCGTGTCGGCCGTATCGCCTGATGCGGCTGTGGTATAGCTCAGCTGTGTGCCGTTCACGGTGAGCGAGTAAGTCGCGCTATTGGCAGCCGTGATATTGAACTGCAATGTCTTACCCGTGGCCGCATCCATCGTCGTGGTATTGGTGCCGGTGGCATCAACATCCGCAAAGCCGGCCGACAGACCCGCACTGATTGCCGTGCCAAAGACACCTGAGGATGTCGTCAAATCCTGTCGCCCGACGACAATATTGGACGTGGAAATCGTACCATCGGACTGCCGATCGAGCGAAGCGAGGAAGGTGACATCCTCTGTGCCCTTCACCAAGTTGACGCCATTAAACTGCGCAGCGCTCACGGTGGTCGCAATCTGATCGCGCTTGGCCGCAATGTCCGCCTGGATTCTCGCGCGGTCATCGGCATTGAGATCATCTTGTGCCGAAACGATGAGCTCTTTCATTTCCTGAATGAGCGAGGTTGCCGATTCAGCTGCGTTTCGTGCCACACCGACGGTCGCCGAGCCTTTGTTCCGCGAGTCGCTGATTTGCTTGAAGCTATCCACGTCGGTCGACATGACGGTTGAGATTGCCCAGATCGCAGCATTGTCGCGCGCATTGGCGACGGATTTACCGGTTGAAATTTCCGCCTGCACCATGGCCAGGTCTTTATTGATGCCGCGCAGGGTTTCCAGCGCAACCATCGCACTATTGTTCGTGAGAAGAGTATTATTCATTGCTGCATATCCTATGCTAGTTGAGCCCGTCCTCGGGCATTCGCGGCGGTGTTGGACCCAAGCCTTTTCTGAATGGAAGGTTGCCGTTTGTACGACGCCTGCGCGCCGAACTGATTCGTCAAATTAGGGATTGATTCGGTTTTAGCCGGCCCGGAGCGAGAAGATGTCCCGCGCCTGAATGGCACTACAAATATGGCCAAATCCCCTGTCAACACAGGCAATCTGGCGCCTCTTTGTTGAGAAAGAGAAAGCTCCGAACGCATTAAAAAATCCCCTGAGGTTAACGATTCTGCAAAAATTGCGACCATAAGTTGAATAAAGAATTAATGCTTACCCAGGGTTTATTAAGTTTTTGCCGATGCCGCATCATCTGACGCCGCCTTACCGCCTCTGGGGCGCGATTACCGAAATCCTGCCGGGTATGATCGAAATCTCCGGTGTTGGCCATGCAGTTGGCATTGGGGACAGCGTCACGATCGAGAAGCCTGGGCAGTCTCTTATTGGCGAAGTCATGTCGGTGACGGATAGCCACGTACGGGTGCTGATGTTCAGCTCGACAGAGGCGGCGCGCATTGGCGACCGAGCCTTTGTCTCGCCCCAAGATCAGATTGAAATAGGTGATCATTGGCTCGGAGCACTGGTCAATTATCGCGGCGAGGTGCAGATGCGGCGCTCTCCCAGCGTCGGCCAATCGCGTACGATAACCGTGCCATTACAAAGCCCACCAACGTCTCCCGCTGATCGGAAGCCGCTGGGAAACCGCCTGAATACGGGGTTAAACGTCACCGACACTTTGTTACCCATTTGTCGAGGCCAAAGGATTGGACTGTTCGCCGGGTCTGGTGTCGGGAAGTCAACACTGTTGGGCAAACTCGCAGGACGCATGAACGCCGATCGGATCGTCATCGCGCTGATCGGTGAACGCAGCCGAGAAGTTCAAGAATTCATCGATGACGTTCTACCAGCGGACGTTCTGCCCAAAACGACCATCGTCGCCGCCACAGCCAGCGAACCCCCTGGCGCTAAGAAGCGGGCCGCCTTTTGCGCCATCGCTGCAGCAGAATACTATCGCGATCAAGGCCACTCAGTTCTGTTCCTGTTTGACTCGCTGACCCGGTTTGCTGAGGCGCACCGCGAAACCGCCCTCATGGCGGGAGAAACGCCGGCTTTAAACGCGTTTCCACCGTCCACCGTGAGGGTCGTATCGGAACTCGCAGAACGTACGGGCCCTGGGACGAAATCGAGCGGGGACATTACCGCAATATTCTCCGTGCTGGTCGCTGGGTCGGACTTCGAAGAACCCGTCGCCGATATGGTTCGCGGAATTTTGGACGGCCACATCGTCCTATCGCGAAAAATCGCGGAGCGCGGGCGTTACCCTGCCATAGATGTCCTGCGGAGTGTCTCACGCAGTCTCCCAAAAGCCGCGACGGGCCCGCAAAACCAGTCGCTGCAGCTGTTCCGGACCCTGATGACGACATATGACGAAATCGCGCCCATGGTCCGCGCGGGATTGTATGAATTTGGCAAAGATCCGAACGCAGACATCGCCTATACGCTGTTTCCCGAGCTCGATCGCTACCTCACACAGGACAGTGACGCTATTGAAACCGCTTTTGACTATTTGGATGGATTGCTTCAACCGGCCCGCGCCGACTTACCAGCAGCGCCGCTAGAACCCGCTTAAGAACAGATTTTGGCTGGCCACCGCGCCGAATCCCGCGGCCGCATTGCCCAAAAGGACTAAGGCGGTTGAGGCTGAACTTGTAGCGGCGAAGTTTTGGTTGATGCCGGCAAGAATTTGAAAGCGCTTCAAGACCGCATCAACGACTTCCGGATCTTTAAGCTCTTGAACATTGCTGATGCCAAACTGACTCTTTAGGCGATCTTCTAAATATTCCGCTTGGCGATCGATATCCAATTGCGCAAGGTCAGCTGGAATGCCAAGCGCCGTATCTAACACAGCCCGAATGGGTTCGCTGCCGAGCAGTTTGAACAAGACCGCTTCGCCCGTGGACCCTTCCGTCACGACTTCGCTAATGCCATCGCGATAATTGAGCGCGAGACGCATGCTGTCATTTTGAGACCCGACGGCCAGCTCGAACGACTCCGCCGCAAACCGTGCCGCGATCGTGTCGATTTCCGATGAGAGCAGATTGATAAAGCCATTCGCCGGCTCAAGCGACTCAGCGAAGTTTGTGTATTGGGTGTTATTCAAGCGTTGCAGGAACGTGCTTTCAGGATCCTGGACCTCTTCAAGAATGTTGCGGATATAACCCGTCTTCCACTCCTCGCCATTCAAGCCAAAAGCGGTCAGCGAGACACGCCGCAAACGAGGATCACTGAGAAAGTCCTCAACCGCCAGCGGCTGCGCGAATTTTTCTTTAAAATACTCAATGTCGCGCTGTATCGACGGCGACTTGGAATAGGTATCCAATTGCGAGTCATAGGTCTCTTGCAGGAAATTCCATCCCGCAAGTCCTGGCAAAGGTAAGACCGGTTGAAACGTCATCTAAGCCGCCAATGCTCCAGAGGAGTCTTGTCCAAGCAATTGCGCTTCAAGCTCGATGATCTGCTTCATGTAGCAAAGTGCTGAATAATAGTTTCCACGCCGGATCATCTCTTGAAGCAAAGGAATGAGTTCAGGGTTGGCCGGCTCAAAAGCGTTCTTCAGATCTTCGCAAGCGCGATGTACTGCTGGCAAAGTATCGGCTTCTTCTAAATCTCGCGTGATCAAAAGCTGAATGGCATAATAGACCTGTTTGACCGGCGTGTTCACTTCGCTCGGCTTTAAGGCATCGCGACAGCGCAAGACCATTACGTCAGGACCCGGTACGCGGATGCGTCCGGGTTTATCACCATTTTCCAAAAGTGTTCCGTTGATAAAGAAACGCTCTCCTGGCGCCAGCTTCAACATTAATCCGGACATTCCTAGTCCCTCCTGAATTACTCTAACCCTATCCCGAGTTTTCAAGTCCGATGATGATCGACTCATTGATATCGATTAGATCCGCGAGCCCGTCGGAGCCGCCGAGAATTTCGGTACTGGTGCGACGAACGAAAATAGACAATTCCAGCAGCGATTTCCGCAAGCTGTCATTCAATTGATTTTCTGGGTGCATGAGATCCGTAGCCAGGAGGGTCCACAGATCTAGGTTTCGGCTGATCGCATTGGCCCACTTTTCGGGGTCGCTCTGCTTCGCATCTTGCGCTTCGATCATGGCATCGGTGATTTGCCGAAATAAGGCACGTTCGATGGATCTATTATCAGCGGTTCGGTTTCGAACTTCGCCGTAAGCTTTGTGAGCTAGAGCCTGCAATCAATCCTCCTAAGGCGTTATAAGAAACCCAGAGCGTCCGAAGACGCTCCGGGCCATTGATATTATCTGAACAGTGACAGCAGTGACTGCGATCCCTGGTTGGCGATAGACAGCGCCTGTGTACCAAGCTGCTGCTGAACCTGCAGAGCCTGCAGGCGGGCAGAAGCGGCTTCCAGGTCGGCGTCGACCAAAGTACCGATGCCAGACTTCAGTGAGTCAGACAGTGAGGTAATGAACTCAGACTGCGATTCGATGCGGCTTTGGTCAGAACCAAAGGCAGCAGCAGCAGAGATTGAGTTACCAAGCAGCGTTTCGATGTTGCCAAGTGCGGCAGCAGCGTCTGCAGCTGTGCTAACGTCGATTTGATCGAGACCGAACAGACCGCCAGAAGCTGTACCTGCACCGTCATTGGCAACGACTGTCAGGGTCTGTGAACCCGTGGCATCGTCAACAGCCAAGCTCCAAACATCGTTGGTAGAGTCATACTGTACCTGAGCAGAGACACCCGTGACAGAAGCTGAACCAATGGCTGTCGCCAGGCCGCGTGCAACGTCTTCAGCCGTCTCACCTTTACCAGCAACATAAGAGAAGCTGTCGCCGCCAAGCGTGACGCGAAGGCCCTGACCTTCAGCAAAAGAGGCTGTGTTAGACAGATCGATGCTGGTCGCACGCTGCTCGAGCGTTTGCAGAGCATTGCCGTCAGGTGGCGTCGTACCGTCATTGTCGTTGGCGACGAAGTTACCTGGCGTGTCGGCAGTCGACAAAGCAGTGATGTCTGTGAACGAATTCGTGTTCGCCAAAGACAGCTCGCCCGTTGTGCTTGCATCAACAGTCAAACCTTCAATACCAAGAGCATTGACCTGAGCTGCAAGTGCGTCGCGGATCGTGTCAGCAGTATCACCAGAAGCAGCCGTCGTGTAAGACAGCTGTGTGCCGTTTACAGTTAGCGAGTAAGTCGCACTGTTCGCAGCCGTGATATTGAACTGAAGCACTTTACCCGTCGCAGCATCTGTTGTGGATGAGTTGGTGCCAGTGGCGTCAACATCCGCAAAAGCAGCAGATGGTGTTGCACCAAGCGCTGTTCCGAAGACACCCGCTGCAGTCGTCAGGTCCTGACGGCCAACAGTGATGTTTGAGGTGCTGACAGTACCGTCAGACTGACGGTCCAAAGACGCCAAGAAAGTTGAGTCTTCAGTACCTTGAACCAGGTTCACACCGTTAAATTGAGCGGCGCTTACGATGGTCGTGATCTGGTCACGCTTCGCAGCAATGTCAGCTTGGATTTTAGAGCGGTCGTCTGCGTTCAAATCGTCCTGAGCAGAAACAACAAGTGTTTTCATTTCAGTGATCAAGTCCGTAACAGACTCAGCAGCGTTACGAGCAACACCAACTGTCGCAGAACCTTTGTTCAAAGAGTCGCTGATTTGCTTGAAGCTCTCAACGTCCGTCGACATAACGGTCGAGATCGCCCAAACAGCAGCGTTGTCTCTTGCATTAGACACTTCCTTACCGGTGGAAATAGTGGCCTGAACTTGAGTCAGGTCCTTATTGATGCCGCGCAAGGTTTCCAGCGCCACCATCGCGCTGTTATTGGTCAAAAGAGTATTGTTCATGGATGCATGTCCCGTTTTTGTTTAGCCCCCCAGGGGGCACGTGTTTGGTGTCATCCTGACAAATCTAATCCGCAAACCACGAGTGGTTGTATTATTCCGGATACTACTCTTAGGTGAAAAAAGATTTAACTGTATTAAGCCTTGCTTTCGAAGCGGCCCCGGGCGTCCGTGAACTGCACCCGTCCACCATACTGATTGTAAGAACCAACATTTGCATCCGACTGTATTCGGTTGAGACGCTCAAGCGTTCGCGACAAGCCGTGCCGAACGGCCTGTAAGTGTTGATCATGTTCAGCCGCAACGGATTGCAATTTTTGGATCCGCTTAATGACGGCATCCGGTTGATCGCGAAGAGCACCGCCTTCAATGGCCGTCGATAAGGCGGTTAGATGCAGCACTTTCGCCTGGGCGATCTCGCCAAGCTCTGAAAGATTGCCGCTGACTATATTATTCGCTTCCTGTTCAAACAGGGCTTCGAGCGCGTCTACGCACGGGACAAGATCTTTATTATCCATTCTCTGTTGCCTCACTTTCGAGTTTAACGGTGTCGCTGGCGGGTAATTCGGAATCCAGCAAGCCAAGCGGATGTTGCTTGGCGATGTCTTCTGCAATGGCTTCAACAAAGTACCGGGCGAACATTGAAGCGCCGTCTCCGCCGCCAAGCGTGAGCGCATCTTCCAGTCCGGTATGGGTCAGCAATTCAGCCCACAACAATTGTTCGAATTTCAGTTTCGACTCTTCAGAGGCGGCGTCTGCCGCCGTCGGCAAAGCATTCGTCGATGGAGTCGGCGTGGCCGCTATCGGCGCGGTTGGCAACATGTGATCCCTCCTGAATCAGTTAATTGAGATTAAACTTTAAGTTGTTAATTCACTCTTTACGCCCTGCTGTTGTACTGCTGGCGTGTAACAACGAGACAAACATGAACGCAGGACTGCTAGGAGAGCATCTGGCGTCGCCGAGGACGGCAACAAAGACGAACCAGAGCACAGCCCTCGACCAAAAGCCCGCCAAAAGCGGTGACTCGTCGAATAAAGACGAATTTGCTTCCCTTGTGACGAAAGAAGCGGAACCGGCGCCGTCGGACTCAGCGCCTGAAGACTCGGCGCTCGCCGCCGCTCAGATATCAGAGACCGCAGCTTCAAAAGCGCAGGCCCAATCTGTTGGCCTGGAACTCACGCCCGGTGCGGCTGACCAAACGCTCACCGCAAATTCCGATCTCGAAGCTGAAGCAAAACTCAACGCCGCGAAAGCAGATACGGCGTCGGCGGAGATCCCCACGACAGATGAAGCGGCTTTACGCGCATCAAAGGGGGCAGCGACACTCGATCCCGCACGCGCGAAGGAAGCAGGCGAAATCGTCTCTGCTGATCCGCGCGTTCGGTCTCAAGCAGAGCTGCGAGACGTGACCCGTGATTCAACCATCAAACTTGAGGTTCCCACCGACACGATTAGCGCAGATGCAACCGCGCGGGGCGTCGATTCCAACCAAACAAACCCGTTTACAGAAGGTGCAGATACGCTTCGCGTGGAAACGCCGCGTGGCGAAGCTGACCCTACACGCACAGCACAGAATTTCGCTGACGCAGAGACCTCGTTTCGGCAAACCGTCTCGACAGACATCACTGCCGTTGATCGCCTGACCACTGGCGTGGCGAGAGAGGTAACGACGGTCATCCCGGATACCGCCACACCCCTCGCAGCGACACCAACCGTCAGTACGACGACCACCCCCACGGCAGGCTTAACCCCGACGGCGCCATCCATTCCATTGGCGACGCCGAATGAGCTGACGGGCATTATCGTCAACGCGATCAATAATGGCATCGACCCGCAGGAACAGCTGGTCGTACAAATGGATCCGCCGGAACTTGGTCGGGTTCTGATCGACTTTAAATTTGACGCACAAGGCTTGCAGCAGATTGTTGTCACAACGGAGAACCCGGAAGCCCTCAAGCGGCTGCGGGAGCTGCACTTTGAATTGACCCAAGCGCTTCGCGATCATGGCCTATCTGAGCAGAATATGTCGTTCCGCCAGCAAGCCGATGATCAGTCCCAACGCGGTTGGGGTGGCTCAGATAGCGCGAACCAAGACACTGGTATCTTTGCGGCGGAAGATCGTCGCACCTCACCCTCGATCGCCCCCCAAGCGTCCAGCATGACGCCTCGGGACCGACTCGATTTGTTGCTTTAGGAGTAAGCCATGAGTGAGATTAATCCTGTAACGACGACCGGCACGACCGGGAGCACATCGACGCAAACCTCATCAACGTCGATCGATAATGAGACCTTCTCTCAGGACTTTGATGCGTTCTTGCAATTGCTGACCGCCCAGATCCGCAACCAAGATCCGCTGCAGCCATTGGAGTCCACCCAATTTGTCGAACAATTGGCGACCTTCTCCTCATTGGAACAGCAGGTCAAAACCAATGACACCCTAGGCAGTATCGCCACCATGATTGGTGACTTGCAATCAACACTGGCCAGCGAATGGCTAGGCCAAGACGTGGCGGTTGCCTCAAAGCATGTCGCCTATGAGGGCAAGCCGGTAGAATTCGAAATCAACCCTGCGTTCAGCAACTATGACGCGGCGGTTTTGACGGTCACAGACAGTTCGCAGCAAGTGGTCTGGCAAGAAGCGCTGGACCCCAATACGCAACGACATTCTTGGAATGGTGAGCTGACGGATCAGAGCACGCCCGCGAGCGCCGGCGTCTATGAATTCCAAATAGACCTCTTCCAGAATGGCCAACCGATTGCCTCGACGCAGGCAGAGATTGTCAGCAAAGTGACCGCCCTCGCAAATGAAGACGGTCAACTGAAACTCGGAACAGATAATTATCTCACGACCGATCTAAACGGCGTGCGCAAGCTCAATTCAGACGAATAAGTCAAACGCCCGCGAATTATAGATCTTGCTTGGCAACGTCGACGATGAGAACGTTCTTGATGCCATCTGAAATCGCATCATTCAGGTTCATCAGAATCATGGCCCGTATGGTCTCGTAATTGTTGACATTGGTCGGCTCTTCGAGCGTCCGACCATCATTGCTGAGCTCAATCAATGTGGTCATGATATTGTCGCGAAGCTTCGGTTCTTCCGTGAACAGAGAATCCGCCGTGCTGGTATCGGTTTCCAAACTGATATGCAGAATGACTAAGCTTTTGACCTGTCCGCCGCGCATGATCGGCACCACAAATTCGCGGCTAAACTTGTAATAAGCGCTATCGCCAGAACTCGCGCTTTTTTCGGGTTTCTTGGCTTTCTTGTCGGCGCCATAATCGTCCTTTTTGGCGCCGGCATAGTCACCTTCACTCGCCGCATCCGTCGCCACCGCAGCCGCGGCGGGCGCTGCCGGTTTTAAGATCACGCCAGCTAAGCTGCCCAATGCAACAAAGATGACGGCGACAACACTGGTGATGACGAGTTTCATAATAGGATCCTTAGAAAGGTAGAACTTGTTCTAGAACTTTGGGAACCATGCCACGCTTGATCCCGGCCTGGGTTTCCCCGCGGCTGAGATAGGACATGCTGGCATCGGCGATTTTCTCATAAGACACGGTATTGGTCCGCGTGATATCTTGGGCGCGAATAACGCCAGACACGGTTAAATAGCGGATCTCATCGCTGACTTGTGTCTCCTGATATCCTGCGATGACGAGATTGCCATTTGGCTCCACGCCAACCACGCGGGCGGACAATTGGAACGTGACCTGCTCCGCACGGCTCACAGCGCCATCGCCGGTAAGCGCAGAGGTTCGGTCATAATCGATTGCAGGTGAGACTGAAGCATCTCCTGGCAGCACGCCATTCGCCCATTGCGGCAGACCCAATAGGGCCCCAAGCGTGAAATTCTCATTTGTCGAGCGATTGCGCGAAAGCGATGTCTGCAAGCTCGCCTGATCATTCATATTCACGACGACGGTCAGCAAATCGCCGACATCCTTGGCGCGGCGCATGCCCAATAAGGCATTCGGTGCGGTTGTCCAAATTGAAGCCGACGCCTCTGTCTTTGGCGGCCCGTAAGATGCGTCTGTCTGTCCCCAATAGGGCGACTTTTGAACCTCGATAATCTTCGGCGCACTGTCAGTCCCGCCCGAAGCACACGCCGTCAGTGATATCGCGACCAATCCCGTCGCCAATGCATTCTCTATTGTACCCATATCCAGCCTCCTGCCTGAACGATTCCTTCGACAACTTGGCGTGACTCCAAGTTGAGCACGGTCACGGATTCGTTTTCGCCGGCTTCACCAAGCGACCGACCCGTGAGTGAAATTTCCAATGGCCCTTTCATATATTTGAGCGTGACCAATTGATTGCGCTTCACCAAACGTGGCGCCTGCGTATCCTTGGCTTGAATGGTCTGGCCAGCATAAACGGTACGCCGCACTTCGCGCCCAAGCAGATCATTATGCTCTTGCTGCCAGACATCATCTGGGGGCGTGGTATTGTCGACGGTGATAATCTCACCGCGGCGCATAACATCATTGGCGGTCAAAGAGACCGGTGACGAGAAATTCAGTCCAAGACTGAGGCAAATAATATAAATCATGATCTTATCTCAGTCGTGTCGTCGCAGCCAACATTTCGTCAGATGCAGTGATAACTTTGGAGTTCAGCTCGTATCCGCGTTGGGCTTCAATCAGATCTGAGATTTCCTTGACCACGTCGACGCTAGAATCTTCTAAGAAGCCTTGCCGGACGGTGCCATAGCCTTGGCTCCCGGGCACGCCACGATTGGCTTGCCCTGAGGCTTCCGTCTCACGGAACAGATTGTCCCCAATCGCTTCTAAGCCCTTCTCATTGACGAAGGTCGCGAGAGACAAAACACCAAGCGAACGACCCTCGGCTTGATTGTCGAAATAGGCGGTAACTTCGCCATCACGGCTGATCGAAATCCGGCGCGCGTCCAATGGCAAAGTAATACCGTCTGTGAGCGGATAGCCTTCCATGGTGACGATCTCACCATCTTGACTGCGATTGAGCTTACCATCGCGCGTGAAGGCAGTCTCGCCATCAGGCAGCGTGATTTCGAGGAAACCTGGACCATCAATGCCAATATCCAATTCCGCGCCGGTTTGGCGCATCGACCCTTGCGTGATCTGCATGGAAACGGTCGAGGCTTTGACGCCCGTTCCGAGCTGAATGCCCGCTGGCACCGTAGTGCCGAGCTGAGAGGTCAAAGTCCCAGGCGTTAGGTATTGCTGATAGACCAAGTCTGAAAATTCTGCGACGCGCGGCCGATAAGCCGAGGTGCTCATATTCGCAATATTGTTCGAGATGACATCGACGCGCATTTGCTGCGCGGCCATGCCCGTGGCTGCAATCTGGAGTGATTTCATGGCTTACCTCCTGTGCCTATCGGTTCCTAACCGTTGAAATCGTTTGAGTGATGCGTTGGTCTTCCCGCTCCAACGCCGTTTGTCCGGCTTCATAGGCGCGCTGGACCTCAATCATCCGCGCCATTTCCAATACCGGAGAAACATTTGACGCCTCGAAGGCGCCTTGAAGAACTGTTGCGGTTTCAGATGGCGCGATGCCACCTGCCGCTGTGAAACGCGTATCCGTGTCGCGCTGTAACTGGCCGTTTGCTGTGAAAATGCCGACTTGGCCGAGGATTTGACCGTCAGCCGAGATGGTGCCGTCACCAGCAATCGAAATGCCTTCAGCATCTGGCGGCAATTGAATGGGCGCATTGCCATTTGACAGCACGCGCGCACCATCTGGCGCGACCAATTCCCCTTCAGAAGACAGCTGAAAAGAGCCTGCCCGGGTCAGCCGCGGCCCGCCTGCCGTTTCAATGGCAAAGAAGCCGTCGCCTTGAATGGCCAAGTCAAACTGACCACCCGTGAATTTAACGGTGCCTTGGGTGAGATCGAAATTATGCCCGGCCAGCGCGCCCATCGATAAAGACGGCGTGTCCTGGCCGGTCGACATAATGTACTCCGCAAAGATGGCGCGGTCGGTTTTGTAACCATTGGTATTGGTATTGGCGATATTATTGGCGACAACTTGCAGCTCTTTCAGCAAGCCATCCTGTCGCGATAAGGTCGCGTAAATACTATTGCTCATTTGCGGCTCCTGCCTGAGGTTTCGACAAGCTTTGTCGAGTTGAGTTCAATAGGTCTGAAATTTGATACGGGCGGATTCTACGTGTCGCCGCGTCGGTATTTTTTTGGCTGGCAATCTTGATCGTCCGCACACGGTCTAAACGCACCACTTCATCGTCGGTTAGACCGTCGACAAGGCCGCTCAAATCCGATCGCCAAAGTGCCCAATTGCCTTCGACAGCGCCCTGCTCGAGCAATTCAAGCTGCAAGCTTGGATGCGCGACAAGCGCGTCATAGGCTTTGCCTGCAATCTTAGGCAGATTGGCTTGCAGGGCCCGGATGCCGGCCATGCGATTGATTTCGGGTTCTTTGGGAAACTCATCGCGCACCGCGAACAGCTCTTGATTGGCGTGCCCCCAAAACGCCGCCGTCGCCAATAGCAAGCCGACTTGGGGCTCGCGATCTACAGGCTCTAGGAAGTGTTTGACCATGCTGAACAGGCCGAGCTCAATGGCCCGTTTCGCGCCTTGCTTGCGCAGCGCATTGCCACGTTCATTCACGGGCAGATCGGTATGGAATGTATTCAGCGTCTCAAGCGCATTGATCGCATTCGCAGGGTCTTCATCGCTGAGATAATCGTCCAATGCGATCATCGTGTAATTATCAATCGACGCGCGGACATCTTCGCGATCCGCCACAGGCAAAGCGCGGACACGATCCAGGCCGGAATATAAATCTTCGCTTGCCAGATGCTTGATGACGAATTCAACAATGGGGTCGAGATCGTGCTGCGTCTCAGTGTGCTCTAAGATATGCCAGGCTTCTTCAAGCGCGAATGACCGGACCGTAGGACGTAGATAGTCATCGCGTTCGACTAAGATGAGCAAAGCGGCAAGTTTGAGCTTTGGGCGGCTCATCAGCATGACCAGGCGATCATCAGACTCTGCGCCCGTAGGCATGTCCACAATGGCGGTTTTCAAAGCGCTGAGGCGCGTTGAATTATCAATCTCTTCGGGCGTAAACGTCGCAAGGATCTGTTGCGCAAGATCTTGGCGTCGTTCAATCAACAGAGTTGGTGTGGCGAGCATTGCGACGTCTTCGCGCATGTTGAATGGCAAAGCTCGAATGGCGCCGATCTGGACGGCAATGCCATCAACGCCGGCTGGATCAAAGATGATCAATTGAGCAACCGCATGCCATAACGCAGCCTCTGGATAGCACTGCGACATGGTCTCAAAATAGTCCACGTCGGGGCGCTGCCGGTTCTGCATCAATGCCAGCAATTTGCGATAAGCAACATAATCTGTCTCTGGCGCGCGGGCGATCAAGGCAGCGGCTTCTGCATATAAGCCAAGCGCTAATTTCGACTTCAGATCAGTGATCAGCTTATCTTCTGGATCGTCATCTTCTGAGCCAGCCGGAAGCTCCGTAAACCGCCTCAGCGATCGCACCACGGAAAGATCTAACGGATACTCACTGCCACAGACATAGGCCATACGGGCCAGTGTCTCCGGGGCCACGTCCACTTCCCCTTGCTCATTGGGGACGAGTAGCCCACTTCGAATGGCAGCATCCATAAATGCATCAAGCCCTGCGGCGCTTTCTTCAGCGGCAGAGCTCTCAGGCGTTGAAACGTCTTTCGCTCCGGTTTGCGCATGGGCCGCGGAAACCAGAGCGAGGAAGATGCCTGCAGATGTGAAGCGTTTGATCATGCGGCTTGGCGTAACCCCCTCACGGCTTCTTCAACTTCATCAAAGCTCGGCCTGACCCTGGCGGGCGCATGACGGCGCGCCACCTCTAGGCAAATATTGATCGGGTTCTTGTGCAGGCTGGAGACCAGCACTTCGCCAATCATTGAGTAAAAGAAATGCTCTTCTTTGCGGGTATGGCTCACCTTCGCAGCGAACGGGCCGACCACGCCATAGGCCAAGAACACGCCAAGGAAGGTTCCAACCAGAGCGCCACCAATCATGCCGCCCAGCACTTCTGGCGGTTTATCGATCGAGGCCATGGTTTTGATGACGCCGAGAACCGCAGCAACAATCCCAAGGGCCGGCAAAGCGTCGGCCATGCTTTGCAGGGCATGCGATCCGTGCAAGCGCTCTTCGAGCAAAGACTCCAAATGTTTCTCAAGCAATTCTTCGACTTGGTGAACATTGTCGAAGTTCATGATCATCGAGCGAATCGTGTCGCAGATCATTTCGATCGCTTCATGGTCCTTCAGAATTTTGGGATACTTTTGGAAGATCGCTGAATCATTCGGCGCTTCAATATGCGCTTCAATATCGACCGGGTTTTCTTTCAAAATCGTCAGCAGCTCATGCATCATGCAGAGCAGGTCTGAATAATCTTTCTTTTTCCACTTCGGGCCAGAAATCGCAGCGCCTAAGTCGCCGGCTGTGTGCTTAATCGTCGCCATATCATTGGCCGCGAGAAATGCGCCCGTCGCCGCGCCGCCAATCATCATCATCTCAAACGGGAGAGACTTTAGGATGATGCTCATCTTGCCGCCGGCGAGAATGTATCCGCCAAAGACCATACACATGGTCACGACCAAACCTAGTATTGCGTTCACCGCGTCACTCCTTCTAACCCGTACTCACCCTGCCTGATCATGACGCCGCTACTTCCTGTATGAAGGCTGGATCGAGGTCGGTTTTTAGCCGCACTGCACGTTGATGTTTCCAAACGCCAAGCTCGCCGACAGCAATGTCGACAGGGCCATCTAACGTCTTGGCTGAAATTGTAAGCTTTGATCGATGCGTGCCCGGCAGCGTGATAACTGAACCAGGCTCTAATCGCGCGCATTCAGCAATGCTCATCGGTACGCGATCTAGAATCACATCTAATCGCACACTGGAATTTTGCACACGTGGTTCTGTAAGATTTGCCGCGGTCGGCGCAGTCGCCGCATCTGCACTTGCGACGCCGTCGCCAGCGGCCGTTGAATAAGCGATGACTTTATCGAGCTTCAGGGCCACGCCAATGCGAATGGCTTGGCCCTCTATATCGCAAAGATAGTAAATCAGCAGGCAGCTGCCCTCGACTTCGAGATTCTCGAATGAAACGCCTTCTGGGCCGCGCTCGTCCTCATCGACCATGCCGAACGCGAGCGCGATACTGGTGGCAAGATCAGCCGCGGGCGCCTCTAGAAGCAGCTGCAAAAACAGCTGCGGCGCTTCCGCCAAAGCGGCTGGGTCTTGGTCCATTTTTGCGCCAGCAACACGCGCGGCGATCAGGTTGTCGATTGAGGCCGCGACAATGAATTCATCGGCTTCGCTTTCGAAGCCATACAGATACGCGCCGAACAAATCTTCTGCCAATGCGGCCCCACGACAGACTTCGCGGGATTGCAAACGCAGTTGATTCTCGCCGCCAATAATCTCGTTCAGCCAGTTGGCAATAACGGTTTCCAACGACATCCAGAACGCCTGATTCTGCAGGACGCTCGGGGGCAATCCCCCGCTCGATTCGAGTTTCTTTTGCAGAACGCCGCTCACGCTTGACCCCTAGACGAGTGTACAATCTCTCCACCTAGGGTAGAATTTACTAAGTTGATAAAACGTTATCGGCTTTGAAAAAATCGACCGTGAGTTGTATTTCGGAAATTTACCTTACTTTGCTACCTCACTCCCACTGAATAGAGTGGGAACAAAACATGTCTGCGGATAACGCCCAGGGCCTCGCCCCGATCATCGTAAAGAAGAAGAAAAAGGTCAGCGGCGATGGGCACCATGGTGGCGCTTGGAAAGTGGCATATGCCGACTTTGTGACCGCGATGATGGCCTTCTTCCTTTTGATGTGGCTGCTCAATGCGACAACAGAAGAGCAGCGCAAAGGCATCGCCGACTATTTCAACCCCACGATCCCGATTAGCCGGATTTCTGGAGGTGGCTCCGATGGCTTGAACGGGTCTTCAATCTTTACCGAGAGCACGTATGCGAAAATGGGAACAGGCGCCACGCGCGATGCCTCCGCTGGCCGTCCTTCAACCGCAACGAGCTCGGACAATGAAGTCGGTGACAATGGCGAAGGCATCGGCCCGGATGACGCGCAAGGTGCGGAAATTGTTGAGCAATTGCAGCTCGCCCTGGAAGATGAGGCGTCAGCAATCAATGATCATATCCAAGTCAAAATGTCGCCTGAAGGCATTGTGATGGAGCTGGTTGATTCAGAAGAAGTCCCGCTCTTCCAACTTGGCCAAAGCGAGCCAACGGACTTGCTGGTCACCCTGGTGGAGACCGTCTCTGAATCGTTCGGCGCCTTTGGTAATTCGATTAAAATCGTCGGTCATACGGATGCGCTTGGCTATAGCGAGGCCGCGCGTTTCGACAATTGGGATCTCTCGGTTGATCGTGCCAACATGGCTCGCCGCCTTCTCGTTGAGAGCGGCTTCCCAGCGGTCCGCATCCAAGAAGTTTCTGGACGCGCCGCAACCGATTTGCTGGTGCAAGACGATCCATATGCGGCGCAAAACCGCCGCATCTCGATCACCCTGCTGAAGCAAGACTAGGCGCGTTAATAGAGATTATTCGTCTATTAACCAATGATTTCTACTTTCGGTTGCATCGACTGCAGGAGCGACCGACATGAGTATAACATCATCTTTGAACGCGGCCGTAATGGGCCTAAACGCCAACTCAGCCCGCCTATCTACAATTTCAGACAATATCGCAAACTCAGAAACCAACGGCTATAAGCGCGTTGATGTCGAGTTTTCGAACATGGTTGTTGAGCAACGAAACTCTGCTTACTCAGCCGGCGGCGTCAGTGTTGATACATACAAAGATGTGAGTGCGGTCGGATCGCTCATCTCAACGGGCAACGCGACAGACATCGCGGTTGCGGGCCGCGGCCTGGTCCCGGTCACGACACTTCAAGGCGTCTCGCAAGCAGCAACGGATCGGCCGCTGCAGCTTTTGCCAACTGGCTCGTTCACTGCGGACCAGAATGGAAACCTGCGCACTCAAAGTGGCCTCTTCCTGCTCGGCTGGCCTGCTGATGCGAATGGCGACATTGGCAATGTCAGCCGGAATTCTGGCGCCAACCTCGAACCCGTGAACATCGCGACATCGCAATTCACAGCGTCACCGACGGCCAATATCGAGATCGGGATCAACCTCCCTGCCGGCGCCACGGAAGCGGGGTCTTCGACGGGTGCTTATGCCATGTCGATTGAGTATTTCGACAATCTTGGCCGCCCACATCCCAGGCG
>JABSQA010000018.1:21182-36329 GCA_013213825.1 Henriciella sp.
ACGCCGCAAGTGCCAGCCACAGGCGCGAGTAATACATGGCAAGTGCAAATGTATGACGATGCCGGCGACCCGAACGTCTCGATTGGTCAGCTCGATATTGTGTTCAATGATACCACCGCCCTCGGCGGACGGATCGACTCTGTGGTCGCCTCAAATGGCGCCACCTTTGATCCGACCACGGGTCGCTTCAACATCGCGCTTGCACATGGTCCGGTCGATGTTTTCATTGGCCGCCCGGGTGAGCTCGAAGGCATGACGCAATTGGCTGCGCCCTTCTCACCGACATCTGTAACCAAAGACGGCGCGCCGATTGGTGACCTGCAATCGGTTGAGATTGACGAGAATGGCAACCTCCAAGCGATCTATAATACAGGGTTCCGCCGTACACTTTTCCAAATCCCTGTTGGGGATGTGCCAAACCTTGACGGATTGGATGCGCTCGACGCGCAGGCCTATAGCGTCTCTGGTGAAAGCGGCAGCCTCTATCTTTGGGACGCAGGCACGGGCCCAGTTGGCGCGGTGTCCGGTTTCGCATTGATGGAATCGACCACGGATATTGCCGCGGAACTTGTCGACTTGATTGAGACACAACGCGCTTACTCTTCAAGCGCCAAGATCGTCCAAACTGTCGATGAGATGCTGCAAGAAACCACCAATCTGAAGCGCTAAGGTCTCTCGACCTTAAGGGGCTTTTGACGTGAGCATTACCGCCGCTCTTCTTTCCGCCAGGTCCGGCTTAACCGCAGTCGGCGCCCGAGCTGATATTGTCGCAACCAATGTCGCGAACGCGTCGACACCTGGCTATGTTCGACGGTCGCTGACCGTCAATGAAATCCTGCTCGGCGGAGAGACAGCGGGCGTACAAATTGGCGGCGTTGAACGCTCAACCAATGAACGTTTGACCGTTGAGCGACAAAGACTCGGAAGCGACCTCGCCCAGGCCGAAGTGTTAAGTTCGACTTGGGCAGCTTTATCGCAACGGGTTGGCGATGACATCGATAATTCGATGCTGTTCCAACACCTCACCGGGTTGGAAGAAGCGTTCCAGAATGCTGTGCAAAGTCCGGAATCGACAACGCTTGCAAATGAGGTCGTACTCAAGGCCAATAATTTGGTCGACGAGTTTAACAACCTATCGGCCGTTATCACTCAAGAACGCCAACGGGCCGATCAAGACATTAAGGAAACCGTCGATCGATTGAACGCGGCTTTGCTAAAAGTCGAGAAGCTCAACGAATCCATTTCTGGCGTTGACCGAACCACATCTCACGCGGCGGCCCTGTTTGATGAACGCGGCCGCGTGCTGGATGAAATTTCCGAATACCTTCCGATCCAGACCTTTCCGCGCGATAGCGGAACGATCGACGTCCTCACGGCTGAAGGCGTTTATCTACTGGGTGGCACGGCGCAAACCGTCGAATTCACACCAACCTCTACGGTTGCGCCTGGCGTGACGCTTGCCAATGGAAACCTTTCTGGCCTCTCCGTCGATGGCCTCGATATCACACCTGGCGCGGTGACATTTGGTGCCGTCTCCAGCGGTTCGCTTGCGGGCCTGTTCGCGTTGCGTGATTCCGACCTACCGGAACTTGAAATGCAGCTCGACACTATGGCGCAGGACCTGATCAACCGGTTCTCTGATCCAACGCTCGATCCGACCAATCCTGTCGGGTCTCCGGGCTTATTTCTGGACACCAATGCCGCCGCGGGTGAAGGCGTTGCAGGTCGCTTGCAATTGAATGCCTTGGTCGATCCAGATCGCGGCGGTGCGGTTTGGCGTTTACGTGATGGGCTTGGCGCCGTCACCCAAGGGCCGCCAGGAAACAACACGATCCTCACCAATCTCAGCGGCGCATTCTCAACCGTCCAGTCGATCAATGTGCCAGGATTGCAGGGTGGATTCACCGCCCGCGATCTAGTGGCGCAATTGGGCACACTGGCGGGTCAAAAACGAATCCAGAATGAATCAGTTTTGACCTCCGTACAGGTTCAGTTTGATGCCGCCCAACGGGTCGAAGCCGAGAAGACTGGCGTCGATATCGAAACAGAGATGCAGGACCTCATAATTATCGAGCAGGCCTATGCCGCCAATGCCCGGGTGATCGAAGTCGTAAACCAACTCATCCAAGAATTGATAGAGCTCTAATCCGATGTCATCTATTAGTGTAAACGGAATGCTGAACACCGCCATCGTCAATAATATTGGCGGTCTGCGCGAACAACTTGAAGCCCGCGGCGAAGAGGCCACGACGGGCTTTCAGTCGGATCTGGTCCAACATCTGAATGGCCGTATCGATCAAGCCCTGCTTGGCGAACGCGCCATCCAAGACAATCAGGACGAACAATCCCGCTTGGGTTTGCGAAGCATCCGACTATCGCTGACGGACAGCACGCTGACCTCGGTTCGCGAGCTTACTGAAGGCTTGCAAATCGGGATGCTTGGCGCGCTCGGCACGGGTGAAGTCGAAGCACAAGACCTGTTCGCCACTGAAGCGCGGACGGCGCTTGATGATGTTCTATCGCGTATGAATGCGCGCAATGGCGAGCGATTCTTGTTTTCTGGCGATGCAACAGCGACCAGCCCATTCGGCACCGCGGATGAGCTGCTGGCCGACATTCGAACGATTGCGCAAGGCGCAACGGATGAGGCCGATTTCGCAGCTCAGCTGGACACCTATTTTGATGATCCCGCAGGCGGCTTTCAAACCAATTTCTATCGCGGGGCTCAGACGGCCAGCGATGCTGACAGCGTGGTTGGCAATCAAACTGCCTTCTCAGATGTGTTCCGTGGACTGGCGGTTATGGCGCTATCGCGCACCTCTGAAAGTGTTCCATTTGTCGGCGCCGGCTCGCCCGCCATGGATACAGCGCTGCAACGCTTAGAACGGGGTCGAACCGAGCTGGTCAATATTCAAGCCGGTGTGGGCATGCGCCGCGCGAATATCGCCAATGAACAAGAATTGCTGTCGCGCGAACTCACCCTGCTCAATCAAGCCTTCACCGACCTTGCCGGTAAGGACCAATATGAAGCGGCGACGCAATTGCGCGAACTCGAGGCCAATCTCGAGGCGTCTTATCTGCTCACGACCCGGCTCTCAAACCTCTCAATCACCAATTATCTGAGATAGACGAATGCGAATTCTGACCGCCCTTCTTTGCCTCGGCCTGATCGCCACACCCGTGACCCCGCTTGAAGCGACGGCACAGACAAAGCTGCGTGATGTGCTGGATATTGAGGGCGTGCGCACCAATGACCTGGTCGGTTATGGTATCGTAGTTGGCCTAAACGGCACCGGGGACTCCGTGCGTAACGCGCCGTTCACTGAAGACTCTTTGACGAATATGCTCGAACGGCTTGGCATGAATGTTCAAGGCGAACAGATCCGGCCGAACAATGTCGCGGCTGTTTTAGTAACAGCATCGCTTCCGGCTTTTGCCCGTAATGGTTCCAACATCGATATCTCCGTGGCATCGATCGGTGATGCGAGCAGCCTTGAGGGCGGAACGCTTATCCTGACGCCACTACGCGGCGCGGACAATGAAGTCTATGCCGTCGCACAAGGCAGCGTCATGGTCAGTGGCTTAAACGTCGAAGCCGATGGCGCGCGCGATACAGTCGGCACGCCAACGACTGGCGCCATTCCAAGCGGAGCGATTGTGGAACGCGAAATTCCGTTCGACTTTAATGCGCAAGATACCATTACGTTGGCCTTGCACACGCCAGATTTCACCACGGCTGCTCGGGTGGAGGATACGATCAATTCTGCGCTCGGCCAGCCGGTCGCCTATATGCGGGATCCAGGTTCTATTGAGCTCAACATGACCACCAATCTCGGCTCACCCGCACGCGTCTTGGCCGCGATCGAGAACCTGCCGGTCAAAGTCGAAACGCCCGCCCGGATCGTGATTGATGAGAAGTCCGGCACGATTGTGCTGGGTCAGGACGTCACCATCTCGCAGGTGGCAATCGCGCAAGGCAATATCTCGATCAAGGTTCGCGAGAATCCTGTCGTCGTTCAGCCCAATCCGTTCTCGGATGGCGAGACGATTGTCTTACCCCGCACCGATATTGCCGTCGGTCAAACTGGGAATGAGAATATTGCGCTGTTGAATGAGAACACCACGCTGTCTGAGCTCATCGCTGGGTTGAACGCGTTGGGCGTGCGTCCGCAAGAAATGGCTGACATTATCCGCGCCATGCGCACGGCCGGTGCCATCCACGCTGAATTGGTGGTTCGCTAAGCGTTTTCTTTCAGAACTCTATTCTGCTTCCGCAGGCTCTGGCCGCACCAGGTCAATTAAGCCATCGCGTTTGAATGCCATCATTTGCATGAGGAATTCTTTTTGAATCTCTTCCGACGCTTGCTGACCGGGCGCTTTCATACGCTCCAACTCGCCTTTTAACTGATCCGCCATGCGATTGGAGATGTTGGATAGAAAATACTTCAAGACATCAGGATACTCGGCTTGCAGACAGCTGAGCACATTTAGCATGGTCAACTGATCGATCTCTTTGAACAAGACCGGCACATGATTGCGATTCAGCATCACTGGAATGTCGGAGATCTCGAACATGCCTTTCTGGATCGGATCTGCTTTTGCGGCATGAGATTGCTGAACATAAGTCATCAGCGAACTGCGCCGCTCATTCGGCATCAGGCTGAGCATCTCGCCCAATGAGGCCAGGTGCGCATCGCCATCATCATCATCTTCTTCCGGCACAAGCAAGAATTCCATGCGCACCATACGCGCGATGACAGAGTCGATTTCATAGGAGGGCGGTGGCGGATCAACCATCTCGCCCAAGACCTGGGTCTGAAGCTCCTCAGGCAGCAAACAAATCAGTTCTGCGCACAAGGTTGCGTCCACATTCCGCAAGATGAGCGCAATAATATTCGGGGTCAGGCCTGAAAGATATTTGACGATATGAGCCGGCTCTCGCGCGGCGAACTTCTGCCACAACCGGCTAAAGTCTTCTTTGTTTTCAGGCTCGGGCACTTGCTCTTCAAGGGGCACCTCGCCGCCGCCATAAATGATTTGCAGGCGAGGTTCATCCAAGACATTGGTCATGAACTCCTTGGTCGACTCTATGCCGCCACGCATCGCGCCTTTGTGCTTTCGCAAGTGCTGCAGAAAGTCCAAGACGATCTCGATCAATTGTTCCCGCGCAAGGAAATTGATCGACTCCAGTGATTCCGCAATATTGATCACAGCCTGGTCGTCCAGACGGTCCATGATCGGCCGGGCGGCGTCCTCACCAAGCATGGCGACGACCACGGCGGCGCGTTGCGACGGCGTCACATTAAGCGGCGGTTTTTCAGATGCAGCGGTTTGGGATGGCGCGTTACTCACTTAGGCATATCCTCTTAACAACGCTTCGGTGATCTTCAGCCAACCATCGGCGAGGACGAAGAAACCGAGTTTAAACGGGAGTGAAACAACTGTTGGCGGCACCATCATCATACCGACGGCCATAAGGATCGAGGCGACCACCAAGTCGATCACCATGAAGGGCATGAAGATGACGAAGCCAATTTGAAAGGCGTGTTTGATTTCAGACAACATGAATGCGGTCGCGAGCAGTGAGAAAGACGGCTCTTGCTCGGGCCCCACCGGTCGATTTAGCGCATCTGACAGAACCAGCAACGCCTCTGGGTCGGTTCTACGCGTCATAAATTCACGGAAGGGTTCTGTGGTCAGCCGCCAAGCTTCCTGCTCGGTCAGTGTCCCATTGATGTAAGGCGACAATCCGTTCGCCCATGCTTCCATGAAGACCGGCTCCATGATGAAAAAAGTTAGGAACATGGCCAAGGCCATAATCATCATGTTTGGCGGTGCCTGCTGCACGCCAAGCGCCTGGCGCAAGATAGAAAAGACGATGACCATGAATGGCAGGCAGGTCACCATCATGGCGATGCCAGGCACTAAGCTCAGCACCGTGACAAACAGGAAGAGCTGGATCACCGTCCCGCTCAAACCCTCGCCATCGCCGAGCAATCCTTGCAACGCATCGGTCGCGGGATCAGGCACCACTTGCGCGGTGGCAAGGCCCGTCCCGATCAGTGCCGCGAGGGCTATGAGCAAAAACCATCGCACCGCATTTTGCGGATTGATCGTCTGCGCGAGCCTAGCCATTTTCGCTTTCCTCAATCTGGGTCAACCGGACGCCAATGGCGCCGTCTTCCATCTCGATCAGCTCGCCATGCGCGATGAGGCGATCCTCGACCAATAATTCTATTGGGTCATCGATCTTGGCGGTGAGCGGGATAATCGTGTCTGGTTTCAGCTTGAGCAGTTCGGCAACGCTCAGCTTTTTCTGACCGATCGACACAACGACATTGACCGGCAATCCGAATATTGACCGCTTGAATTGATTAAACGGCGAAGTGTTTCGCCGCTCAGATTCACCAACCACGGTTTC
The DNA here is from genome assembly GCA_013213825.1 of Henriciella sp. Classification (GTDB taxonomy): domain Bacteria; phylum Pseudomonadota; class Alphaproteobacteria; order Caulobacterales; family Hyphomonadaceae; genus Henriciella. The sequence continues at coordinate 27,604 of JABSQA010000018.1, forward strand.
GACTTGTTCTGGCTCAGACATCCTGTCCCTCTTGCAATTGCGTTGGTCCGCTCAAACGGCCCAGACTCGACTCTAGAAATTGATCCATATTGAAGTTCAAACCACCGGTGTCCCAGCTAACATCGATGATGATTTGTTCGTCTGCTCCGAACGTCTCCAGCTCGCAAAGCTCCGACATTTTTGGCGAGGCTTGGACCGCGCGCTGAAATGATTGCTCGAACTTTGGCGGTACTTTCACGACCAGCCGCTCTATCCCATTCGGTGCCATATCTTCAGCTGCGTGCGCGACTTCGTCAGCCAGGAAGGTCTCGCACAGCTTCGGAAAAGCGGCTTGCAGAAACTCCGCAACCAATTGCTGAGCGTGTGCCATGGCCGTACGCTCTAAGCCTGCCACCGCAGCTTCCAAACTGTTGAGGATCATCCCAGTATCAATTTCGGGAAGCAAAGGTGCCGCGGGCACGTCCATGGCAACAGATGTATCCGGCTCTGTCGTTTCAGGTTCTGGCTCTTGGTCTGGAACATCAAAACTCTGCTCTGTCACGTTCGCATGAGCCGCCGCAGCCTTGTCCTTTTTGGCGGGCGTCAGCGCATTAACGTGGAAGCGCGGCAGAGAAAGTGGCGGCAAACTATTCATTCGCCGCTAGCTTTCGATCTTCTTTTAGCCATTCCTGCAGGAGCGCAGCTGTTTGTTCCTCATTCTCACGCGTGTAGTCTTTGAGATAGTCGATTGGGTCACTGGCTGCGCCGAACAGTTCGGCTTCCACGTCACCATCTGCAGCGATGTCAGGTGCGCCCTCTGCGCCTTCACCCGCTTCATCTGCGTCAGCGCTCGCGCCGCCCCCGGCAAAGACAGGGCGCATCACGCCAAAGCCAAGCGCGAGGACAATCATGCCAAGAAAGGCCGCCTGGATAGCTGACCATAAATGCTGCTCGATGAGGCGACTAATCATGCTCGGCGCAGGGGTCATCTCGACCTCAGGTAATGCCTGGAAGGGCATTAACTCGACCGTGATCGTGTCCCCGCGCTGATCTTCCAGACCGGCCGCATTGCGGACCAAGGCCTCAAAATTTTGCCGAATTTGTTCAATTTGCGTCGCCGCGTCGGCGACCGTCAGATCGATGCCGAGCGCTTCCTGGTTAAGCAGTACAGCGATCGAGACGCGCTCAATCTGGCCGGGCATGCGTTCGGTTTGCGTCCGGGTTTCATTGAGCTCGTAATTGACCGTCTCAGTAGAGCTCTTGCTTGAACTCTCTCCGCCACCGCCCGCACCCGCGCCTTGCGGCAGATTGCTCGCCACTGTCAGTCCGCCGCCATTTGACTGATTGGTCTGATTGGAATCGCTGGTGGTGCGAGACCGCATGACGCGCGATTCTGGATCGAAGCGCACATCCGACACGACAGACCGCTCACGGCTGACATCTACGCTCACCGAGACTTCAGCATTGCCTTCGCCAAGCCGTGCGACGAGGAGGCGTTTAATCTTCTGCTCCAATGCCGAGGCTTGATCTTCAGCCATGACACCGGGTGCTTCAACAGTGTCTGTGTTCGGACCAGCCAAAATGCCATGGCGCGGATCGATGACGACGACGTCTTCGGGATTGAGTCCGGAGACCGCGAGCGCCACCAGATATTGTATAGCTTCAGCTTGGCCAACACTGAGACGGCGCGCGGAGGATAGCGTGACCGAGGCTGTCGGCGTGGGTTGTGATCGCGAAAAGCCTGACCGCAAATTTGCACCAATATGGACGCGCGCCGAATCCACACCTGGCGTGGTTAGAATAGTTCGCGTGAGCTCACCTTCTTTCGCTCGCCAATAAGCGGCATTGTACATTTCTGAAGTGACCGAAAATCCGTTAACATCATCGAGCAACTCATAGCCTTGAATCGACTGCCGAGGCAGACCATCGCGGGCCAAAGCGAATCGCGTTTTGTCGCGCACATTGGCTGGAATGAAGATGGCTTCACCGCGAATGTCATAAGGCACATTCAGCTGATCAAGCTCGTTAATCACCTCGCCCGCGCGAACAGGATCCAAGCCTGAGTAAAGTAAAGACATAGATGGCTGCATCGTCCCTCGAACCAGGAACGTCATCGCCGCCAAAACACCCAGAACAGCCACACCGAGCATAATCTGGCGCTGCAGACCAAGTGCACGCAGATTGTCGATAAACCCCATACGCAGTAATTCCGTTTTCTCGCTACGGTTGAACTAAGTTAATTTCTCGGCTGAAAGCGTTAAGGCTTCCTTTACTAGGAATTGTTTTAACCGTGAAAACCACTTCTGGTTTAATTTGGTTTGGCGAGGCCTAAATGAGCGATAAGGCGGATGACGCGCAGGCAGAGGAGGCGCCGGCCAAAGGCGGCCTGAATATGATGGGTTTGCTGGTCTTAGGACTGGCGTGCGCAGCAACCTCTTTTGCAAGTGTCTATTTCTTAGCACCCGCGCCTGTCGCGGCGGCGGCTGTGACGACAGAAGCTGAGGCTGACTATGAGCCAGTTGAAAAAGAGCCGGCCGATAAAAAGCCCTACACTTATACCGAAGTCCAAGAGATCCTGATCACGATTGGCAGTGCTCCAGCGACCCGATATCTCAAGTTGAACCTGTCCCTGGCCACGGAAAAAACTGACGCCAAATTGGTAAAGTCGAATGAGACAGCGCTCATTGACGCGTTCTTGCTGTACCTTCGCTCCGTCAGTGTGGAAGATTTCGAAGACCCGGCTTTTTACAAACATATGCGTGAACAGCTTGGACGCCGAGCAGACCTGGTTTTGGGCGATGGCGTCGCCAAAGGTGTTCTAATTACTGAGTTTTTGCTGAGGTAGCTGCGTGCCCATTTCCCCGTTTGATATTGCCATTATTTTGATTTCGTCCGTCGCGTGCATGTATTGCATCGTGCTCAGTCGGCGATTGAAAGCCCTGCAAAATACGCGAAACGGCTTGGGCGCCACGATTAAGGCGTTGTCTGACTCGATCAGCGCCGTGTCGTCGACCACGGATGAAGCGCGATTTCACGCGGGCGAAAATGCCGCTCGCCTCGTCCGTCTTATCGAAGAGGCAAAATTATCGTGCGCTCGGATTGAGGACACGACGGTGCGCTTGAGAGATGCTCATACCGCCGCTGAACGATTTCTGAGTCAAACGCCGCCGCCAATGCCTGCTGCAGCGCCGGTCGCAGCACCGCCCCCCGTTGCAGCGGCACCGGTTGCGAGTGAAGAGCCATCGCAACAAAAATTTCAAGAAATCTCCGAACTTATGGATCGTTTGAAGGATTTGACCGAAGCCTCCGTCGCCGCTGCGGAACAAACCGGTCCTGAGCTTCGTCCTCTGCCAACACAATTGCGATCCAGAATGAAAGTGGTCTAACGCCTTGCCTATCAAATCCGCCAATCGCTCCAATGTGCTGCTCACATTAGGCATCTTGTTCACGCTCGGCGCGGCGACCCGACTCGTGCCGGCGAACCTTGCTGAGGCCAAGGCAGCTGACGCGGATGAACCGGCTGCGGCGACGGCAACCGAAACGGTCGAAGCAACGAATATGGCGGCTCTTCCCCCAGAAGGGCAGATTTGTTTCAGCGAAGATCTATCGGCGCAACTCGCAGCAGATCAAGCACGCTTAGAAGATGAGTCTGATAAGCTCATTGCCCGCGAACTTGAATTGCAGGCCTGGGCCGCAGAATTGGATCAAACCCGCGCAGATCTGACCGCTCTGCAAGCAACACTCGAAACCCGCTGGGAAGATATGCAAGCCTTTGCCAGCGAGGATCTCAACCATCTCGCGCAAATGTATGGCGCCATGAAACCGGACCAGGCGGCCACGATCTTTAACCAAATGGATCCTGGTTTTGCAGCTGGATTCTTACGCCTGTTGAGCAGCGAGCAAGCCGGACTGATCATGGCCAATATGGAATCCCAACAGGCCTATATTGTCAGCGTCCGCCTCGCCAGCCTCAATGAAGATTTGCGCCGCGAAGAGTCGTAACCGCGACCGGTTTCTATCCGAGTAAATACCCCTAGTGACGTGTCGGATGAATCACTAAAACTACTTTAAGTAGTTATTGGCCCGATCCTTGCTTTTAACGTTGGATTAACCAATCAGCGTGGTCGGAGACCTATGGCCAGTGACAGTGTCAAATTCCCCTTTCGGGTGATCAAACAGGCTTGGATTGTTCGCGAAGATTTGCGGGCAAATCCAGATACAGTCTATGTTTATGGCGACAATGTTGCCCGTGAAGGTCAACGCGGATTGGCACGGCAAATGCGGCATGAACCAAACGCCCATGCCGTATCGGTCTCGTGGGGGCCGTTCGAGCCTTTTTCGCTGTCGACATCCGAAGCTGCGATGTCGCGCATGGAACAGGATTTAGCGGCCTTGGTCGACCGAGAACCGACGCTGATTGTTTGGCCGCTAGAAGGCGTTGTTCCGGAATTTCAATCCATGCCGAATGAATTACGGTTACACCTGAGACGCGAAGTTCGCGTCCGCTTAGGCGTCGACACACCCATCTAAGGTCGCGTTCGCGAACTGCAAATTCCTGGCTGGCGCCGGGATTTGGGTCGCCCGATTAACCATACTTAAAACAACCCTCAGTAGAAATTTTTACACTATTCTGCGATGGGGATATTGATGGCATCCGCTGCAAATGCCGAAATGGTCGAGGATCAAAGCGCCGCGCCGGTGACGGAGCGCACGCAGATATTCCAGAACTGTAAATCTGCCTTTGACCAAATCCGTCAGCACGGTACGCCGCCTGACCCTGTCACCTATGCGCTGTGGTACGCTTATGTCACGCGCACGCCCGCCAAAGTGCGTCTTGAGATGGACAAGTAGCTGGCCACTGGCGGGAAATTAGACAGTTACGAATTGAACGAGATTTACAACGCACATCTCGGTCGATCTGAAGCAGACGATACAAATGAAACCATCGGTCGACAGTTTGAAGACAGCATGCAGAACGTCTCCAAGCTGCTGGAAACTGGGATCACTCAAAACGCTCACTTTCGCACGACGCTAGACGACCTTCAGACGACGCCGACAAGCGATGCGCCTGAGGATGATTTCAAATCTCTTTTGTCCACATTGATTGCTGAGAGCCAGAGAATGTCGGTTGTATCGACACGACTGACGGATGGCTTGCGCGAGTCACAGGCGCGCGTGAAGAAACTCAATGAGGAATTGGAGCAGGTTCGCAAACAAAGCCTACTCGATCCGCTAACCTCTGTTGCCAATCGCCGCGCATTTGAAAACCGATTGGAGTGGCAAATCAAAGACTCTGAGGACTCTCGCAATGGGTTCTGTTTGGTCATTGCCGACTTAGATGAATTCAAGCGCGTCAATGACAATCTCGGGCACCAGGCAGGTGACGCTGTCCTGAAAGCGTTTGCGACTGTGTTGTTCGAGCATACCAAAGGGTCGGATCTCGTGGCGCGTTATGGCGGCGATGAGTTCGCCATCATTCTTCCGAACATTGATACGACGGCCGCGTACAATTTGATGGTTTCTGTGAAGCATAAATTCGAGGAAATGCGGGTGACGGCCGCCTTCTCGAACGCTGCGGATACGCCTGCAACGGCTTCATTTGGGATCGCGCCTTACAAGTCTCGCCGCTCCCCTGATGACATGGTCGCGGCGGCCGACACGGCGCTGAGCCGCGCAAAACTACTGGGACGAAACCGCGTCTGTGCCGAGGGTTTATCATAGGGCATTCGAGCTCGGCTCAAAGCGCAGTTTCAGAAGGGCCCCCCCCTTTCGAAGCGCCAGAAAAGAATTGACACAACCTAAAGGCGAATCGCAGTATACAAAATCTGCAATACAGATTCAGCTTTAATATCCTTCTCAAATTTGATGAAAGGAGCTTTTAAAAAACAAACCTCAAAGAATCAATATAAGAAAAGATATAATATTCCCCTGAAGGTGTGGCGACATCATCATGGGATTGCAATGCGACGGGGACATTATGAGTTCGCAGCAGCACCAGCGCCGAAGCCGGCGCTATGATTTTAGCGCGCCCATCGATATCAGCTTGGGCGGGCGGAAAATTTCTTTCGGAAACCTGATCGATATCTCGAAAGAGGGCTTGGGCTTCCGAGCCTCTCCACCTTTGCGTGTTGGCGAAACCTATTTGGTTTCCATTCGTGAATTTGGCGCAGTCACGTGCCGTATCCTGCATTGCAGCGAGGTCAACCGATATGGCGCAACACTGATCATGTCCGACGGGCGCAAGCGACGCTTGGAGAACAAACTCGAACAAATGCTAGAGAGCACCCGCTCGTCTTTAGAACCCGAAATCGACTTGGATCCAAACCTTGTTCGTGTCCGTCGCAAATCCGTCTGAATCATAATCGGCATATTTCAAGGTGAAGCCGAGCGACTCCCATTTGGTCGTCGCCAACAGATTAACCTCTGAGCCGTAATCGCCGCCATTCTGATCTGCTGAATAGTCGTGATATACCGCAACGAATTTCGTGCCTTGAAACGGCCCGACGGCGCCGGGAGCATATCCCGCTTTGACGTAGAGATCCTCGATCCCGCCTGTGGGCGTCACCAGAAACTTGTCGGCCCAGCCTTGAAACTTATGCAGCGTTGCCAGCGAGCTTTGGAACCCGCGTTGCGCATCGCCGCCCAGTAGTTCATAGCCCAGCCCCGCTGAAATCCCGTTCTGCGAATAGGTCCCTTCTGCGAGCACATAATTCGCGCTGTAATCGAATGGGCTATCGCCATAGTCATTCTGCTGGGCGAGCGAGGCGACATAGGAAAGTTTGCCATCGGCGAGCTTCTGAGCGCCGTTCAACCGGGCCCCAATCGTTTGCGATGAGAAAATGCCCCCGGCATTTTCGATATCCAGCAAATAGGCAAAGCCGGTCACTTTCCCGATCGGCGATGGGTGGTTCGCATTGATAATAAAATTGTCGCCATCCCAGCGTCCGATCGGCGAGTCATCGCCAAAAATCCGATTGATTTGCTGAACATAGCTGACATCCAGCGCCAGATTGCCGAGGCTGGTATTTTGCACGCGAACGCCGTCAAAGGTCTGCTCATTCTGACGCCAGCCGACATTTCCTACAAACCGGGAATCATCGAGAATGATACGCTGCCGTCCGAATGTGAGTTTGGTGTCCGGCAAGGACGTATTGGTCAGCTGTATCCGGTTCAGTTCGGTGACATCTGGATCGGCGACGACGGGGAAGCCTGTATTGCCATTAATGGTCGAGTTAAAATCATCAATCAGCGCTTCAACATGGTCGAACTCGATTAAGAATTTCGTGTCAGAGATCGCTCCGGTTTCAAACCCGGCGCGCAATCGATATGTCAACGCGTCGGCGGTCTCAGAGAGACCTTCCTGATCGACGCCCTCATATCGCACGCGCGCGACGAATATCGGTTGAATCGCCTCAATCGCCTTTTGGAGCTCGCTCTTTTCGGCCGCTTCTTCAGCGAAAGATTCGGGTGCGAGAATGGCTATTGAGGTGACAGCCGCGAAGCGGCCTAAGAATAAAATAGGAGAACGCATGGAAAAACTCGGTAAGTGTATTGAAGGGCGCTTAGCGCAATGGATCTAAGCGGCTTCTGCCGACTTACTTGGCTTGGAGAATGTATTCAGCGACGAAGCGCCACCGGCTTCGGTGATGCGGAACTGAGAAATCAGGCGCATCAATTCGTCGGCATCATTGCTCAAGCCAATGCTAAATGAGGTTGTCTGCTCAACCATAGAAGCGTTTTGTTGCGTCACGTGATCTAGCTGACTCACAGCCGAGTTGATTTCGGAGAGCCCGAGCGACTGTTCGTTGGCCGCGATGGCGATATCGGAAACGTGTTTCGAAACCTCGGTCGTTTTCTCAACAATATCTTCGAGCGCATCGCTCACATTTTGAATGAGCGTGACGCCTTCCCCAACGCGTGCCGCGTTGGCTTCAATCAAGCTGGTAATCTCTTTCGCCGCTTCGGCAGACCGGCCGGCCAGTGCCCGGACTTCTGAAGCCACCACATCAAATCCGCGACCGGCTTCGCCAGCGCGAGCGGCTTCAACACCTGCATTCAGCGCGAGAAGATTGGTCTGGAATGCGATCTCTTCGATGACCGTAACAATCTGGGAGATTTGATTCGAAGAAGCTTCAATATCGGTCATGGTCGAAACCTTACGTTGAGCAATGTCGCGGCTTTCCCGCACACCATCTTCAACCGTGCTGACGAATTGATTGGTATGGACGACACTGTCAGACGTGGATTTGACACTCGCCGTCATTTCTTCGAGCGCCGCTGCGGTTTCTTCCAACGTCGCGGCTTGGCCTTCGGTGCGCGCGGAGAGGTCTCCAGCGTCCTGGCGCACTTTGCTGGCGCCCTGGCGAATGTCCTGCACAGACTTGGAGATACGGTTCATCGCATCGAGAATGCTGGTCTTCGAAGAATTGAAGTCCGTCCGGAGACGCTCATACGTATCTGGGAATTTGGAGTCTATTTTGTCTACGAAATCGCCATCGGACAGCGCATGCAAACCATTGGCGAGTTGATCCAAAACATCTTCGCGATGACGGTCATCTTCCTGACGCTGACGTTCATTGCTCTGAAAGATCTTCAGCGCGGCGGTGATCTTGCCGAACTCGTTCTTCGATGAGGCCGGGAGTGTGATGTCCACTTTGCCATCGGCGAGCTGTCGGATCGGCACCAATACCTCTCTGAACATTTTGCCAATCACCATAGCCAAGTAAGTGCTGAAGACGGCGGCGAAT
>JABSQA010000180.1 GCA_013213825.1 Henriciella sp.
CGCCTCATGCGGCAGTGCATTATTGCGTCGTCAAATCTGTGCTCATATACTCGAACAATGGACGTATTCGTCGACCGGCTTAAGGCGTTACGAAGTAAAAATCCAAAAGTGATGGCAATAGTCCGCCGCGTACCCGTTGAAGCGGTCTTAGGTGTTTCTACTCGCGACATTCGCCGAATCGCAAAAATGATCGGGAAGGACCGCAAACGCGCTGAGTTGCTTTGGCAGCAGTCATTTTTTGGAAACCAAGGCGCTCGCTATCTTGACGGTACCGACAAGCGCTGCCGATGCCGATTTGATTGCAATCTGGGTTGCTGACCTTACCGACTGGAGCACGTGCGACCTCTTCGTCAAAACAGTTATGGTCCCGCGTCCGGACGCCGTTGATTGGGTTATGAAATGGAGCACGCAAACCAAGGTTTAGGTCAAACGCGCTGGACTAGCTTTGATGGCAAACCTGTCTATGCGCGCAAAGACTTTTGACGCCGACACCGCGTCGACCTTTTGCGCGATTATGGAAGACGCGGCTAATGATCCGCGCGATCATGTCCGCCAGGCGACCTGCTGGGCGCTTAGAGAATTCGGGAAGAGCAATAGTGAGAGCCACGAGCGCGCGTGTCTGATCGCATTAGACCTCATTGAAAGCGAGGACCCGGCGCGCGCTTGGGTCGGGCGCTGCGCGTATCGTGAGCTCGAGATTTTGATTAAAATTCCTGAACGTCGAAGATTGATTTCGCGTCATTCAAAAACCGCCCGCAAATATGTCGACCCAACCGAGTCTGAACCGGAATGAGATTTGATTGCGCACGCGAACGATCCATCTCACACAAAACACATGGAGGAAGACACAAATGCCGACCAATCAATCTTGGTATTTACGCAAACGCCCTGTCGGGGAAGTGGCCGAAGGCGATTTAGAGCTCGTTTCCGAGGAGATGAGCGCGCTGGGCGACGGGCTGGTTCGCGTTCGCACCATCTATCTGTCACTGGATCCCACCAACCGCATTTGGATGAGCGATATGGACGCCTATTTGCCGCCCGTTGAGCTGAATACGCCGATGCGTGGCGGCTCAATTGGCGTGGTGGAAGAGAGCAACTTCCCAGATGTGCCCGTCGGCAGCATCGTCAATACGGGGCTCGCGACATGGGCCTTGTACAATGATTTGCCGGGCGCAGCGGTAAACGTCTTACCCGTCATACCCGGCGTGCCGCTGACGGCCTATATGGGGCCTTTAGGCGCGACCGGGATGACGGCCTATTTCGGCCTCATGGACATTGGCCAACCTAAAGCGGGGGACACGCTTGTTGTTTCCGCTGCTGCGGGCGCTGTTGGCTCTATGGTCGGACAAATTGGCAAGATCCAGGGCTGCCGCGTGGTCGGGATTGCCGGATCAGATGAGAAATGTCGCTGGCTCACCGAAGAGGCGGGGTTTGATGCTGCGATCAACTATAAGACTGAGAATGTTGGAGAGGCCCTCGATCGGCATTGTCCGGATGGGATTGATGTCAATTTCGAAAATGTCGGCGGCGAGATTATGGAAGCTGTCATCGCGCGCCTAAACGATTTTTCGCGTATGCCGCTTTGCGGTCTGATCTCGACCTATAATTTGGACCCGAGCGAAACGACGGGGCCGAAGAATTTCGACAATCTCTTGATGCGCCGAACCAAAGTGCAGGGATTCATCATTATCGATTATTTGGATCGGTTCATGGAAGGCGCCGCGGCGATGGGCGGCTGGTTGATGGAAGGCAAATTGAAGTTTGAGACGGATATTGTGGTCGGGCTCGAAAATGCGCCGTCAGCACTCGGCCGCCTCTTTACCGGCGCCAATCTCGGCAAATTGGTCGTTCAAGTCAGCGAACCTCCGGCTTGATCAGAAGCATAGAATAGGCGTGCTGCCTGAATGTGATCGCACCAGCGCTTGACCGGGTGCACGCCTCCTCTAAGTGCTTGGCAATACGCAATTTCTATTTAGGAGCCGCCATGTTGCGCCGTGCTTTCACTGCTCTCGCTGCTTTGACACTTTTCTCATCCGCCCCGGTTTTGGCAGAACCGGTGAGCTATTTCCAAGTCGACGGCGTGACCTATGACGAGACCGTCCCCGCTTTCGAATCGCAAGCTGGCTATGAAATCGGCGAAAAGCCTGTCCGGTATAGCGACATGATCGCTTATTTGCGCGACTTGGCCGAAGGTTCCGACCGTATTGCGGTAGAGACGATTGGATATTCACACGAGCGTCGGCCGATCCTGACCTTTACGGTGACCAGCCCTGAAAACCACGCCAATTTGGAAACCATTCGCACCACGCATCTCGAACGTCTCGCAGGTCGAGCGGAGGCGGATGCAGCGCCGGTGATTCTCTGGATCAATTACGGCGTGCATGGCGCGGAGACCTCATCCATGGATGCGGCAATCCCACTGCTTTTTCACTATGCTGCGGGGCAGGGGGCGGAGATCGAAGCCCAGCTGAATGATGCCGTGATGATCTTCACGGTCGTGTTCAACCCTGACGGGCATGCGCGGCGCATCGATCATACCGAGACCTTTTGGACGTACGCCGAAAATACCGATCTCAGTGATGAGGCGCATAATATGTGGATTGAAGCACGGACCAATCATTATTGGTTCGACCTCAACCGTCAGTGGCTCTTGCTGACCCAGCCGGAAAGCCGGGCTTGGATTAAAGAGTGGCATAAGTGGAAGCCTATGGTCTCGGCCGACTATCACGAAATGGGATCGGCCAGCCCTTACTATTTCCACCCAGGCGAAGAGCTTCGGCGCAATCCTTTGATCCCAGCACGGGCGCGGGAGCTGACCAAGGGCATGGGCGAGCGCCATGCCGCCTTCCTCGACAGCGAAGCCCGTCTGTATTGGACCGAGCAAGGCTTCGATAATTTCTATATCGGCAAAGGCTCGACCTATCCGCAAATCAATGGTTCGCTCGGCATTCTGTTTGAGGCGGGCGCGGCACGGGGCGGCGCTGTGATGACCGAACGCGGTCTTGTCGAGACCGCCGACAATGTCCGCACACAATTCCGCACGGCGCTGACAACCATCCAAGGCTCATTGGATTTGCGGTCTGAAATCACTGCCTATCAGCGAGACTTTTTCGCTGAAAATGCTCGCCAGGCCAATCGCGTGGACCGCGGCGGGTGGGTCTTCACCGCAGAGGGCGACCCTGAACGCGCCGCACGCTTTGTGCGACTGCTTCGTCTGCATGATATTGACGTACGCCGTCTCTCCGGAAGTGTCCGCGCAGAGGATCGCGTCTATCCCGCAGGATCGAGCTATTTCGTGCCCACGGCCCAGATGAATAATCGCATGGTGCGCGGCATATTCGAGCGTTTCACGGAGTTTGAAGAGAATATTTTCTACGACGTGTCCGGTTGGACGCTGCCACTGGCCTATGACCTGGACTATGCATCTATTAGCAGCCGCGCCGCGCGTTCACTCCCCATAGGCGATCTGGCCGATGGCGAATTCCAGTCCGCGCCACTGCCGGATCGTGCATCCTACGGCTATGTCTTCGACTGGTCGCATTCCTTTGCGCCGCGGGCGCTCAATCGTATCCTCAGCGCGGACTTAATGGCGCGTGCGACAATGGATGAGACCACGGTTCGAACCACGAGTGGCGTGGTCGAACTCGGTCGCGGCGCCGTGTTTGTGCCTTTGGCCCGGCAAGACGCTGCAAATGATGAGATCCACGAAATTATGAAGACGATTGCAGCGGAAGACGGCGTGCCTGTCTTTGCAGCAACGTCGGGCCTGACACCTGTGCCAGGCCGTGACCTTGGATCCAACCGAACTTTCCGCGCGCTCAAAGCGCCGCGTGTTGTGCTGGCTTATGATGGCGGCTTATCACGCTATGATGTCGGAGAGGTCTGGTGGACCTTGGATTATCGTCAGCGCATGCCGGTGACATTGGTGCACAAACGCCGCCTCGGCGACTTGGATTGGAGCAAATACACGCACCTCATTCTCGCGGGCAGTCTTTCAAACGGCGACGCAGCACCCGTCTTAGATGAGGCGCTCACCGATACGGTCCTCACCTGGGTTGAAGGCGGCGGCACACTGGTCGCACTGCGCGATGCCGCTTTGTGGTCGCAAGGGGCAATCCAAGCGCGAAAAGCGGCCGCACTCAATGGCGGTGAGGCGCCTGCCATCAAACCCGAAGATGAGGATGCAGAAGACGAAGACACACCCACGGCCCGCTTAAACTTTAGCGATATGGGCCTGCGCGATGCGGAACATGTCATTGGCGGCGCCATCTTCGCCACAGACTTGGACACCAGCCATCCGCTGGGCTTCGGCTTCGCAGATCGAGAGCTGCCGGTACACCGCAATGTCAGCTTCACGCTTGAGCGGCCGGAGGGCAATCCCTACGCAGTTCCTGTGCAATATGACGAAGACCCATTACTCACCGGCTATGCCTCAGACCGCCGCCAGTCCGAGATTGCCGGAACACCCTCTGTCGTGGCGGAGCGTATGGGCGGCGGCACCGTTATCTTGATGGCCGATAATCCTGTCTTCCGCGGGACCTATCCAGGCTCTGAAAAATTGCTGATGAACGCGATCTTCTTTTCAAACCTGATTGATCGCCCCCGCGGCGATTATGAGAGTGGGGAGTAGAGGCGCGCGGGACCTGCTTCAGCAGAAACTTTGAGTGATTGAAGTGATAAGAAATCTGCGATGTAAGCTGGTGCCGCGAGGGAGAATTGAACTCCCGACCTCATCATTACCAATGATGCGCTCTACCACTGAGCTACCGCGGCCT
>JABSQA010000181.1 GCA_013213825.1 Henriciella sp.
CGCGACGATTTAGACGGTCAATTCCAGGCCTGGCTTGAAGCGCTATGGCCGACGCTCGGAGATGCGCTGGATATTGGCGTGGATTTCTCTAGCCCGATTGCGACCGAGCCACTCTACAAAGTCGAGATCGCAGAAAGCGTCACCGCGAACCCGGTCGCCAATATGGCGGGCGCAGTTGATATGCGCATCCTGGCCAATCGCGAATTGCAAACACCGGTTGAAGGCAACAAGGAGGTCCGCTCGACGCGGCATATCGAGATCGAATTGCCGGATGGTGTGACCTATGAACCCGGCGATCATCTATGTGTTGTGCCCAAGAACCCACCGGAGTTGGTCGAGCGCTGTCTAAACCGAATTGGTATTGATGCAGACGCATATATTCGAATCGAGTCGCGCAGCCAAATGCGTGGTCCGTTTCCAAGTGGCAGCACATTCTCCGTGCGGCGGCTGGCCGAACGTTATGGCGAGCTGCAAGCCGTTGCGACGCGCAAGGATATTGGCATCCTCGCCTCTTACACGCGCTGCCCTGATAGCAAGCCGAAACTGGAAGCGCTGGCGGCGCCGGAAAAAGATGGCGTCGACTTGTATCGGCGTGAGGTTCAAGCGAAGCGCAAATCGGTGCTCGATATTCTCTTCCCAGGCCGCGGCCGCAGCTCGCTGTTCGATCACGGTGGGATTGGTTGAGGGACCGGCAAGGTCTGGTCGCGGGACATATCATGGTGTTTGCTCAACTCATCTCTCGCGCTTGTCCGAAGGCGATATTGTACAAGCTGTGGTGCAACCGCCGAGCTCACCCTTCCGATTGCCAGAAGATCCGTCCGTGCCAATTGTGATGATTGGTCCAGGAACCGGGCTTGCGCCATTCCGCGGTTTCATTCAGGCGCGTCGAGCGCTCAAAACCGACGGCGCCGATCTTGGCGAGGCCATGCTGTTTTTCGGATGTCGTCACCCGGATCAGGACTTCATCTATGAGGAAGAACTGAAAGCGGCAGAAGCGGATGGTGTGATTGCGCTGCATACGGCCTTCTCGCGCGCCCAAGCTGAACGTGTCTATGTCCAAGACGTTCTGCGTCAACAACAAGCGCAAGTCTGGCGTCTGATCGAAGACGGCGCCATCATTTATGTCTGTGGCGATGGCGCGAGTATGGAACCGGATGTTCGGCGCACACTGACCAAGCTGTATGCCGAGCAGGCGGATGTTAGTTTTGCTGAAGCAGAAGTCTGGATGGAAGAATTTGCGGCGAGCGGCCGCTACGTGCTGGATGTTTGGGCCGGATAAGCTGCGCCGATGGAAGGGCGCGTCCTTCCGCTCAAAATCAACCACTTATTAGGACGAATCTTCCTAGGCTTTCGACATGGATGATGAGAAAGCCATCGTCGAACTCGCGTCTTATCGCGAAATTAGCGCCGAAGAGATAGAGCGCTATGAAGATCTTTTGAACTTGCAAGACCTGGGAATCGAGGACGAAATCGTCCGGCGACGGGTGTTTAAGTATAATGTTTTTAGGGGCTCACAGTATGGCACTGTGACCGTGCTGCGTCAGCTGACCTGTTATGATGGCGGGCGCGGTGTTGGCCTGTCGCAAGTTCTGGCGCGTTGCCTGCGCGCGCCGATTATGGGCGAAACCGCGATGATTTCTCCGCTCAACGATCTGCTTTGGCAAAACGAGCAGCAGATTGCCTTAGAGGCCTTTAGAGTGGTCGCGGAAGAAAGACTATCCGACGAATAGCGAACGCGACACAAAAATGCGGGCGACCGAGATTTCAGCCGCCCGCATATCAAAGTTTGCTTCAATTAGAGCCGTTCGGATAAGGCCTCGAGGCTTTCTTTCAGCGCGATCAAACGTTGCTGATCAATACCGCTCAGGTCGCTTCCATTGAGATCGGCAGCGAGGTCGCGCAGTTCCGATGCGGTCGCGCGATCTCCGCGATCCGCATCAAGTGACGCTTGGGCCGTGCCGATGACTTCACTCAACAGATTGATTTGAGAAACAGATAGCGCTTCAGACCGTGCCAATTGATCGACATAGGATAGTGCGACAGCCGGCGCGCCTTCTGGCCATGTGACAACGAATTGCTGTTGCGGATTGAACAGCTCACCTTGGTCAGCCAATCCTGCTGCTGCGAGTTCGTTTGCGGAAATGTCGTCGCTTGGGTTGAGCGAGAACACGTCCAGACCGCGCACAATCTCGGTGCCGTAGACTTTGCCCGCATACCAGTAAGTCGACCAATATCCGCCGAGTACCAAGAGTTCCTCATGGATCGGGCCACGGTCAAAATAGGCGATTTCCTTTGGATTGGCGCTGTCGGTGAAGTCGATCACCGACATGCCGCCTTGATACCAAGCCTGCACGAATAGATCGCGACCAGGTACGGGCACCACTGAGCCATTATGCGCAACGCAATTTTCCTGTTCCGTTTGCGGGGCTGGCAGTTTGAAATAGCTGCGGAATTCGAGCTTGCCGTCGACGATGTCATAAATCGCATTGGCGCCCCAATCCATCGGGTCAGAAGCGCGGCAACGTGGCCGGCTGCCGCCGCCCCATTCGTCTGTGAACAAGACTTTGGTGCCATCATTGTTAAAGGTGGCGGAGTGCCAATAGGCAAATTTCTGGTCCAGCACCGCGTCGATACGGGTTGGCTTATATGGATCAGAAATGTCGAAGATCACGCCATTGCCCGAGCAAGCGCCTGCTGCCAGTTGCTTTTCAGGGAAGACGGTAATGTCGTGGCAATGATCCGTCCGGGAGCTGCGCTGGGTGTCTTCACCATGGTCGCCGCCTTGCCAGAGGCCCGCAATTTGACCGGACTCTGTGTCCATGAAGACGGTTGGGCTCTCGACGATGCGCGATTGTGATGGATCGGCAACCGGGATTTCAATCACATCAATGCGGAAGAGGGCGGTGCGATCATCGCCAGGGACTTCACCGATACAGCCCGCAAGTTCTTCTTCTTCACGGATTGAGGAGGTTCCAGAATTGTAGACAATGATTTTGCCATCATCGGTAGGACCTGCAACCACGGAATGCGTGTGCGAGCCACGGCAGGTCTGAACCTGACCGACTTGGCGTGGAAGGCGAGGGTCTGAAATATCGAAGATGCGGAGACCCCGGAAACGATCAGCACTGACCTCATCCGCAATGCCTTGGCGGCCACAATCGACGCGGCCGCGGGTTTGCTCGACCGACATGATCAACAAATCGCCAACGATCGACACATCCCCTTGGCCCCCTGGGCAAACCACGGAGCTGATCAGATTTGGCATACCGTCGTCAGAGAGGCTATAGATATTGAAGCCGTGATAATTGCCGACAATCATCATGTCGCCAGAGAAGGCCATATCCGTATTGGAGAAGCTTAGCAGCGGCGAGCGTGCGCCCCACTCGGTTTCGGCATTGCTTTGATCGTCTTCGCGCGCTGTCTCTTCAGCTTCCATTGCCGCGTGATCGTGATCGCCATGCCCTTCATGATGCATGTGCTCGTCCGTGTCTGCGTCCGCAGCCGCATCGTCTTTCTTCGGTTCGATCAATGGGGGCAAGCCGGCTGGATTTTCAGGGTCAAAGAAGCCAGGTGGCTTTGGCAATGATGCCACCAGGGTCAGGTTTGAGATGGCTTCGCCCGCATCTCGGAAACCGGCGACCAGACCTCCGCGTGGATCACTCGATAGACCGGCGAGCATGTCATTCATCCGCTCAATTTCGGCCGTTTGATCATTCACAATGTCGTTCACAAACTCAAAGAGGACAGGGTCATATGCAGAGCCAGGCTGCTCCAAGAGATCATTGACCATGGTCACCGCACCTTCATGATGGGTGACCATGAGAGTGAGAAAGAGCTGATCAAAATCTGTGCCTTGAGATGCAGCCAATTGCGCCATTTGCTCAGGTGTCGCCATACCCATCATCTCATGTGACATATGCGTGCCATGATGAGCGTGGGCGCTGGGCACCTCTTCGCCGCGGGACGAGAGCCAGCCGCGCATAAACTCGATCTCATCGGCTTGGGACGCGTCAATGCGACCGGCAATATCGACCAAGTTTTGATTATTGGTGCGCTCTGAAACCAGCGCCGACATTTCAACCGCTTGCTGATGATGCGGGATCATATCCTGCATGAAGCGGACATCGTCCAAGGAATAGCTATTTTGCGCAATGATCGCGGCTTCACTCGCGCTCAGTGTCTTTGCGGGCTCGCCAGGCGCACCCGGTTGGACAATGGCGACGTCCTGCGCCGTGGCAACGCAGCCGGACAAGATCAGCGCAGCGGCGCTTGAACTCATCGCAACCATATAACGGAAATAGGAATAGCTTTTTGTCATTCTGGGCCCTCTCCAGTCGGAATGTCTGTGTCCCATATGGCGCGCGGGGGACATTCGGCAATTTTTACCGCACCTTTCCAGTTCGAAGCCATAATTATGAGCCTGGCTCAAGCCATGCGGGGTCAAATATTTGTGTGTTCAGTCATTTTGCGCTGAACCTGTGCCACCTTTTTGCCAACACTTTGGGTCATAGTCCTGCTTCGCAAAGTAACGGGGACCGACCATGCGACTGTCTACACTGATCGTGATGCTTATGTTCCTGTTGCCAATCTGTGTTGGGATTGGGCTGAACCAGCTCAATCCAAGCATGGAGACCGCCCTGGGGG
>JABSQA010000182.1:0-2206 GCA_013213825.1 Henriciella sp.
CGCCAATTGGATAATCCGTCCACGGTGGCCAGTTGGTCCAACAGCCAAGAGCGATTCAATAGCTACGAACAGGGGCCTGATCAGTATCATAAGATCTTGCTCGATCCGCCGACGGGCGCAGGCTATGCGATTGTGCTCGATACGTCAGGATCAATGGATGAGGATGACAATAATCGGATCGATCGTGCCAAAGAAGCACTCACGAATTTGTTCGCGTGCGGGCGGATCGTAGAACAGGATATGGTTGGGCTATTCACCTATAATGGTTGCTATGTGAATCAGACCGTGCCGTTTACGAAAGAGCTTTCGCAAGTTCAGGCGGCGGTGGATCGCGCGGGTGCGAATGGCGGAACGCCGCTGGCGCAGAGCATTATCGTTGCGGCGGATTCGCTTGCCGAGCAGAATATTGAACGCGGCGTGATGATCGTTGTCACGGATGGCGCGGACTCCTGTAACGGGTCTGTACCACAGGCCCTGGCGCTGGCCCGCGAGAAAGTAGAGAGCATTCGCCGGAGGCTGATCCGATGAAACAGGTTTTACGTATCGGCCTCCTCGGCGCGCTAATAGCGGCGATTCCACTGACCGCCATGTCTGAACAAGAAGCACAGCCGTTGCCTGCGCCAGAAGAACCGCTTGAAGCGGAAGCAGAAGCGACAGAGACTTTGCCAACGTTCAGCATGCCGGGCTGGAGCGCCACAGAAAACGCCTATGTCATCCGCACCCGCGCAATGGCCGCTGTCACGGATGGTCAGTTACTTCAATTAGACTTGGACCTCACCGAGCCTGGCTATGTGGCGCTGGTGAGTGATGAGAATAATTCACCCTTTCCCGGTGTCACCATTTTCGATGGTTCTGGTCTGTCCTATCAAAGTGCGTCGGCGCGGATCACGAATCCTGATGGCGCTTATGTCGTTATCGATCGTCAAGCTGGGTCAGCTGCGGCTGATTTGATGATAAAGGCGTGGCCAGATTTGGACCTCACGGAACCAAATGATGACGGGCTGCTCGCTTGGCCTTTAGAGCTCGGTGCGCCGACCGAAGTGCGCCTCATACCTGCTGGCGACCAAGATGTATTTCGTTTCACGCTCGCGGAAGAGACGCATCTCTCAATCGTGACCGATACCGATCAAGGCTTGCAGGCGCAGTTCCTTGAACCAGAGACAGAACGGCAGATCGCTTATGGCATGGATGTCTCCTTGCCAGCTGGCGATCACTTGCTGCGTCTATCCTATGGCAATGGTAATCATTTCGATCCGGAGCCCTTTCAGTTCGCATTGGTTGAACGGCAAGTCGCGATCCCGGTGGCGGAAGACAGCGCGCCCACCATACTCGACCTCGGGGTCCCAACATATGTGCTCACCACGTCCAATCGCGTTGCGCGCATGACGATGGAGATCGAGGAGGACGGATTATACCGCTTCCGGGCGTCGAATGTTGGTCCGAACGCTTGGTACGAAATCGCGCGCGAGGATGGTGATTGGTTCCGGGGCAGTGATGCGCATCTGCCTAAAGGGACGTATACGATTAGTCTCAATGATGTGCGCGCCAGCCGTTATCCCGCAATGGTCTCAGTCTATTCCGGCGAAATGGGAGACGCTTATGAGCCAAATGACTTTCACGCCGATGCGACCGAGCTCGCGTTTGACGAGCCCATAGACCTCGTCCTAGAGCGCGACTGGGCTGTAGATTGGATCACCTTTACGCCTCGTCGGGACGGCAAGGTATTCCTGATGGCAGAAGCGCTCGATTATGAGCAGGGCGGTTGCTTGGAGCTGCAAGTCAACGTTTTGAGAGCGACAGATCCGGTGGAACTAGAAACGCTGACGATTGTTGGACCGATAGCCGCGCAAACCTATGGCCCGATAGAGGCCACTGCTGGGACCCCCGTTCACGTGCAGATTTTCTGTAATACGAGCGGCATGACGCAAGGGACTACTTATCGCGTCCGCGCGGATATGCCGGACTTGAACCGGAACAATAGTGACGCTTCAGTCTATCTGGTCGGCTTGGAATTGGATGACACCTTGCGGGGCGCCATGCAGATGTCGAGCGACATTTCAGGCGTACAATTCCTCGAAGCGGAAGAAGCCGAAACGCTCGATGAGCGAATTGAAGAAATCGCCCGTGCCGAGACGAGGTCTGGGCCCTCGTTCTGGTTGATCCTGCTCATTTTGGTCGGATTGGGTGGCGGCGTTGCCGCATGGTT
>JABSQA010000182.1:2216-4585 GCA_013213825.1 Henriciella sp.
AGGCAGGCATTCGGCAAGCGGCGCGGGATCGGTGACAAACGCGCCAGATCCTGAGCCAAAACCCGATGCCGAAAAGGAAGATAAAGGCTCGCCGGAGGAGGCTTAAAACGGGCGCGACGTGGCCGAAGCCCAGCCGGCTGGTTCATACCCAGAATAATTGAAAGCCTCCGCGCCCAGAATATTGCGGAGCCATAAATCATGGGGCGGCAGTTTTTGCTTAGCGGCTTGTAGGCGCCGGATAATGGCAGGCATCACGCGTGGTTTTTGAGCGTCAGCATCTGGAGGCGCTAAGGGGCTTCCACAGAAATGCATTCCATACATGATGGCTTCATAGCTTTCATGATTCCACAAACCCGCCGCATCAACAGGTGAGCGCGGATCACAACCCGCGATGACCCGGTCAATGTTGCCCGCGCCATTCGGAAACGCCTGGTCATCAAAGTCCGATGCGCTTGGCGGCTTCGATTTCCAGAATTCGAACTTGGCTTGCAGGCGATCCGTGATGTGTTCCGGCTTTTGCACCTCTTGCCAGAACGGCGTATCGGTCCGCCGCGACAAGCAATAATGCATATTGATGAAATCGAGAATTTCGAAATAGCGATTTGAGACAATCCGGTTGAAGCGGAACGCCATCGTTTCCATCGCGCTATCTGTATAGGGGAAGTGCTCTGCGAGCATGACCGCGCCGAGATCAGACAAATATAATCCGGTTGACTCCAATGGCTCGATAAAGCCACCGGACAAGCCGATGGCGACACAATTCTTATGCCAGGCTTTCTGGCGTTGCCCGACATGAAATTTGATCAGCCGCGTTTCGAGTTGACCGCCATGTTTGCCTTCATAAGCGCGGATTTCTTTTTCTGCGTCTTCCTGGTTGATGAAATGACTAGAGTGGACGTAACCGATCGATCGCTGATCTTGCATGGGGATGTCCCATACCCAGCCAGAAGACAGCGCAGTTGCGGTCGTATATGGGCGGATCAGACCAGGATAAAAGTCGGCATATTTGATCCGGCCGACCAGGGCTTGATCACTCATCAGCCAGTTCGAATAATCTTCATATGGCACGCCCAGAGTTTCCCCCAAAAGGCGTGCGCGAAAGCCGGTGCAATCGACAAATATATCACCGGCAATGTCGCGTTCGGTATCTGTGCGGACGGACTGTATGTATCCGCTTTCATCCACGTCTGTGTCGATGACATTGGCCAAGACGTGCGTAACGCCCCGGGGAATTGAAAAGTCCCGTAAAAGATCCGCGAATTTTTGCGCGTTCATATGATACGCGTAGGAGAGAGGTGCGCCCATGTCCCAGCGCCCCAACATTTTTGGCGCGCGGGCCATATCGCAAATGACGGGCTGCGCGGAGACCGTCTCCATGAAAGGAATGGAACGATCAGATTTTAGCCAATCTCGCCCGGTGCGATCGATTGGTTGAACGCGATAGCGGCTGAACGGATGGTGATAATAGCTATCATCATTGAACAGCCAGTTTTGGTATCGGATGGATTGCTTAAATGTGGCCTTCGCGGCTTTCATGAATTCTATTTCGTCGAGCCCCACGACGGAAAGAACATGCTGAATGGATGGCACGGTCGCTTCTCCAACGGAGATGCGCGGAATGTCCGGTGACTCAATAAGCGTTATGTCAACCGTCGGGTTCTCGCCACGCTCATTCAGTGCGCCATTCAAATAGGCTGCGGTCATCCATCCGGCAGATCCGCCACCGACGATAACAACTCGGCGTTTCATGGCCCCTCCAATCCCTAAAGTCAGGCGTATCCTAGTAAGGTCCGAAGCCCCGGAGCTGCATAATCAACAAGCTTTTTTTGGATGTCTGGCAATTCGTCAGGAATGTCTGCCGCGCCGCCATCAGATTTCAAGTTTTCACGTGCTGTGCCGCTTTTCTTGCGATCAGATCCAATTTCCACCCGCTCTCGCCAATCTTCGGGCAAGTGATCCATGCCGCACTTTGCGAATAGGTCCCGGAAATAGGTTTCAGCTTCTGGAGCCGCTATATTTCGGCAGTGTCCAGCAAGTTCTTCATACTTGATGATTTGAGCCGATGTGCCGAGCCAGCTGACGCAATTATGCGTGTAGATATCCCACAATGCGGGGACTTTTTGATGTATCCCAAAGATCATCATATTCAGGATCGCGTCGATCGGCGCATTCCCGTTTTTCAAGTGATCTAACTCAGCCTCAAAGTTATCCGATAAAAAGAATCGTGCTCGCGCGAGCACCCAATCATAAGGATCGCGTACCAACAGCAGGTGATGGACTTTCTTCAAAACAATGGAAGCGTCATCGGAAAACAAAAGGTGCCCCCAGCTCAGCTATGGTCCATTCGCGGAAAGTGCGGGGTAGTGTTG
>JABSQA010000183.1 GCA_013213825.1 Henriciella sp.
CGAGACATGGATCATCTTAGGGGTCTAGATGCCTGAAAAGCAGACAAAAAATACGGGCTCGCCAGGCGCCAATGACGCGATCGCAGGGCGTGCGAAGGTCACGATCAATGATATCGCGCGGTTGGCAAATGTGTCGAAGAAGACCGTATCGAGAGTGTTGAACGACCATCCGATTGTTCGCGCTGAAACCCGTGCAAAAGTCAAAAAAATCATGGCGGAGCAGGGATATGCGCCAGATCCGCAGGCACGAGCATTGGCGTTCCGACGATCATTCTTGATTGCGCTCGCATATGACAATCCAAGTCCGCAATATGTCGTAAACATGCAGCGCGGGATCCTGGATCAATTGGACGGAACCGATTTTCAATTGGTTCTACATCCGGTTGACCGGAACGCTCCGGGCGCATTGGAGAAGATGTATCAATTTGTCGAACGCCACCGTCCAGCGGGCGTGATCATGCCGCCCTCCGTTTCCGAAGACCAGGCGCTGTGTGACATGCTAAAGACCCAAGCCTGTCCTTATGTCCGCATCGCGTCGCTCGACTTAGATGCACCGGAGCGTATGGTTCGTACCCATGATGCAGACGGCGCGGCGCAGGCGGCCCGGCACCTCGCGAGGCTGGGGCATAAGCGTATTGCTCACGTCCATGGTCCACGATCGTTCCGGTCGGCGCATGAGCGCCTGGCTGGATTTCGCGCAGGGTTAGAAGAATTCGATCTTGAGCTTGACGATGCGCTCACCATAGAGGCGGGTTACGCCTTCGAGTCCGGCGCCCGTGCCGCCCACAAATTACTATCGCTCGCCAACCGACCGACAGCGATCTTTGCGGGCAATGATGAAATGGCAATTGGGATATACACATCAGCCCGAAAACTCGGCTTATCAATCCCTGAAGATCTCTCCATTGTCGGATTTGATGACACGCCAATGGCGGCCCGCATCGCGCCGGCTTTAACAACGGTTCGTCTGCCCATACGGGACATGGGGGCTGAGGCTGCGGAGTCGCTGATGCGCCTGATAAAGGGTGTGCAAGCTGCGGAAAATAAAAGCTTTCTTCCGGAAATTATTGTGCGGGAGTCGACACGGTCCTTGGCATAGCGTTAGAGCTTGAACGCTTTCTGCGACCATGTTATGACACCGGTTACCAAAATGCACGAAATCGATAGGTCATGAATTGACCGATATCGCGCCGGATGAAGACGAGGAATGACCCGATGAAAATTGCACTCATCATTGAAAACAGCCAAGCTGCAAAAAGCGAAATTGTGCATAACGCGCTAAAGACCGTTGCAGACCCACTTGGCCATTCCGTGTTCCATTATGGTATGTACGGTCCTGATGACGAGGCGCAGCTGACTTACATTATGAATGGGCTGCTTGCGGGTATTTTGTTGAACTCTAAGGCCGCTGATTTTGTTGTTACAGGCTGCGGGACAGGCATGGGCTCTATGCTTGGTTGCAATGCTATGCCCGGGGTGATTTGCGGATTGGTGATTGATCCAACGGATGCATTCTTGTTCGGTCAAATCAATGATGGCAATGCGATCTCAATGCCCTACGCGAAAGGCTTTGGATGGGCGGCAGAGCTCAATCTGCAAGATTGCTATCGTAAGCTCTTCGAGGTCGAGCGCGGGGTCGGCTATCCGAAAGAACGTGCGGAAATCATGGCTAAGAATCGCGGCATACTCGGCACCGTCAAAGACGCGGCCTGTCATGACATGCTGACGGTTCTCAAATCCGTCGATCAGGATCTGCTTAAAGCCGCCATCTCAGGCGAGAAGTTTGAAGATTATTTCTTCGCAAACTCGCAAGACGAGGCGATGTCAGATTATCTGAAGTCCATTTTGACGTCATAAGGTCGTCGAAAAACAGAACTCAAGAATAAGGTGCGAGGCGATGAGCAGCATGTTTAACCTCAGCGGCAAAGTCGCAATCGTCACAGGTGCGAATACAGGCCTAGGGCAAGGAATTGCGTTGGCGTTAGCGGAAGCGGGGGCGGCCATCGCTTTGGTCGGCCGGTCTTCACCTGATGAAACCGTAGCTAAAATTGCGGCCATGGGCGGACGCGCTGCGGTGATACATGCTGACCTTTCCTCGCTCGACAACACCAATGAGATTATTGACCAAACGCACCGCGAGCTCAGCGGCGCAGATATCTTGGTCAACAATGCGGGCATTATTCAGCGCAATGATGCGATTGATTTTACGGTCGACGAGTGGGACAGCGTTTTGAACGTAAATCTCAGAACGGTTTTCTTTTGAGCCAAGCCTTTGCGCGCCGCTGCGTTGACGCGGGTCTGGGTGGTAAGATCATCAATATTGCATCGATGCTCTCTTATCAGGGCGGAATTCGTGTGCCGACCTACACAGCTTCTAAGTCTGGCTTAATGGGGCTCACCCGTGCGTTAGCCAATGAGTGGGCGGGCCAGGGGATCAATGTAAACGCCATCGCACCGGGCTATTTCGCGACGAATAACACAGCCGCGTTGCAAGCGGATCCGAAACGTAGCGCAGAAATCCTGGGACGAATTCCTGCCGGACGTTGGGGGCAGCCAGCCGAGTTGGGCGGAGCCGCTGTTTTCCTCGCATCGAATGCGGCGGATTATGTTCACGGCACCACGCTCGCAGTCGATGGTGGTTGGTTGGCGCGCTAGGCTTGCATCCACGCTTTTCTCAGCTTCAAGACACAAAAAAATCGCCCCGCATATTAGCGGGGCGTTTCAGTTTTGGAGGAACAATCACGCCCCCGAAGGGGCGTGACCGCTTTATGGTTTAGAATGTGTAGCTGCCGCCGAATGTTACACGGCGATCCGGATAGCCGACGAAGCAGGTTGGACCCGTCTCGCTGACACAGCGTTGGATAATTCTCTCTTCGGTCAAGTTGACCGCTTCGATTCCAAGACTGAAGTTCTCATTGACTTGATAGCTGACGCTCGCATTCAGCTGACCGCGATCAAGTGTGTGGACCGGGAAGCTGAACGTAGAGCTACCTGATGTGTTTGCGCCGCCACCAAAGTCTTGTGTCCGGAAGCCTTCGCGCAATGTATAACGTGCACGCGCCGAGATGCCGTATTTCTCATAATAGGCGGTAAGGTTGTATGCGTTCTCAGAGAAATCGAGCAGACCACGTGGAATGCTGACATCACCGAGTACGGTCAGACCGCGCCCAGACGTTGTATCGACAACAGAGCCACCAGAGAAGTCCTGGATCGTATAGTTGGCGATCACACCAAAGCCGGATGCCCAGCCGAGTTTCTCTTCCCAGTCGGCGAGATCATATTGGAATGCAAACTCCCAACCTGACTGTGTTGTTGTGTCAGGGGCATTGCCTGGACGTGTGAAATCGACACAGAGACCTTGCGTGTTTGGATCACCAAGCACGTTCGGAATAACTTCTGGGTTGAAGATACCGCCGCCCGGACAGGTTGGATCGGTTTCACGAGAAAACCCACCCGTTGTGTTGTTCGGGTCAGGGATCAAAGCCGCGCCCTCAAAGTCGACGCCAAAGATATTGGTCCGATCTTTTGTGAAGTAGCCAAGGCTGACGACTGCGCCGGGTGCGAAGTACCACTCAGCTGAAATATCGATCGAGTCGACTTCTTCTGGAAGGAGACCAGGGTTGCCAAGCGCGACCGCGGTGTTCTCTTGTGGTCCAAACGTGAACGCCGTGTTCAAGTCACTAAAGTTTGGTCGACGAATGTCTGATCCATATGCGAAGCGCAGGATCACGTCGTCTCGTGGTTGAGCGACCAGGTTGAATCGTGGCAGCAGGAAGTCATACTTGCCGGTGGTGGCTTCAAGAGAACGCGTACCGCTTCCGTCGGCAGGGCCGAAGCCCAATGAAGTCACTTCAGTTTCGAGATAACGAACACCCAGATTTCCGCGGAATATCCCATGCTCAAAATTGGCCTGGGCATAGAGCGCTTGGGTTTCCTCGGTGACGTCATAGAATGAGTTTTGATCCGACGAAAGAACCGCGACAAGGTCACCATCGGCTTGTGGCTCGAGGGCGCGTTGCGCCGCGAGTGCGCCTTCCAGAATACTCAATACGCCATTCGGGTCAGAGAATGCGCGATCCGGATCGATGAGAAGGAAGTTTGCGATAAACAGGTCGCGTCCGTCGGCGTCTCCATAATTAGATGGTCCAGGAACCAGGAGTTCGGCGAAGAGCGTACCATTCGGGCTGTCTTCCAGGCGGCTAAATCCACCGATGCGATCATTGACGCGATCGAAGACCGAGGAAGATTCATTGTATCGATAGCCAATGTCTATCGAGCTTAGATAGTCCCCCAAAAGCCCATTGTCGTCGAAATCATAAGAGACATCGATGCGGAATGCGTCTTCCTGGTTCTCAGTTGTGTTCCGTCCAACATCAACTTGATCAAGGACCACATTTGCAGGGTTGGTCAGATCGGCGACCGATGGTGCAAATGGTGAGTCGAAATTGATGCCCCAGGCGAGCGAGTCGCCGCGAAGATCGTAACGGAACGGGACGCAATTATCATTGCT
>JABSQA010000184.1 GCA_013213825.1 Henriciella sp.
AGAACAAGGCTTTACGCTCGCGGAGACCCTCGTCGCATTATTCATATTGGCGATTGTCTCTTCAGCCGGTGCCGCCTTGTTGATCAGTGCCACCAGCGCCAGTCAGCAAGTGCGTGAGCGGGAAGCAGAAGCGCGCACGATTGATATCGCACAAGCGCTCATCCGCCAGGATATTGCGGCAATGAGCAGTCGCGCGATTCAGCCCGCAGATGGATTTTCACCACCGGTCAACTTGTATGGCGAAGCGCCGAGAGGCGATGATCCATTTCTGACCTTCGTCCGCAGCGGCTGGCTGAATCCTGGCAGTGTGGAGGCGCGCGGTACTTTGCAATCTGTTGCCTATAGTTTGCGTGGAGGTGCATTGATCCGCGAAGCAAATTTGCGCCCAGACGCGACCCGCGGAACGCCAGTTTCATCACGGGTCCTGTTAGAAGGAATTTCCAGAATAGAGCTCGGCTTTGTTCGCGGCGATCAGCGGTCAGACTTTTGGTTTGGTGAAACCTTAGCGGATCGATCCGTCTTGCCGGATTTGATCGAGATGATCCTATATTTTGAGGATGGTACCAACCTCACATTGGCAAGTTTGACCGGGGGGCGCACATGAGGAGAGCGTCCAATTCCGAACGTGGAGCGGCATTGCTGACTGTTTTAATGATTGTCGCGGCGATGTCAGTGGCCGCCTTAGCGATCACGAGAGCGGTGACAGCCGCCACGCAACGTTCTGTCGCGCTCGACAGTCAAGCTCAACTCGCGCTTTATGCGGTGTCAGCGGAAGAAGTGGCGAAAGCCCGCATGGCAGAGGTGTTGGCGCCGCTTGAGAATAAATTGTTCGCAGAACTACCCGGATTAGGCGAACCACAAGTCATACCGGTTGATGGCGGTGCATTCACCGTTACCGCCCGCGATGCGACCAATTGCTTCGACCTCAATACCCTGACCACAAATGGCGACGAAGGGCGCTTGGTCGCTGATGTGAGCGTGCAACAGGTGTATCAGTCTCTTCTCAGCGCCACGGTTGAAGAGAGTTTTAGTTCTGATCTCGCAGCTTTGGTCGCCTCACTGACAGATTGGATGGACGCCAATTCTGTACCAGGGAGCGGGGGTGCAGAAGATTCTTACTATCTGAGCGAGACACCAACCTATCGCACATCCGGTCAAAAACTCGCCAATATCGAAGAATTGCGGGCTATTCGTGGCTATAGCACGGATATATTCGCACGGATTGCGCCGGTCATATGCGCCCTTCCGGAAGGTTCATCTTTGCAGCGCCAACAGCTCAATATCAATACGATGACCATAGAGCATGCGCCGCTCCTGCAGCCTTTATTGAGCATTTCACTCTCTTTAGACGATGTCCGATCGGTGATCGAAAATCGACCCCAAGGCGGCTGGCCTGATATCGAGAGTTTACTTGAAGACCCGGTTGTGAATCGGATAGATCCGTCTCAAATCCAAGTTGATCGCCTAGGAGTTGTGTCGACCCTAGTAGAAGTTTCGGCCAATGTGTCCTATCGCGGACACGATATGACCATGCGCTATTTGTTTGAAACCGTGCCGGGCCGTCCCATCCGCACGCTGCGTCGGGAGAGAATAGGCTAGTGGCGAGACTCTATGCGCTTCTGACCCCGGATGATCGGCTGCTTTTCGCACGCGCACGTGGACGGGACTGGATTGTCGATGAAGACCGCAGCGGCATTGAAACACGTGGGCGCAATGTCACCGTGTTCTTAAATGGTCTCGACGTGTTAGGCCTGAACGTATCGATCCCGGCGCGATATGATAACGAAGCGCGCCGGGCGGCCCCCTTTGCGGTGGAAGACGAATTGGCGGAATCCGTTGAGGATAGCCACGTTGCTCTGGCGGATATTGGCAAAGACGATGCCGCACAAACACGAGACGTGAATGTTGTGTCATCGTCCCGGATGGCCGAGTTGATTCAATTCCTCACCGATGAGGGCTTGCCCGAAGCCGAACTCATTGCTGCGCATTCTTTATTGCCAGCGAAAAACATTCTCTTCGAAGCGCCTGGTTTGGTGCTTGGTCGGATAAACGGTCGAGGATTTGCGCTCGACCCGTCGCTGGGACGCGATGTGTTGATCGGGATTAGCGAGGCGCATTCGGATCTCGAAATCCATGGCGTACAAGTGGCTCGAGCTTTAGGCCGTGAAACACAAAGCCCCGGGGCCACATCGCTTGAGACATTGCTCATCCAATTGGCCGCATGGGCTGAGGCCGGCCAGCCTCACATTCGTTTGCGGCAGGGCGCCTATGAGGCGCGCCGTCATGTCGATATTGATGGGTTCGGACATTGGAAGTTTGCAGGCCTACTTGCTGCGGTTACCGCATTGGGATGGTTTAGCTCCGTCGTCCTCGAAACCAGTGCCATGAATAATCGCGCTCAGGCGCTTGATAACCTCACTCAAGAGTTCGCGCGCATAGGTTGGCCGGAATTTGATGGCAATGTGCAGCAAGCAATGGCAGAAGCCCGCTCTGTCAGCGGTCAAGGCACACAAGGATATCTGAATCTGCTCGATGCCACCGCAGCGCTTTACGATGCCATGGCGCAAGTCGAGGGCAGCGAGTTGCGGACGGTTCGATATGACCGCGTACGTCGGCAGATGACCGCTTCCGTGGCGTTTCAGAGTTTTGCGGATGTCGATCGACTAACGGCGATTTTGAATTCTGGAAGTCTATCGGCGCGATCTGGCGATGCGCGACAGTCGGGCTCAAAAGTCATAGGCGATCTGACACTGGAGACCACAGGATGACTCAGTGGTGGGAAAATATGGCCCCGCGTGAGCGCCTCCTAATTGCAATTGCGGGCGCCCTGACAGTGATCGTCATCGGGTGGCAGTTTGTTCTTGTCCCGACCATGAGCGCCCGAGCAGAGGCCGAAGCGCGTTTGGACGACGCCGATCGGACATTGGCGCAAATTCAAGAAAATTACGTGCTGAAACGCGCGCTGGGTGCAGCCAATGCCAGTCAAGCGCAGTCCGTCTCAGGCAATATTGAGGATTTCAAAGCTGCTGTAACCGGCTCCGCCGGCGATATTGGACTGGCGATTGCGCGCCTCCAAGGCAATGACACAACAAATATGCGTCTCGTATTTGAAAACTCAGATCCCCGATTGGTGTTTTTATGGTTGGAAGACATTCAGGCCAAACATTCGGCACAAGTTACGCGTTTTAATATGGAGCAGGCCGGAAATGGCCTGGTGCGCGTGAATGTTGATTTGGTGGCCGGAGGCGGATGATGCGGCGATTATTGTTACTGGTTCTGTTTGTCGTGATGTTGCTCGGAAGCGTTATCGCTTTCACGCCCTTGGGATTCATCCTCAGTCAGTCAGGGGCAGGGGGACTCGGGATTGGCTGGGCCAAAGCCGACGGAACCTTGTTGAAGGGACGTATCAGCGGACTTTATGCGGGAACTCAGCCCATCGGAGATGTCGCTTTGGAATTACGTCCCATGTCGCTTTTGTCGCTACGCCCGTCTTATGACGTGCAATGGGGCGGCGCGGGTGGCCAGGGAACCGCCGTCTTGACCTTATCTCGCAGTGCATTGACGGCCCAAGACATACGCATGCGACAAGAAATTGGTGCGCTTGAAGGCCTTGATCCGGCGGTTCGCGCGATGGGCGGTAGCCTAGATGTCAATGATGGCGCCTTTCGCTTAACGCAAACAGGGTGTGAGACGGCATCCGGACAACTCTCAACCAACACTTTGTCCACGCTTGCAGCTCAGTACGGACGGCAGTTCGGAGAGATTGCAGGACCGATTAGCTGCGAAAATGGTGCATTTGTTTTATCCATGGAGGGCGAGTCTAATTCAAATGACCGGGTCTCGATCAACGCCCGTGCAACGCTCGTCGGGCAGGGTGAGTTTACAACGCGTGTGCAAACGCAAGACGCGCAAATCATCATCGCCTTGACGCAAATCGGATTCGCACGAGAGAATGGCGCCTTCGTATACCGCCAATCCCGCGCCGGAGGACTTCAACGATGAACTGGTATAGCTGCGCAGTGATGAGCCTCTGTGTTTTGGCAGCGAGTTGTTCATCTACGCCAACCGTTCCCGATGACCCGCAGTCTCGACTTGCTGCGATTCAGCCAGCGATAGATAGCGTCCCCGCCTCTGGTCTCGGCCCACAAGAGTTGAAAAGCGGTGAGTG
This sequence comes from Henriciella sp., assembly GCA_013213825.1. GTDB lineage: Bacteria > Pseudomonadota > Alphaproteobacteria > Caulobacterales > Hyphomonadaceae > Henriciella. The sequence goes on from JABSQA010000184.1 coordinate 4,169, forward strand.
TGGTGTGTTCCTCTGGAGTCAGACAGACGTTTCGAAATTCATCTTCTTTTCCAAAGCCTTGTCTGGCTCTGCAGTCTTCGCCCAAGGACGACAACCGATGCGACTGACACAATCCGGCGTGGGCGGTGAAATTTTTGGGCAGTTCAACACACGTATGGAATTTGTCGCCAATGACGGTCGCGTTGTCAGCCTAGACTTGGTGCCCGGCGATATGCTCGAAGGCGGTCAACGGATCGAAAGCGGGCTTTTAACCCTGGCTGATCGCGAAGGCTGGTTGACGAAACTACCGGTGCTTGGCGTACGGGCCTGTCAGCGCGA
>JABSQA010000185.1 GCA_013213825.1 Henriciella sp.
GCGCCCGAGATCGGTCCTGGCCGCCCAGCATGGGATTACCGGCCGCGCCGCAACTGGCACGAGTGATAGTGATTATCGTGGGGAGCTGAAAGTCATCCTGATCAATCATGGCGACGAAGCGTTCACGATCGCTCGTGGAGAACGGATCGGGCAAATGTTGCTGGCGCCAGTGACGCGACTGGTCTGGCAGGAAGTGGACAGCCTGAATGAAACCGTTCGCGGCAGCGGCGGATTTGGGTCAACCGGACGATAATCGCTTGCGTTTCTGACAAAGTTTGCTATATATCGAAAAACGATAAAACGTCAGGAATGAAGAGCCATGGATATTGATAGTCCATTCACAATGGTCGTGCTGATCGTATTGATTGCGGTTGGTGCCGGTGTGATCAAAACTTGGATCGAAACGCGGGCCAATTCGACCGCGGATGAAGAAACCAAGCTCCGCATGGAAGATTTAGAACGCGAAGTTTTACGATTACGCGATCGTGTCAAAGTGCTCGAGAAGATCACCACGGATGGCGACAGCCGCTTGCGCGAAGAAATCTCTCGCCTCGCTTAAACGTCAGTGTCTTGGGCGAAGCCTTTGCTGATAATGTGGGCGGCGTAGCCTGAGACCGAAAAGCCGACAATGCCGAGGCCGGCGGCATAAAGCGTGGCGAGATGTGTCTCACAACCTTCACCGCCCGCTGAGCAGTCACCGTAGTTCAAACTGTAATACATGTAGATCGCGGTAATGGCTGAAAAGACTGCCAAGGCGAGCATTGCGCGGCCAAACCATTTTAACGCCAATCCAATCACAGAATTTTCCTTTATTGGTTCTTTGTGACCATGGCAGTTAATCTCGCCAATTCAAAGCCTTCTTTGGAAGCTCTTCGGCCAGAATATCATAGACCACTCGAATGCGTTTGCTGGTATGGAGTTCGCGGTGGGTGACCAGCCAGACCGGAATGGGAATGGAAAGCGCGTCTGGTAGGATCGGAACAATCGTGTCGGAATAAGACTCAATATCTTCGACGAGTATGCTCACGCCCAATCCCAAACGCACAAGTTCATAGAGCACGCGACCACTTGGTGAACTAAAACGAAACTGCTCCGGCCTGAGGTGCAATCCAAATTCAGCCATTGCAGTGATCATCTCAGAGTTTCGGTCCAAGCCCAGAAACACCGCCTGACTCAAATCGTCCAATCTTGTGATCGGTCCAATCGATTTGAGATAGTCCTTGGACGCATAGAGATGCGCTTTGGTTTCGAACAGCAGTTTCGCAATCAAATCCGGTTGTTCGGGGCGGGCATGACGAATGGAGATGTCCGCCTCACGCCGAGTCAGGTCCTGCACTTCATTTGACGGCAAAATATCAATCTGAATGTTCGGCGCGACGCTGTGAATCTTTTTGATGATGGGTGGCAATTGATTGCTGGCGACATTTTCTGTCGCGGTGATGGCCACCCGGCCTTCAATCATTTGCGACTGCCCGGAGGCTGACAGAGAAATGCGATTGGCGGCCTCAGCCATGACCCTCACATGCTCGAGCAATTCCATACCTGCTGTGGTCAGCGCCATGGCGCGGCCGGCGCGTTCGAATAAAGTGACGCCAAGATCTTCTTCAAGCGCTGCGACTTGTCGGCTGAGCGTGGGTTGCGTTTGTCCCAATGCGCGTGCCGCAGCCGAAAGCGAGCCTTCCTCAGCGGTTGCGAGGAAGGCGCGGACTTGATTCCAATCAAACGAGATCGCCTGCCAATTCATATATTTTTGTATAGGTGTCTTCGAGTTTTGCGCAATTTATATCTCATCCTCGCATAGTTAGATCTGATTTCGCCGCGTTTGAGCAAGGAGGCGCAGATGGCCGACAAAGCTAAAGTCTGGAACAAAATGGCCGATAAGTATTCGCGCCAACCGATCGCCAACCAGAAGGCGTATGAGATCAAACTCGATCTGACGCGAGAATACTTCACGCCGGAATCGAACGTCTTGGAATTTGGATGCGGCACGGGCTCAACCGCGATCCTGCATGCGCCTTATGTCAAATACATAGACGCCATCGACGTGTCTGAACGCATGATCGAAATCGCGCAGGCAAAATTAGCACCGGAAGGGATCGATAATGTCGATTTTGCGGTTGCGGATATGGATACGTTCAAGGCGACGCCCGGCACATATGATGTCGCGCTCGGGCTGAATATCCTGCACCTGTTAGACGATCGGATGAGCGCTATGAGCGAAGTGTATAAAGCTCTGAAACCCGGTGGCTATTTCGTCTCCAGCACCGCTTGTCTGCGCGAGAAATGGATGTTCCGCCTTCTCGATCCACTCTTCCCCGTAATGCATGCGCTTGGCCAATGGCCTCGTGTCTCTCGGATGACGGCGAAGCGTTTGCAGGACGATATTGAGGCCATCGGCTTCAAAACGGTGCATTATTGGCAACCGGGCAATGGATTTGTCGCTTTCATTGTCGGGCAGAAACCGGAAACGAGCTAAAGCAGGGCATCATCCTCTTTCGCGAACTTGGCCAGCAGGTAGGCATCATTGTCTTCGATCGGGTCGAGCTTGCCAAAGGCGAAGGCGTTCCGGTCCATCACCATGTCGCGGGGTCTTAGGGCGCGGGAGATTTCTAATCCTTCAAGACTGCGCGCGCGCGAGAAGGCCACATAGGCTTGGCCATGCGCAAACATGCCGCGGTCGAGATCGATATAGACTTTGTCCAGCGTCAGTCCCTGAGCCTTATGAATGGTCACGGCATAGGCCAAGCGAATAGGGACTTGTTTGAACGTGCCGACCACTTCGCGCGAAACTTTCTTCGTCTCGGGGTCGAGCGAATATTTGTACTTTTCCCAAGCGGCCGGTTCGATTTCATATTCATGGCCATCGAGCTCGACCAAGACATTGCGTCCGGACCACCCAGATACGGTGGCGAGGGAGCCGTTGACCCACCGACCTTCTGGGTCATTCTTAATCAACATCACCCGCGCGCCTTCTTTGAGTTCTAAATCAGCTTCGGTCGGGTAAGACTTTTCCTCAAACGTGCCTTGGACCTTAGCTTCGAATACTTTTTCTGGGCCGGGCAGATCATCTAACCGCGCCTGATTGATGCGAAAGGCATTGGCATTGTTGGGCGTTAGGACAATGTGGGTCTCGCTTGCGTCAACGGCATCGCGCGATGAGACCAATCCCCGTAGAACGCTATCATCTGCCGGCGTCAATCGACCTTGGCGCATCGCGCCGAGCAATGCCAGAAAGCGCGGGTCTTCCTGTCGAAAGACATGTTTCAAAGCGAGCAAAGCAAACTCAGCTTCTTTGAACGCTGGCGCGTTGAAGAAGTAATGACCACCATATCGCTCTTTCAAAATCGGATCTTCATCACCCCGCACCACGGGCGGTAATTGATGTAAGTCCCCGGACAGAATCATCCGCACCCCGCCAAACGGACGTTTAGAGCCGCGATTGAGTTTCAAGCTGCGATCAATCGCGTCCAGCATATCGGCGCGCACCATCGAGATTTCGTCGATGATAATGGTCTCCGCCGCTTTCATTAGGCGGGCCGTGCGCAATCGTTTAACGTCTTGCGGCTCGATCAAACGCGGTGGAAACTTAAAAAAGGAATGAAGGGTCTGACCCCCGGCATTCATCGCGGCCACGCCCGTTGGCGCGAGGACGATTGCACTCTCGCCCGCATGTGCCATGAATTTACGTAGCAGCGTTGTCTTTCCGGTCCCTGCGCGTCCGGTGAGGAAAAGATTGCCTTGCGCTCCAGCCCCGTCAGCCACCCATTCGGCGGGCTTGGCGTAAATTGTGTCAGGGTTGGTTTCACCGGGAAGAGCGGGCAAATCAGTCATCTTTGCCCAGCCCTAACGCGCTTTTGCGGGCTAGGGAATATTTTCGCACTGCACCGATGCGGTGGCGCGGCACAGGCCGTCCAGATCTTCAATGACCGAGCGTGCTTGTGAAGCCAGAATGCCGCCGCGGTCGAAACATTCAGAGATCGCATCAATGCGCGCCGCTTCCTGGAGACTGATGGCGACTGTATCGCAGGCCAGGTCTGGCGTTTCTTCAACCGTTTTCGAAATCGGGAAGGCGCGTAGCTGGCGCTGGAGGACGGGCACCGTATAGTCTTCGGGCAGGCCCTGATGCTCGACCATGAAGTTCCGCAACAGCACCGTCGGATCAGCGACCAATCGCTCGACAGGCGGGACGAAACAGGTGCCGAGCGTGCGATAGGCATAGGCTTCTTCTTCGGCTGCCAACGCTAAGCTGAATGCCCGCTCAGCCGCCAGGCGGCGTTGATGAAAGTCTGAACTCATGGCGCCTTGATGCGCTTCGAGATCGAGCCTCAGCCAATGCTGCCAGTGTGCGCTCGCCGTCGCTTCCGTGAAATCGGGATGCAGTGCCAACATATCATCCGGTGCGCGGATCACTTGGCCGGCAAGATAGGACCAAGCGGTCATGCAGCGCATGGGCGTCGCG
>JABSQA010000186.1 GCA_013213825.1 Henriciella sp.
CCGATTTTTCATGCCAGATGCTGAATCGGTGCTCATAGATGATCGTCCACCGCTGCACGTCGCTCAATTGCACGACCTGCAATGGGTATCCTTAAAGGCCGCGATGAAGTTAGATTTGCCCAGTGTAACACGCTTCATGCTCGGGGAAATTGAAGAGAGACTGACAAAGCGTGATGATCGTGGCGCCCCTTTCCTGCGTTGGACCCGGTCTGGTCATTCAACAGACCGAATTTGATGTGCAGAGCCGGTTGACTTCCCGGCCACAACCCATCATTAGACGCTTTCTCGAGATTTAGCCCTCAACTGAAGGTGCACCGCTATGGCCAAACCGGCAACGATCAAAATTCGCCTGAATTCGACTGCAGGCACCGGCTTCTTCTACGTCACCAAGAAGAATCCACGCAACATGACCGAGAAAATGGTCAAGCGTAAGTATGACCCGATTGCGAAAAAGCATGTCGAGTTCAAAGAAGGTAAGATCAAGTAAGATCTGCCGCCTGACGTGATAAGATTAAACCGGACCGATTGGTCCGGTTTTTTTATGCCGCCATGGTCTCTATGCGGTTGCGTCCATTTTGCTTCGCCCTGTACAGCGCTTGGTCGGCAGCATGGAGGAAATCCGCGAGCAGCCCTTCTTCGCCGTTATACGTCGCAATTCCAGCGCTGACCGTGACTTTGATATACTCGTCGTCACGTTCAATGAGGAACGGTTCCGCCGCAATCGCTTCGCGAATGCGTTCCGCGCCCACTTCCGCCAGCTCTTCTCGCGTATCAGGCATGATCAGCAGAAATTCTTCGCCCCCAGGTCGACAGGCAATGTCTTGAGGACGAATATTTGTGCGTAATCGCGCCGCAAAATTACGTAAGACCAAATCCCCTGCTTCATGACCGTAGCGATCATTGACCTTTTTGAAGTGATCAATGTCGAACGCCACAATCGAGACGGGCTTTTCATTGACGGCACTGCGCTGCATCCACAATTGCAGTCTCTCAAGCATATACCGTCGATTATAGAGACCGGTCAGATGGTCGATCACTGAGAGTTCTAGACCTCGATCAACCCGCCGTCGAAGAATATCAACAAAGCGCTTGCGTCGGGTCTGAGTGCGCACGCGCGCCTGTAATTCCAACATGTCGAGGGGCGTTAGGATTAAGTCAGATGCTCCGATCCGCAACGCTTCCACGCCTTTTGGCTGATCCGCGACTGAGCATGTGACTATCATCGAGAAATCGCGCGCTTCTTTCAGCGCTCGCAAATGCGCGCAGAGTTTCAAAGCATCATGGTTCTGATCCGACAGCGCGATAATGACGATATCAATCTCGTCAAACCGGATACTCGAGGCTTGCGCATCCATCCAGGTCGCCGCCTGATGGCCGACTGCCTCAAGGGACTTGGCCACGCGTCGCGCTTCGGAATTGTTTTGATCTATCACCAGGACGCTGGCGGGCTTGTCCAGCGACTCTTGTTCAAAATCAGAGAAATGCTCTTCCCGCGCGCCGGCGGAGTCGCGGGTGCGCAGCTCATTTGACACCATATTGTAGCGCATCAACGCTTCAAGTCGGGCGAATAGACCAAAATCATCCACGGGTTTGGATAGAAAATCATCCGCCCCGGCTTCTAAACCTCGTAATCGGTCATCCCGATCGGTGAGCGCCGTCAGCATGACCACCGGAATGTGACGAGTCGCAGCGCTCGCTTTCAATCTTCGACAGACCTCATCACCATCCATGCCCGGCATCATCACATCGAGCAGGATAATGTCTGGCTCATGCCGCAAAGCACTCTCTAAGGCGTGAGGACCATCAGCAGCCATAAAAACGGTATAATATTTGGCTTCAAGCTTTGCTTGTAACAACCGTCGATTGGGCTCCATATCGTCGACGACGAGAACGCTTGCCGTCATGCCCGCGCCTCGTTGGAAATCAATTCATCAACGGTTTGCAAGAATGAGCGCACCTGAATCGGTTTCGATAAATACCCTTCACAGCCAGCTTCACGGACCAAAAGCTCATCTGTTCGCATAGCAAACGCCGTCACGGCTAGAACCGGAATTTTCGCTGTCCGTTCGTCATCTTTGAGCCATCGAGTAATATCCAAACCCGAAACTTCCGGAAGTTGAATGTCCATAATGATTAAATCCGGCCGTTCTTCCAAGGCCAGTCCGACGGCTTTTGCGCCATCAATGCATTGCAAGGTTTCGTACCCGCTTGCCTCCAGCAAATCGGAAAACAGTCGCATATTGAATGCGTTGTCCTCAACGATCAGGACTTTCCGAGAGGTCTTAGTGGCCATGGGCTCGGTTCCGAATCACACGGGCTTCCATCTGCCCCGATTCTCTCTAGCGCATAGTTCGTTAACGTTTCTTTTCCATTTGCTTGCGGAACCGGAACATGGCATGAACAAATATGCCCTCCTTATGCCGAGACTGCGACGCCTATGTCGCCGAAACGATTGAGAGCTGTTCAACGTGCGGATCTTTCCGGATCATCTCGCACCCCGATCTAGAGACCTTATCCATTGCCCATATCGACTGCGACGCGTTTTTTGCCGCGATCGAAAAACGGGATAACCCGGAGCTAAAGCATAAACCGGTCATTGTCGGCGGTGGCAAACGCGGCGTTGTGGCAACCTGCTGTTATATTGCCCGTTTAAATGGCGTACGTTCTGCGATGCCCATGTTCAAGGCGTTAAAAGCCTGTCCTGAGGCCGTCGTCGTTAAACCCAGACGAGAAGCGTATTCAGAAGCGTCTCGATCCATTCGCAAGAAGTTCGAAGCGCTCACCCCAAAAGTGCAAATGCTGAGCGTCGATGAAGGCTTTCTCGATCTCTCGGGCACCACACGTTTGGCGCAAGCGTTTCCAGCGCTCTCTCTCGCACGCTTAGCGCGCGAAATCGAAGCGGATATCGGGATCACCATTTCCATTGGCCTATCCGAAAACAAATTTCTGGCGAAAACCGCGAGCGAATTGGACAAACCCCGCGGTTTTGCGCTGATCGCCAAGCGTGAAGCTGAGGGATTATTGGCGCCAAAGCCGGTTGGTTTCCTGCACGGTGTTGGCAAGCAGCTCGCGAAAAAGCTTGAGCGCGATGGCTTTCGCCTCGTGTCCGATCTGCAGGAAAGCGAGGCTCGTGATCTCATCCGGCGATATGGCGAAACAGGGCTCTGGCTGCATCAGCGCGCGCATGGCATTGATAACCGTCCTGTCAGAACAGATACGCTGCGAAAATCCGTTTCTGCGGAGCGCACCTTCAATACCGACATCGCGCAATACGACATCCTTGAAGACCGGCTCTGGGAAGTGTGTGAAGAAACGGCAACCAGGGCCAAACGGCACAGTGTCGAAGGATCGACAATTACGCTCAAGCTTAAAACCAAAGACTTCCGCACACTTACGCGCTCGATCACGCTGCCCAGCGGCACCAATCTCGCCAATGCGATGTTTCGCGTCAGCAAACCAATGCTTGAACGCGAAACGCAAGCAGGCCGCGCCTACCGCTTGATCGGCATTGGTTTATCGCATTTACAAGACGCGCGCTGGGACACGCGCGACCTCATCGATCCCGGTATTGAGAAGCGCGCGAAAGCAGAGCGCGCCAGCGACGCCGCGCGTTCGAAATTCGGAAATGCGTCTGTGGTCACCGGTCGCTCGATTAAACTGACTGAGGCGAAACAAAAAAAGTCCAACTAGCCGCTTGCAGCGCGGCACTGAGACCGGTTAGCAAGTCCAAGCTCGAATAAGGATATCTATTATGACCACCCCTGAGACGCGCCTGGCCGAAATCGGCATCACTTTGCCCGAGCCAATGGCCGCGGTGGCGAATTACGTTCCCTTCGTGATCACCGGTAATCAATTGTTTGTTTCTGGCCAAGTCAGTGCTGGACCTGACGGCCTCGTTAAAGGGCGTTTGGGGCAGAACATGCAACTCGAAGAAGGCCAAGCCGCCGCACGTCTGTGTGCGATTAATTTGATCGCACAATGTAAAGCTGCTCTAGGTGACCTGTCGCGCGTGAAGCGCGTTGTTAAGCTGGGCGGATTCGTCAACGCTCATCCGGATTTTGAAGCCTTGCCGCAAGTGATAAATGGCTGTTCGGACCTTATGGTGGAGGTGTTCGGCGATGTAGGACGACATGCGCGATCGGCCGTTGCCTCGCCAGTTTTGCCCTTAGGAGTTGCGGTCGAAGTCGACGGTGTATTTGAGATTGGCTGACCGATTCAATATCTCCGAATTTGCCTACGCACATCGCGGTTTGTGGACCGGAAATGGCCCACCAGAAAACAGTATTGAGGCGTTCAAAGCGGCGGCTGCGCAGGGCCTAGGCATCGAGTTTGATGTGCGCCCGGCGGCTGATGGTGTGCCCATGGTCTTTCACGACCCATCACTGGATCGGATGACCCATCAGGTCGGATCTGT
>JABSQA010000187.1 GCA_013213825.1 Henriciella sp.
CAATCGTTCGCTCGACGCCTGGGTGAGTCGAACGATAGCCGGCATTTACGCCTTGATTGCGCAGCCGTTCAAACCAGGCATAGACTGGGATTTCACGCCCCCGGCCTTCTAAGCGCGACGGAACTAGCAGATCAGGTCGTCGAAACAAGGCCCCCGGCGGCACGCCGAAGACGGTCTTGACCGCTCGATTGAAGTTGGCGTTTGAAGAAAAGCCCCACTTTTCCGCCACTTCCGTCAATCGCCCACGATGGATTCCGCCTTCCGCCAGATCCCAAACAGCGGCGTATAGTCGACGCTCCTGAATGTATCGGCGAACCCCTCCATCGGCCCCAAACATGCGATACAGCGTGGCACGGGACAGATTAAACCGTTCGCATATTTGCGCAGGCAACATGCTAAGGTCGCCCAAATTGTCTTCGATGTAAGTCCGGATCAACGTATTGCGAGCCCGCCACCATTCGACCCGGTCCGAGGATGGATTGCGGTGACTGGACAATACGGAATTGATCAAATGCAACAACGTATCGGCCTGATAAGGCAGACCATGGCGCGCTTGATCCGCAAGCTCAAAGAAGAGTTGCAACTCTGATGCAATCATCTTGCCTTGCAAGGATTGCGTGGAAAGGAACACGGGATTTATTTTGTCTGCGTAAGAAAAACCAAGTAATTCACGCGGAATAAAGATCATTTCTCCCACTGCATCTTGATAACTGGCTTTGAAGGGTTGGGCGAAGTCGATAATCGTCGCGAATCCAGGACGTTGAACAAATGACCGTGCTTCATGGTCAATCGCAATACTGCCCGATGATATATTCACAATCGCCAAAACTCCGTTCGGCATTAAGGCCTGACGCTTGCTGCGTTTGATCAATTGGCTGCCCGTGGCGAAACGCGCCCCCGCCAATACACCACAATCCACGCCTCTCCAAAGGCTTGTGCCATCTGTATTTCGCGGGTGGAGCGCACACATATCAGCGAGGGGCGCCCAAACCGCCGCCCAGTCAGAAGTTGAAATTGGGGCCAAACGCCAATGCGCTTCAGTTTGCGGACCCGGTCTCAGAGTAGTCACTGCTTCGTTTTGCATGACACTCTTCATATGACGATTTGAGGCGCTCGGAATTCTCATTCCGTCTCAAAATTTGAAAAAAATAAGTAATCGCTACCCAAGACATGTCGAAAAAAATTTTAATCAGTATTTTTGAGACACACAGCTAATGATCATTTAGAAATATTTGCATATAAATTATTCGTACAATGAAAAAGCAAAGGAAACTTCATGTAAAGTTGTACATGTGAATAGCTCTTAACTTCCTTTTGGTTGCAACTACTAACGTCCCCTAGTACTCACGCAATCAATAGGCGCGCCTTGGTCGTTTAACGCAGTCGGCCAAGGCGCATTTTTTATTTAATACAATCCGGTAAATCCGTATACTTTGTTTTTAATAAATTATCAACACTAAATTGTGGGAAGAACAGCACATACTCCCAAGTATTCAAAACTTGGGTGCTTCCGGTATTGCTTTCCGAATTCAAACTTTTCGAATGACGAGCAAGCAAAGCCGTTCAGCTAGCCGCTTAGAAGTTCCCGCGAATTTGGCAGCACGCTGTCGGATGAATTGATGGTTGGTTCCCGCATTGAAAGCTCGGGATGAGGCGGTTCCCTGAATAACGCCCCTGGGGCGCCGCCAAATACATGCCGCACAGAACGATTGAAGTTCGCAGCAGACGAAAATCCCCAGCGCTTTGCGGCGCGCTGTATCTTACCGCGGCACACACCTTGACCCGAAAGCTCCTTCAGGGCGTGGAACAGTCGACGATCAACAATGTAATTGCGTACACCGCCATACGTTTCGAACATACGATAAAGCGTGGCACGAGACACACCGAACCTGGGCAAAACATCCTCCGCGCTCAAATCCAGTCGAGACAGATTCTGCTCAATATAGGTTTGAATGGCACGCAACTGAGCGTCACGCGACGCGCGACGCACATTCGCAGCATAGCGCGGCTCCGCAATTGCTTCACGCACCTGGACCAATACGTGCTCGACAAGGCTCGACGGCACGCCAGTGTTAGGAGACCGAAGAGACCGAAAGCTATCGTCAAATAGCCGATGCAAAGATGATGTCGCCAAGTCATTTTGCCCGAAAATGCTGAGCGCCGGCAGTTCCTCATTTGGAGCATAAATGAAATGGCGCGGCACAAGCATAGATTCCACGATGGAAGGAAATTGTAATGCGGAAAAAGGACGACTGAGGTCCCGAATGGCGATCTCGTCTGTGCGCGTTTGAAAAGGGACCCGCTCAGTAGACCCGATTGCCCGTCCGCTTTCATATCTTGAAATAAGAACGTGTTCGCCAAATTCAGAGAGCTGGCCAACCGTCCTCCGCAGGACCTGTCCGCCACTCGTCGTTCGCCAAAATACCAAGGGTCCAATTCGCCAAATATGCCCGCTAAGTGACACTTTCATTCGCTCAGTATTGATCGGCGATACCTCAAAAAAGGGCGAACAAAGATCTCGCCACATTGCCACTGAGCCGGACTCAAACATCCATTCGGTTGGCAACAATTCCCGCGACGACTCGGCGTCGCTCACCCCATCACTCTTTCGATACACCTGCAACTTCGACCTGCTTCCGCAATTCCCTGCATCCCCAAGCCATTATTACCACATCTTTATTTATATACAATAATATAATAGATAACTTAGATTATATTTTTAGTTGTATTGTGGTGTTACTATTTGTGATTTAAAATAATATCTTCTCGATTATTCACTCCAAAGTAGGCTGGATCAATAAATCATGCCCGCAGGATCATGCCCAACGGCGCTCAACGCGCTCGGACGGAAATCAATAAATCGGCTAAGAAAGGCGACGACTATCCGCGGTCGACGTCGAGCCCAATCCAATCCTTGGCCGGTAAGCCGTAAATCATATCCATGACCTCGAACTGGACCCCGACAGGCATTCGCGAGTTCGAGTTCCACAAAGCCACCACACCAGATTGACGGGCTGGATCGAATAAGATGAGCGAACGATATCCATCCACAGCGCCGCGATGTCCGACGACGCGGTGTCCCGCTTCCCCATATTTATACACACGCCAACCCAGGGCATATCTCGCATCGCGCAAATGACCGCCATAACGACGGCTCATACTGGACTGCTCGCGTCGCGTATAAATTCGCGGATTGTGTAGCTCTTCGATCGTGTTGCTATTGAGGGTTTCAGGCGCGAGCCCCATTTGCGCGCGGGCAAATTGCGCGAGATCAAGGATCGATCCATTGACGCCTCCAGCAGCGGGAACGCGGTAATAGGACCGCTTCAAGGGGCGCCGCACGGGCCGCGTGTCCGACCGGCGCTTTCGATAGGGCTCTGCCCAAGAAAAGGAACTGGTCAGTGCCTCCAAACCGTAACTGGCATCACGCATGTTGAGCGGCTCAAACAGCTCAACCCGAACGACGTTCTCAAAAGAAACACCGCGCACCGAAGCGACCACTTCAGAAATCGCATCGAACGCGACATTCTGATAAGTGTGGCAATCACCGACGGGACAGGTACGCTTTAGCTTGCCGAGCAGTTTTCGAATATCTGCTGGATCACCGCCATCCTCCAAACGCGTATCGTATGCATTCGGCACAATCCCGATTTTGTGCGACAGCAAGTCTTCGATCGTGCCGACTTTCTCACCCCCGAGTGGCAGCCGTAGCGACGTATTGAACTTAGAGATCGGGTCACTCAGCGAAAGCTCGCCATTATCCGCCAGGATCCCTACCGTTGTCGACGCGACCCCCTTTGATAAAGATGCCCAACGGAACACGGTATCCTTGCTGACGGGCAAGCCATCTAAACGCGTTTCGCCATAGCCCTCGGCAAATGTAATTTCGCCATCTTCGATCACCGCGACCGCAAGCCCAACAATGCCCGCATCGTCCGCGAGGCGCGTCAGGCGTTCATCGAGTTTTTGGTAATCCACTGGCGCCGCAACTGCACCAAATATGAGCGCAAACGCGAAAACGAAAATGAGTGCGAGAAAACGCAGTCCAAACATGGGGGCTCCTCAGGCGTGCCGACTTTAATTCGGTTTGGAGCCTTCGTCCCCTTCAGCAACAACGCTTCCGGCCCCGAAAACTCGTCCATTCAATACCGGCAATGCGGCACCGTCTGGATCAATCGGTGGCTGGACGTCGCTAAAAGTCAATCTTAAATTGATTTCAGGTTCGACTTCGCTGGGCTCAAAGCTCTTATAGGCTGCCTCAATCAAATCGCTGACATGCTGGTCGCGTGAGCGTGCTGTGGAGCCACCAAACATGATCGCCACCACGCGGCGTCCGCGTCGTTTCGCGCTGGCCATCAAGTTAAATCCTGATGCGCGCGTGTATCCCGTTTTGAT
>JABSQA010000188.1 GCA_013213825.1 Henriciella sp.
CGCCGCGACATCGCGCTCATACTCTTCTTTCAAAGAGGTCGCGTCATACTCGATATGATTGAAGCAATAGAGGCTTCGCGCATCTGGTTCAGACAATAAGCACGGCCCCGTGAAATCGCTTTCCATCAGGATCTTTAGCGCTGAGGCTTTCGCAATGTCGCTGCTCCGCACTTCCGTCCAACGGCTGACCGGGATTTGGAAATCATCACTAAAGCCGGACAGATAGGGCGAGGCCTGGTCAAGATTGCGGTGGCGATAAACGCCGAACGCTTTTTCCCCCAGCAAATGTTTCGGCACGCCATGGAAATGGTAGGCCGCGGCCATCGCGCCCCAGCAAATGAAGAAGCTGGAATGAACATAGGCTCGCGTCCACTCGAAGATTTGTGTAAGCTCTTGCCAATAAGTCACGTCCTCAAAAGGCAGTGTCTCAATCGGAGCACCAGTAATGATAAAGCCATCAAACTTGCGATGCTTCACCGCGTCCCAGTTCTGATAAAAACTGATCAGATGATCCTGGCTGGTATTTTTCGGCGTATGCCCGCCAACCATGACCAGTGTCATTTCAATCTGCAGCGGGCTTGCGCCGATCAAACGCGCAATCTGCGTTTCGGTGCGAATCTTATTCGGCATCAAATTGAGCAAACCAATTTGCAGCGGCCGGATATCCTGACGAATGGCGTCAGAGTCGGACAAGACCGCAACCCCTTCGCGCACGAGTGTTTCGCGCGCGGGCAGCGTATCTGGAATTTTGATCGGCATTAGCCTCTCCAGTTCGTCTATGTCGCAAGGGGGAAGGCGGTTGAAATGACAGTCATCATTTCCGCACGGCCTTTTAGCGACTTGTTTTACGTGGCTGCAAGCCGACCGGCCAAATCACCACGAGAGGCCCTGCAAATAGGGGACAATTGGGCAAAGGTCAAACCCTGATCAGTTTTGAAAAAGCAGCTGCAATTCCAAAAAAGAGCGCTCAATTTCGCGATTGCAGAGAGATCGATGCCGAAATCGCGTTTTGTCAGCTCACAGCCAAACCGGTTGTCGCAAAAACAAAAGGAAACCTCATCATGCGTCCTCCCAAAACTCTTTTCGCCGCTATTGCTAGCTTTGCCGCGCTCGCCTTCACACCCGCATTCGCCACTGAAGGAGAGCAAGTTGAAATTCAGATCAACTTAGACGCGCCAGCCACGGAGATTTACGAAAGCATTCGTGAACAAGCCTGGGCAGCCTGCAAAACAGATTATGGTAGCCATCATGTCTCCGCGCGGATGACTGCTCGTCGCGCCTGTCAGCAACAAATGATTGCGGATGTGGTCAATGAGCTATCAGCGCCCGACGTGATTGAGCTGGCCGAGAAAGATGGCGTTTTCATCACCAGTTAAAGCGCATTCCTCCCAGATCGGCGCGCGGCCCTAAAGGTCGCGCGCCGAATTGTTTCCGGAATCTCAGATATCGCCAAAATCGCCGCTGCGGCCTTTGCCACCTGCGAACCGCGCAGCGCCTGAACGAGCGCCAGCGCGCAGAGACTCGCGGCCAATTTCAGCCTCAAATATAAGCGCCTCATTTGAGGGCATGGCCCATTGACGCATAGCGCTGATCCGATCATTGCGCATACAGGCCTGCGGCAAGCTCGCTAATTGTTCGGCCAGTTTCAAGGCTTCGCTCAAGGCGGTACCCGTCGGCACGACGCGATTGGCGAGTCCGAATGAGAGGGCTTCTTCAGCGCCGACAGCGCGACCGGTTAAAATCATGTCCATGGCCCGTGATTGGCCGATTAGGCGCGGCAATCGCACTGTCCACCATCAATCAAGGGCACGCCCCAACGACGACAGAAGACGCCAAACACGGCGTCTGCTGCGGCAACTCTAAGATCGCAAAGGATGGCGAGTTCTAAACCCCCGGCGACGGCATGCCCTTCAACCGCGGCGATGGACGGCTTGGTCAGATCCAGCCAAGTCGGACCCATTGGCGCTTCGCGTTCAAATCGTTCTTGCTGGGCGACGGCTTTCAGGTCGGCGCCGGCGCAGAAATGACCATCGGCGCCGGTGAGAATGTGCACCCGTATATCATCATCCTCTTCGCCGGCTTCAAACGCCGTCCGCAACAGCGCCGCCGTTTCGGGATTCACTGCATTGCGCGCGGCGGGGCGATTGATTGTGATGATTTGCGCCGAGCCCACACGTTCGACCAGGACAGGTTCAGCCATCCTTTATTCCCCCGTGAGGTCGGGTTTGCGGCGTTCGCGGAAGGCATCGACGGCCTCTTTGCGGTCATTCAGATAATTGGAGACGCTTTCCCAGCCGACACTGGCATCCATCATTTGTGCGGCAAGGGCGCGGAGCGGGATATTGGTCACCGTTTTGGTCCACCGCACAGCCCATTTTGGATTGCCTTGAAGTTTGCCCACCAATTCCGCGACCTTGGCATCGAGCTCCTCTGCGGGAACGGCGTAATTGATGAGACCAAGTTTTTGAGCCTCAGCGGCGGTGAGGAGATCGCCTGTCATCAGCAATTCTTTGGCTTTGGCAAAACCAACCAATTGCGGCCAGATCACTGCGCCGCCATCACCGGCCACGAGGCCAACTTTCACATGCGGATCGCCAATCTGTGCGGTCTCGACCGATACAATCATATCGCAAAGCAAAGCGATTGTGGCGCCGAGCCCCGCAGCTGCACCATTTAGGCGGCAGATCATTGGCTTTTCCATATCGAGGATGGAGGTCACAATGCGTTTGGCTTCCCAGGCAATGCCGCGAAACTTGCTCTGGTCGGAGATCTGTTCGTCAAACCAATCAAAGTCGCCCCCCGCACAGAAGGCGCGGCCTTTGCCGGTGAGAATGATAATGTCGCTTTCACTGTCGCGTTGGAGGTCGGTGAAGACGCGCCCGAGTTCTTCATGCATGGCCGCATCGACGCCATTGACGGGATGGTCGGATGTGATGGCAGCGGTCAGAACGCCGCCATCGCGTTCAAACGTGAAGCGCGAATAGCTGGCCTGGGTGATGGCAAAAGGCGTCGTCATTAGAATTCTCCTTCAATCACAGATTTGTCTGAATTCACGCGATTGAACAGGCCTGACCAAGCGGGAGCAGATCAAAACGGTCCCAGGCCAAGCGATAGGATGAAAGCCAACAGACCAAATGATGCCAAACAGGTGATGATCAGCGCTAGAGTCGTGCCGATCTGAACGCGCCCAAAGCTGGGACTTTTGAAGCCGCGATACAAGGCATAACCGGTTACGCCAAAACCAATGAGACAGATCCAAAACGCCCATCCGGTGGATGGAATCACGCCGATGGGGAGCGCCATCGCATGATTTGTTGCTGTGCCAAGGATTTGTCGGATGGCCCATCCGAGTCCGGCGAGCGACACTAACGCCCCCAACCAAGCCAAGGGGCGGGCCCCATCAAAACTCACCGGCGCCGTCCCCTGAATTTTGCGCGCCGCCCAACCAAGTGGGAACATGAACAACGTCATCAATAGTCCCACCGCCAGCGCAATCACGCCATGAGGAAAATTTCCGGACTGCAGATTGCGAGCAAACCGGTAAGGTCCTTTGGTTTCGATGAGGCGCGTTAGAAAGTCTGGCGCATCCATGCTCGAAATGCATGCGGTATCCACGGGCGCCATAGGGTCTTTTACAAAGGCGAGCCAGATGTCCTGCCCACAGCCTGGCGAATTGCTGAACAGCGCGCCATGCCCTGTATATGGGAATTCTACATACTGCCCGTTGGCGAGATCAGACATGATCGACTGGCTGTAATTTGGGGGTGTGATTGGATCTATCGTGCCCGCCGCACCCAGGATGGGCACGTCCGTCACTAAGCGTTGAACGGCAGGATCTGGCTGGATGCGATAAACCGCTTCACAGACCTCATCCCATTCCAGCGTGTCTGTCCATTTTGAAAGCTCAGGTTCTGCCGCACGCATAGCGGCATACTGGGCTTCAGACACAGACACAGCGCCGCTACAATTGGCGACCAATTCCATACCATTGCCCGCGCTATGATCGATCGGGCGTCCCAGCACTTCGACATAGGCCCGCAACGCTGTTTCATCGCGATCTTCCAAGGCCTTGAGCAGGCTTGGGAAGTCAGCGAACAGTGAATTGATATAAAGCGCTTGAAACACCGCACCAGCGGCAAGGTCGCCATCCATGACCAGGCGCCCCTCGAGTACGGATCCAGGATCGAGGTCCTCGATGATGAGCGGGTCATCATCATAGGCTTGGAAAGCCGCGATGAAGCGATCGGCAAAATCGCCGACATCCCGCGCACAGGATCTGTTCGCGGCGCAATCGGTGCTGAGTCCGTCCAGGGCTGAACGGAAGCCGTAGGCGATCGCACCCCAGCCACCCGTTTCTAATGGAACCGCCG
>JABSQA010000189.1 GCA_013213825.1 Henriciella sp.
GATTCCAGAATTTGGTTGGGACGTTCCTTATCAGGTCCACAAAAGCATCCGGCTTGGTCGGGAGATTCGCCGTATTGAATTGCCAATCGACGTGTTCAATGAGCGGAATCACAAGTTTAAGGAGGTCGCTTCCACCATAGACAGCCAAAACACGACGAGACTATATCCAGATACAATCGTTTGCGACACATTCAGGCCGGGAGCGTGTTTGGCTTATGAGGACGGCATATCTTACTATCGTGACAGCAATCATCCTTCGATGATTTATGCAAAGTGGATCGCCGAGATGACAGTTTTGGCGATCGAAACAGGCATGACGGTTCCGTCGATTGAATAATTATCTGAGCACTTAGCCTCGCTGAGATCTGCAAGATTTCTCAGATTCAGCTAAATCTCAAAATCCAATTGAACAGAGGTGCCGTAAAGAGAGTCTGGTAACTTGTGGAATTCGCCACTATGTTCCGATTATCGCCCTGAGGGTACAAACTCCGGGCGGGCGTTAAGTCCAGATTTGGCAGGATCCTTGAATGGTCCCCTCCGAATACGGCTCGACCTCCGTCCCTCAGACTAAGGAAATGCAAATGGCTATGGATGCCATCACCCCTGAAGATCAAATTACACGCTCTGACGAGATCGAACGTCCGAGCATGGAACAAGCTATGGACGCTGTTCGGACTCTGCTGGCATGGGCCGGCGACGATCCGCGTCGCGAAGGCTTAATCGACACCCCAAAACGGGTCGTCAAAGCCTATCAAGAATTCTTCGCCGGATATGAAATGGACCCGGTGAAAGAGCTGTCTCGTACGTTTGAAGACGTGCAAGGGTATGACGATATCGTCATGCTGAAAGACATCGACGTTGAAAGCCATTGTGAGCACCATATGGTGCCGATTCTTGGCGTGGCGCATGTTGCCTACATGCCGACGCACCAAGTCGTTGGAATCTCCAAAATTGCGCGCGTCGTCGAGATTTTTGGCAAGCGCCTACAAACTCAAGAAACCATGACCGCACAAATCGCTGATTGCATCACGGAAGCGTTGCAACCTGCCGGCGTCGCGATCCTTATTGATGCCAAACACCAGTGCATGACCACACGCGGCGTTCACCATAAGAATGTTGCCACTGTGACCACGCAATTCACGGGTGTGTTCAAAACCGACAAAGACCTGCGGAATCGTTTCCTGCGCTTCGCCGGTCAATAAATCACCATTGACCTTCCCTGAACGGGCCTGAAAATAGGGTTCGGACAGGGAGGGCGAAATGGACCTTACATCAGCAAAACCAACTGTGTTTCTGGCCACGGCGGATGCTGAGGCTGCACGCGCTTTTTACGAACAAAAACTCGGCTTAACACTGGACGTCGATGATGCTTATGCCTTGGTTTATCAAATGGCCGGGACCGAGCTGCGACTGTCAAAAGTGCCCAATCATACCCCCCTGCCCTTCACCGTCCTCGATTGGCAGGTGCCAAGCATTTCCGACGCACATGCGACACTCTCCGCGAATGGAGTCGAATTCATGATTTATGAGGGGATGGGCCAGGACGAGAACGGCATCTGGACCAGTCCTGATGGTGGGGCCCGCATTCTTTGGTTCCAAGACCCAGATGGAAATGTACTCTCGGTTTCGGAACGAAGCTAGTTCGGCGTTTGCCGCGATCGCAATCTTTTGTTAACCATCTCCAAGCCGCCCATTGTTCGGAAGCGGCGCAATCAACCATTGGGAGGATAGCTTTATGAAAAAGTTTTTTGCAGTCGCAATCGCAGCGGGATTCATCGCAGCACCAAGTTGGGCCGCGTCCATCACGATTTCTTTTGCGGGCGATGATGGCACGACGCAAGAGTGGACATTTGATGGCGAAGGCACCGCCACAATGGGCGAGCTCAGCACGTCTTACACTTGGGATGAAGAGGCGCGCAAACTATGTGCAGACATTCCTCAACAGGGTGAAGTGTGCGCTACGTTCGACTCAGTCGCTCAAGCTGTTGGCGAAAGCTCAACATACACATTGTCCAGCGGCGGCGGCGGCACAGCAACCATCACGGCAATGGAAGAATAGCAAAAATATGCATCTAAAAAGAACCCGGAGCCTCGCGCTTCGGGTTTTTTGTTGACGAATGCGGCATCCCTTATTATTGTTTATCAATAAGAAGGATCAGACCCATGCAAGCAGAAATCGTCCGCCTCGGATTGCATCAAGTTGATATCAAGATCGTCAATGGTGACGAAATGCACGTCCTACAATGGCGCCGCAACATGATGTGGGATGAGGTTCTGCTAAATGGCAAACGCCAAGCCCACTCCCCTGGCTTTTTCGGACGAGAGAAAGTCTATGGTTTGGTATTCGGCGCCGATGAACATAATCAAGGTGGCACGCAAGTGATGCTGCTGCTCGATCCGAAAACCGAATATGGCAATTGGAGCGGCGACCAGCGGATCAGCGGCGTGCGTCTCGCGGCTAAAGCCGGCCCAATCGTCGCCTATGGCAGCCTCGACCCGCAAGCGCTTGAAAAACCAGCAACATTCGCAGACTGGATGAAAAAGACGATGGGTATGGAATGGGGCAATTAGCGCCAAATCCCGATCGCAAATAATAAAAAGGCGCCCGTCTCAAAAGACCGGCGCCTTCTTTATTGCGATCGCGGGGAAAACAATTAGCGACCGCTGACCAGAGGCCCTTTCAACACATATGTGTCGTTGCGCGCACTCACGACCACGTCCAGCGCAGCAGACTCAGCGCCGCGCAAATTGGCAAATCGAACACGTGGCATCGTGCTGCGGGCCAGCATTTCTCCCGATGCAGAATCGACCAGACCCCAAGCGATCACTTGTCGATCACGATCAACCAGTGAAGCTTTCAGTGGCTGAGTGCCTTTTGCAGAGACCGGAATGGCTTCGAAAAAGTCACCTTCAGCCGCTGCAAACACTTGCACGACATAATATTGACCCGCCTCTTCAACGACGCCAATCCCGACATCGGTGAAACTGTCACGCATCATATTACTGGTGTTGAGCTCATCGCGCTTGATCGTGGCATGAACAGAATTCGCGTCGTCGGCTGAACGGGTAACAGTGACGTTAGAACCAGACGCCCCGACCAGCATGGTCCGATCAAACGCGCGGATGCGATGCAAATGGTCCCGGCCTTCCAGGTCGACATGATCGGCATAAATACGCACCGACATGTCGAGCGCATGTGCTTGCGCCGCCATATCCAAAGAGGCGCGGCGATTGAGCGGCGCCAGTCCAGCGCGCGCACGATCCGCATTCAATTCCGTCAAAAGCGCGTCGGCGACATCGGTTGAAATGTTCTGCGCACCAGAAATACAGGTCGACGCTTCCGCAACATAGGCCGCGAGTTGATCCGCATAGCCATCTTGAAGCGCACAATTGACCTCAGAAGCCCCAGCAGGGGCGGAAAGTGCTGCTCCTCCAGCGGCCGCAACAGCCAGCAGCAGGGAGGATTTTATCTTGTCATATTTTTGTAACATTACTGTCATTTACGGTATGTGACAGTAATGTGTCAATCTAAATCGTCAGCTTTCGGACATTTAATAATCCAGTCTCGGACTATATTTACCAAAAAAGCCGCCCCGGATGGAGCGGCTTCCTATAATTTTTACTGAGATATCAGTAAGTTGGGAGCTATTCGCTCTCTTCTTTTTCGACCTCTTTGCCGGTCTCTTGATCGACATTTTTCATCGACAAACGGACCTTACCTCGGTCATCAAAGCCCATGAGTTTGACATAGACTTGCTGGCCTTCGGAGACGACATCTTTCGGATGTCCAACCCGCTCATTTGCCATTTGTGACACGTGGACCAGGCCGTCTTTCGGACCGAAGAAATTCACGAATGCGCCGAAGTCTTTGATCGAGACGACTTTACCTTCGTAAATCTCCCCAACTTCCGGCTCTGCGACAATCTCTTTGATCATCTTCAGCGCTTTATCGATGCTCTCACGGTCGGTGGCAGAGACTTGGACGGTGCCATCATCATCAATGTTCACCTTGGCGCCAGACTCATCAACAATGCCACGGATGACTTTACCGCCAGAGCCGATGACTTCGCGGATTTTGTCTTCAGGAACTTTGATGATTTCCATTTGCGGCGCATTATCCGCAAGGCTCTCACGCACGGTGTCGAGACCTTTGGCCATTTCGGCCAGGATGTGCGCACGGCCGCCTTTGGCCTGCTCGAGCGCGGTTTCCATGATCTCTTTGGTGATCCCAGCGATCTTAATGTCCATCTGCAAGCTGGTCAGGCCTTTTTCAGTACCTGCAACTTAAAAGTCCATATCGCCGAGATGGTCTTCATCCCCGAGAATATCAGACAGAACAGCAATGCCCTCGTCGTC
>JABSQA010000019.1 GCA_013213825.1 Henriciella sp.
TACATTTGGTGATGCGCACCTCTACTCGAACCATTTCGAACAGGCGCGCCTTCAATTGACACGCGAGCCTTATCCTGAACCGCGCATGATCCTCAATCCAGACAAGACAGACCTGTTTGGATGGGAATATGAGGACTTTGATCTGGTGGATTATCAGGCGCATCCGCATATCAAAGCGCCCGTGGCGGTCTAATTTCATCAAATCTGAGTGGCCCTGTCCGCAATCCTTTGCTAATTGGTTAACAAAGGGGAGTGGAGTATGTCTGACGCAACGTTTGAAACTTTTCTGGTTTCGGGACTTTTGGTGCTCATCGCAGCGGTCGCCTTTTTGGCATGGGCGGCATGGCGTTGGGTGGACCGAGAGCGAGATATGGAAAAGCGCGCAATGACCGGTGTTGGCTATGAATTGCGCCACAATGTGAAGCGGATGATGTCTGAATTGGCGGGGCTCGCTGACGGCACGGTTTCGCGGGATATTGATCTTGTGCCGGTGGTGCATCCACAACTGGATGCCTTGCTCTCGCGACCCAATGAGGCCGATCGCATGGGGCTGACGACCATTCGTGGGCTCTATAATGAAATGAGCGCGCACAAACAATCGCTGCGTCTGACGCTGGCGGAACACGCTGATTTTGGCGCCCCAGCAAACCTCGCCGCCGATGCGGTGATCGACTCACTGGCGGCGCTGTATCTTTGGGAAGAACATAAAGGGTGTTCACCTGAAGACGCCCGCTCGACGCGCAGCTGGGACGTTCGCGATTGGATGAAAGCGCATAATTTCAGAGCCGATACGCTACCCGGTATGCATTTGCGTGACCAAGTGGTCGAGCGTTTGCGCCGCAATGGCATGACCCTGACGCCGAAGCCGCTCACCTATACGGCGAGCGAGTATTTCGCCAAACAATATGACCGTAAAGCGGACCCGAACGCACCGTTCTGGAAGCGAAAGCCGAAACCGCTGCCCGTGGCCGAGGTCGAAGCCCAACCAGACGCGGCGCCAGAACTTACTCCAGAGCCTGCTCCTGAACCTGTTCCGGAGCTAGCGCCAGAGCCCACTCAAGTCGTCAGCCCAGAACCGGTTGAGACTGCGGACACCGCGCCGACACCCCCCACAATGCCTGAACCTGCAGCAGATCCGGACGTCGCCCCGATTGAAGCGGCAGACCCGATTGCACCCGCGCCCGACTCAGCACCAAGCTCAAAGCCGTCAACATCCGGAACCGCTTAAACCGCATATGGATTTCAAACAGTTTATTCGTACAATTCCTGACCATCCGAAGCCGGGAATATTGTTTCGTGATGTCACCACCCTCATGGCCAATGCAGAAGCGTTGAAACACGCCATTGACGCCATGGCGGCGCCATTTCGCGCTCAAAAGATCGACCAGGTTGCCGGAATAGATGCGCGTGGCTTTATTCTCGGGGGCGCTCTATCGGTTGAGCTCGGGGCTGGGTTTACGGCCTTGCGCAAGCCCGGAAAACTCCCCTGGCAGACCTATCGCGAAGAATATGAACTCGAATATGGCACGGACGAGCTGCACATGCATACCGATGCCATAAAGCCAGGCGACAAGGTCCTGCTGGTGGACGACTTGATCGCCACAGGCGGTACAGCGGGCGCGGGGCTAAACCTCCTGCAGCGGGCCGAAGCAGACGTGATTGCGGCCGTATTTTTGGTGGATTTACCCGATCTTGGCGGCGCGAATCGATTGCGTCAGCAGGGCGTGGATGTACACTCTCTTATGGAATTTGAAGGACATTGAAATGCGTTACTGGTTTTCTCAATCTAGCCGATCGGTTTTGGCCGCTGGCCTGGCCCTCTCCTTTGTTGGATGTGGCAGCGCCCAAGAAGAGAATACGCCCGTCGATACAACGGTTTCAGCCATAAGTGCTGACGCTGAGCGCGCTTATTTCGAGCAATTGATGAACACCCCATATCAAGGCGCGCCATCCTCAGTGTCTGCTCCAGTCGACTTTGCCTCTGCCTTCGCCGACTTACCGGAGGGCATCAGTTTGCAGACAGGCGCTGTTTCGGTCGTTGCTGAAAGCGGTGCAACCCGGGTCGAGGATTTTGCCATTGTCTACGATCTTAATGGCACACCGGTTGGTGTCGAAGCTGATGAGGTCCTGTTCCATAGCTTCAACCCCGATGCGATCGCTGACCGTATCCGCGGTACCAATTTGGAGAGCAATTTAACCGTCGCCGACCGGATCGAATTACGCGGTGTCAAAACAGTCGGTATGAGCGCCGTGAGCGAGCTCATGATGCAGGAATATATCCGCACATTGGAGGACTACACGCCGGTTGACGGCGATGTCGTAGACGAACTCAATGCGATGGAAATCTTCAACTATAATTTCACGATGGATACTCTGCTCATCGATGGGTTCGAACTTTATCCCTTTGCGTTCGCAGGTGCGGGTGACGCGGCCGATGTTGATGAAGAGCAACTCGGATGGCAGATGTTTGGCGCCTTTGCCCGTTCATTTAGCCTCGATGCGGTCGCTTATGACAATGTCGCCTTTGAATTTTCAATGCGTGAAGAGGATGTCGAGGTGAGCATGGATATGGTCATCGGATTGTCCGGTCTTCGCGGTTATGATCGCGGAGACCTCGCCTTCTCGGGAAGCTGGGATTCCGTTATCGGCGGCGACTTCCCAATACCGGATCCAGAAACCGGTGATGTGGAAATGAATGCGGTCGCGATGTCTGGGGGCATTCAGTCTTCCACGGTCTCCGGTGTGAAATTGTCAAAAGTATTTGAGGCGCTCGCCAATTGGGAAATGCCCGCGATGACGGACACGGATGTGTTTGATCTCGGAACTTGGGAGATGACCGATTACACATTGGACATTGCCGATAAGTCGTTTTTCAAATCAGAGCAGATTCTGTTCGAGTCTGATTTCCACTGGCTATTGCCGACGGCGATCAACGTCTCTCTGGTTGATACCGGGTACGATATTGGCAACTTTTTCGACGTGATGACGACAGAGTTTGGCGAAGATTTCGACTCCGAACTATCGGTTGAAGATCTTCGCAAAGGCTTGGAAATTGTCCAACAATATGGCTTCAGCTGCTTATGCGGCGACTATGCACTGGATCTGACCTGGGATGCGGACTCTGGTGCGATCAGCTATCGCGAAAATGGACAATTCGCAGACGCGTTTAGCGGCAGCACAAGCGCAGATATCGGTTTCTCAACCCCAGACCGGATTGCAGGTTTGTTTGCGATGGACGATGCTGAATCTGCATTCGAAACCGCTTTCAAAGAGGACTTTGAGTTTCGGTCTTTAGAATCCGTTCTCAATGATACGGGCGGTTTGGAAAATCTGTTCGAAATGCTTCATGCCATTGGTCAGGCCTTTCCAGAGCAAGAAGGCATGGCCGTATTGGCCTATAATGACGCGGCCCAATTGCGCATGCTTGCGGTCAATATGGTGATCGGCATGAAGCCGATGGTGCGCCAGCAATTGCCAAGTGCGGACCCGTGGATGTCGGCCCTCGCAAGCTTCTTTGATGAAGGCGGATCTTTGACCGTGTCTGTGAATCCGGAAACGCCGATCACCGCGTCATTGATCGAGTCTTATGCTGAATCTGACGAAGACATCGGGCCCGACCAGATCTTTGAAATCCTTGGGTTAACAGTTACCCACACAAAATAGGCATCTTGCCGCTTGACCGGACGCGTTTGGGACCTCAAATCTCTGGCCAGGACATTTGCGGAGATTGCATGACACGCTTGGATGACGAAGCCGAAGCCAAACCGATGAGCGAACCAAACGCGTTTCTCGAAGAAGCGCTGTTTAATGCTCGGACGATTATGTTGACGGGCGGCGTTGATGATAAATTGGCCCGCCGTGTTTGCGAACGCCTTTTGGCGCTGGCGTCCGACAGTTCAGACCCAATTCTCTTGGTGATTTCTTCGCCAGGTGGACATGTTGAGTCCGGTGATATGATCCATGATATGATCAAATTTGTCGGCGCGCCGGTCAAAGTCCTCGGCTCCGGTTGGGTGGCGAGCGCAGGGGCGTTGATTTATTCTGCGGCAAAGAAAGAAAATCGTTTTGCTTTGCCAAACACGCGTTTTCTGCTGCATGAACCCCGTGGTGGCGTGGGTGGTCAGGCCTCTGACGTTGAAATCCAGGTCCGCGAAATTGTCCGGATGCGCGAGCGTCTGAACAAGATTTTCGCAGAAGCCACGGGTCAGCCATTGAAGAAAATTGTTGAAGATACAGACCGCGATCACTGGATGAGCGCTGAAGAAGCCGTCGAATATGGCTTGGTCAGCAAAATTGTGTCTCACCATAGCGACATCAAATAAAGCAAAAAAATCATTTTGATTTGCAAGGCGTAAAGGACTTGCGGGCAATTTCTCATACTTGTTGTAGAGTATGAGGGACGACCATGGCAGTTTGTCTGGGCGATTTTGCGGAACGCGCGAAGCCAATTTCTGCGAGCGTACCGCTATCACAAGTGGTCGAGCGGTTCCTGAATGACCCCAGTGCGCAATACTATATTCTTGTGCGCGATAAACGTCCGGCCGGTCTCATCAGCCGAACTCTGACCTTTGAATTCGCTGCCAGTGCTGGCTTAGACCGGCAATCGCAACTGGCCATTGGTGATTTGATCACAGCGCGGGCGCTCATCCTCAAGGCAGAAACGACGGTTAGCGAGTTTGTCGCTAAAGCCGGCAAACATATCGACGCTGTTATCGCGCGGGGCTGTATCATTGTTGAGGATAAAAGATTCAAAGGCGTGCTCAGCCCCAGCAAGCTCCAAGAAGCGCTCATCTCGACCATTAATGACGGGGCCTCGACCGTTCCGCCGGCAAAGCCTGTCGCGGAAGACGAGTCCGGCAAGCTGCAGCAAGTGCCTTTGCTCGGAACACTTGCGCACGAAATCCGAACCCCACTCACCGCGATTATGGGTCTGTCGGAAATGCTGGCTGGCCGTATCAAGAATGATTACAATAAAGATCTGGCGCAAACGATTGCGCGCTCGAGCCATACTTTGGATCGCATCCTCACAGACACTTTGGATTATGCGCGGCTCGAAGCCGGGAAGTTTGAAGCACGCGTAGAGGCCGCAGACTTGACCGAGTTGACGGATGATCTGCGTCGGCTCTGGGCCTCCGAAGCCTCGCGCCGCGGGCTTGCGCTTCGCGTCGGCTTCATTCCAGAAGGACCGCACTATGTGCAGACCGATTTGGGTCGGGTTCGTCAAATCGCCAACAATCTGATTTCCAACGCGCTGAAATTCACCAAAGAAGGTGAAGTGGCGATGACATTGTCGACTCAGACTTTGGGAAGCACACTCATGCTATCCTTGTCCGTATCCGATACGGGACGCGGCCTGACGCCCGCCCAGCGCGATCGGTTCATGGAAGTCTTTGAAAAAGGGCCTGAACTCAACGGTCTCAAAGGGTGGGGGCTTGGGCTGACCATTTCGAGAGCCTTGGCGACGGGCCTCGGGGGTGAGCTCACCCATGCAGACAATCCCAAGGGTGGTAGCGTTTTCACGCTGACCGTTCCGGTTGAACGTGTGCCAACAGCGCTACCGAAAGCTGAAACATCAACGGCGCCCAAACGCGGTAAGTTCGAACTCGGAGATGTGCTGCTGGTCGAGGACCATGAAGCCTCGGCGATGATCGTGATCAATGCACTGGAGCAAGCGGGATGGACAGTCCATCATGCCGGAACGCTCCACGCCGCGGAATCCTATGTCTCGCTGACAAAGTTCCAAGCTGTGATCACCGACCTCCATCTCCCAGATGGTAATTCGATGAATTTCATTGATGGCCTGCGCCGTAGAGGCGGGGTTAACGCCGCGACGCCTGTGATCGCGCTTACGGCTGACACGACCGAAAGCCGACGCCAAGCCTGCCTCGCCATGGGGGCGGATCGCGCATTGAAGAAGCCCATCACGGGCCCAGAGCTCGTAGCGACGGTGGCAGATGTGCTGATGTCGCGCGCGGCAGGACATGTGTCCACGGTTGAGCTGCGTGGACGTCTGGCGGGATAGGCTGAGCGAACGCTATTCGATATCAGGGCGAATGACCGGTTCGGAGAGGCGCCGAACAGGCACTTCAAACCCACAAATATCCAGGACTTCTGGGGGTTTGCGGTAGAAGAAGTCTTCTTCGCGCACCCGCTTCGACGTTTTAGCCGCTTCAAAGCCTTCGCTCGGCGTTGCCTGCACCAAATAGACCGGTCGGATCGCTTGGTCTAAGTCGGCCGCGACGGTCATTGAGAGGATTTCATCGCCTTGCTCCGGCGCTTGGATGACGCCATTCTCGATCGCGCGATAGCCGCGTTTGAGCTTCTGGACATATTCCATACCGTCAATCACCCGACCGAAAATTGTCAGGTTGCGGTCAAGATAACGCTGTGCGTCCAAAACGATGTAGAATTCCGTGCTGCCGCTATCGGGATCGGTATCCCTCGCCATCGCAAAGGCGCCGGGACAATGCAGCAGCCATTCCCGCTCTAGGCTTTCGCTGCGTGCCGCGGCAAAGCCGTTAATATGGCCCACGACCGGGGCGAATAAATCAGCGTTTCCAAGCGGAACGAACCAAGCGTTCGTTAAAGGTCGATCATTCTCATTTCCCAGAGTCGGGTATTGTTCAATGATTTCGTCTTCTTGCAGGCCGCCCTGGGCCACGAAGCCTTCAATGACCCGGTAAAACCGTGTGCCATTATATACATCGTCGCGCACCAATTGCCGGAATTGATCCGCGTGATTGGGCGCAAAATCGGTATTTAGCTCAACCGCGATATCCCCATACACGGTCTCAATGAGGATCAGGTTCTCAGGAAAGACATAACGCCATTCTGTATCCAGTACGGCGAGCGGGTCGTCTTTATCTGGCGCCACCTCAATCGCGGTCTGTGCCTGACAGGCTCCGATCACGCTCATTGCCAACAGGCCCATAATTAAAGATCGCATTGTCTCTCCCCGTTACACGCGCTTTGGTCGAGCGTAACGAGCCCAGTTGGATTTGGCCAGACGAAGTGCATCAGCTTACCTTTGGGTCATTCTTGCGGAGCCCGAAACCGACCGGTACGAGAGGGAATGACCAAAACCGGCTACGAACCATTAACCAGCATTGACGCGATTACTGCGGGACTCGCCTCTGTTGGATACATTTCGACGCGCGAGATTTCGACGGCAATCTATCTCGCTCATAATTTGCGGAAACCCATTCTGATTGAGGGACCTGCAGGCGTGGGTAAGACCGATCTTGCGGCCTCTATGGCGCGGTTTCTCGATGTGCCGTTGAACCGTCTACAATGCTATGAAGGCTTGGATGAAGGCAAAGCGCTGTATGAGTGGAAATATGGCAAGCAGCTGCTCTACACTCAGTTGCTCAAAGAAAAACTCGGCGAGGTCATGGATGGCGCGGGCACGCTAAATGCGGCCTTTGATAAGCTGACCTCGTTCGAGGACTTGTTCTTCTCAGAAACCTTTCTGGAGCCCCGTCCTTTGCTGACGGCGATGAAGCAAGCGCAAGGGTCCGTCTTGCTGATCGATGAGATTGATAAGTCAGACGAAGAGTTCGAGGCGTATTTGCTGGAAGTGCTGTCCGACTATCAAGTCACGGTCCCTGAAATCGGGACCATTCAAGCGCAAGTGCCGCCGCTTGTGATCCTCACATCGAACAATATTCGCGAGCTGGGCGATGCCCTCAAACGTCGCTGTTTACACCTACATATCGACTTCCCAGAAGCTGAGCGGGAACAAGCGATTGTGCGCGCCCGCGTGCCAGATGTTTCAGATGCGCTTCTGGCGCAGCTTGTTAATTTCGTTCAAGGGCTGAGGGATCTCGATATCCGCAAACGACCATCGATTTCTGAGACCGTAGATTGGGCGCGGACGCTGCTTTTGATGCACGCGACGGAGTTGGATGAAGACATGGTGCGGTCCACGTTAAATGTCTTGCTCAAGCATGAGAGCGATATCCAGGCGGTCGACAAGGATGTTCGGACGCTGACCCGGTCGGTCGCGACGGCGGAGTAAATGGCCGAACAAGTCCTCACCGATTTCATCCGGGCGCTGCGCTCTGCAGACGTGCGGGTATCGACCGGTGAGGCGATTGATGCGGCCGAAGCGGTGAAGCTCATCGGTTATGCGGATCGCCGACGTCTGTCCGACACTTTGCGGATTGTCCTCGCCAAGTCTCCCGCAGAGAAATTGGCACATGACCGACTATTCGACATTTATTTTTCACGCCAGGCTGTGCCACAAAGCGCGCCGACCGAAGAACAGGATGCTGAGGAAACCGGAGACTCCCCGGACGGGCCTGGCGATATGCTCGACCTGCTGCAATCTGGCGATGAAACCGCGATTGCTGTTGCCATGGAACGGGCTGGACAGGAGGCTGGATTACAGGACATTCGCTTTTCCACCCAAGTTTCCTATTTCGCGCAGCAAATGATGAAATCGCTCGGCGTTGAACGGCTTGAGCGGGAGATGATGGACGCATTTCGTGAGCGCACAGAAGACGGCCAAGCCCGCGCTGAAGCGCTGATCGAAGGGCGCAAAGACATGTTCGGTCGCGCCCGCGAACACGCCAAACAAGCGTTTGAAACCTATGGCGCAGGCGCGACCTTAGCGTTTCGCGAGGATGTCTTGGCTGAAACCGCGCTGACGGCTTTGGATGTGCGCGATCTCGCGCGGATGCAGGCTTTGGTGCAGAAAATCGCCAAACGTCTTGCGGTCAAACACTCACGACGGCGCCGCAAAAAGAATCGCGGTCAGTTGGACGTTCGTAAAACCTTACGCGCCAATGCTGGCTTTGATGGCGTGCCGTTCGATCTTGCTTGGAAACAGACCAAACGCGATCGCGCGAAGATTGTCGCGGTGTGTGATGTGTCTGGCTCAGTTGCCCGTGTCGTGCGGTTCTTTTTGATGCTGCTTTACAGTCTCAACGAAGTCGTACCGGACATTGAGTCCTTCGCATTTTCGGGGCGTTTAGAAAATGTCGGTGACACGCTAGAGCGTGAAGACTTTGCCCAAGCCATGGATAAGATCGTCAACTCTATAGGTATGAGTTCGACCGATTATGGCCAATCCCTCTCCGATATGCGGATGAATCACTGGGATGTTCTGGATCGACGCACAACTTTGATCATTCTCGGAGACGGCCGCTCGAATTATGGCGACCCGCGGCTGGATCTGTTCCGCGAAGCGGCGGCTCGGGTAAAACGGGTGATCTGGCTCACGCCAGAAGGTGAATCGCTCTGGGGTAACGGCGACAGCGAGCTACCGCGCTACCGCCCGCACTGTCACACAATGAAACACGTCACCACCGTTAAAGACCTGGAACGGATCCTCGATGAGGCTCTGTCGCGCTATCAATAAGGCGCGAGTCGCCCAGAAATATAGTCCGCCATCAGGCGCCCTTGAGCGGTCAGAATGAGGCGGTTTTCGTTTATATGTGCCAGGTCATTCCGCGCCAATTCGGCCACCAGTTTTGGGTCTGGCCCCTGGCCGAACAATGCTTCAAACCGCTGTAAATCCAAGCCGCTCACTGGGCGAAGGGCCATGGCAAGAAATTCTCTTGCAGTATCGAGTTGGGTGAGGGGCGTGTTGATCCCGCTTGTGGCATGGATATAGTCTTCTGGTCGTTTGGCGGCTTCGGTGGCGATGCGTTGGCCATTCATGGTCAGACGCCCATGTGCGCCAGGCCCGACGCCAACCCAGTCGCCACTGGCCCAGTAAATATGATTATGCTTGGATTCGAAGCGGGGCGCGCGCGCATGATTTGAGACTTCATAGGCGTTCAGGCCTTGGTCGGCGCAGATATATTGGGTCAATTCGTACAAATCGGCCTGATCATCATCTTCCATCGGGACCAATTCGCCCCTTGCCGCGCGTTTGCCGAAAGCTGTGCGCGATTCAATGGTCAGTTCATATAGTGAGAGATGCGGTGCGCCGAGACGGAGCATTTTGAGCAGCTCAGTTTCCCAGGCCGCAGGGGATTGGCCGGGCCGCGCATAAATCGCGTCCAATGACAGGTTTTCGAAGACTGTTTGTGCCCGACTCACGGCGCGTTGAGCGCTTTCAGAGTCATGATCGCGCCCCAAAAAGCTCAGGGCCGCATCATCGAGCGATTGAACGCCAATTGAGAGTCGATTTATGCCTGCCGCAGACCAACCCGCCAAATCGCCACTCAAAATATCGTTGGGATTGGATTCCAGTGTGATTTCAACACCTTGCGCTATAGTGAACGCATCGTTTGATGCTTCTATTATACGCTCAATTTGATGCGGAGAGAGCAAGGATGGGGTTCCGCCGCCAAAAAAGATCGAGTTGAGTGGCGGGTGATCTGGCAGGCGCCCGCGATGAGCGTGAATGTCGGCAATAATCGCCGCCGCTAAGGGCTCAATATCGCGATCTTTGGCGGCATAGACATTAAAGTCGCAATAGGGGCAGATTCGCGCGCAATAGGGCCAGTGGATGTACAATCCGAACCCAAAGTCTGGCCCGACCGGGAGGCTCAAAGCAGCGCTGCCTTGAGCTTTTCAAACGCAGCGGCCCGATGGCTCATCGCGTGTTTTTGGGCCGGTTCAAGCTCAGCAAACGTTACATCGAAGCCAGTTGGGACAAAAACCGGATCATATCCAAAGCCCATTTCTCCGCGCGGCGGCCATGTCAGCGTGCCCTCGACTTCGCCGCGAAACGTGACTTCATGCCCATCCGGCCAGGCCACGGCAAGACAGGATACGAATCGGGCGCTCCGATCCTTGGCGTCTATGGCTTGCAGCTCACGCTCGACTTTTTCCATGGCACGATAGAAATCGCGCGGTTCGCCGGCCCAAATTGCGGTATGGACGCCGGGCATGCCGCCCAGGGCGGTTACTTCTAAGCCGCTATCGTCGGAAAGTGCAGGCGCCCCTGTCGCTTGCGCCGCCGCGCGGGCCTTGATCAGCGCATTTCCCTCAAATGTGAGCTCGGTTTCTTCAGCTTCCTCGAGGTTTAACTCACCCGCGGAGATGACTTGAAAACCAATTGGCTCAAAAAGATCTTTGAGTTCAACCACTTTGCCTTTGTTGTGTGTAGCGGCGACCAATCGGCCCGGTATAAGCTTCCGCGACATGCGCTGTGGCTCCATTCTTGCTTTTTCGACGAATGACCTTATCGTTTAACGGTAAGTTCGTGACTTTGTGCTATGTGACAAACGTAGCGAAACGATAGAAGGATGACGTCAACGCATGTCAGGCACTCGCAAGAATTCAATGGCGGCGGTTCTGTCAACCGTTGTGACCGTGATTTTCTGGCTCGCAATCGTGCTTGGCACGTTTTTATTCATCATCCTCGGAATCGGTCTGATTGGCAGTTTGAATGGCGGCGAAGTCGATTTGCCGCTGATCGAAGCGCGCGCCGATGGCGTGCCGGTGGGCCGTCTCGTTGCAGCATTGGTCGGATTGGTCGTATTTGCGCCCGGTATCGCCTATGTCTGTTCTCAGCTGCGGCGCATTCTGTCGACCCTGGCAGAAGGTGACCCGTTTGTCCCTGAAAATGCACCACGACTGACCCGGATCTCAATCGCCATTGCGTTGATTGAGGCCATCAGAATGGGATCCGTCTTAATACTCGCCGCAACAGTCGACCTTGGTGAAGGCTATGTTGCAAACATCAATATCAATCTCGCGGTTTGGGGAGCAGTTGTTGTGCTGCTCATCCTCGCGCAAGTCTTCAAAGAAGGCACACGCCTTCGCGAAGAAGAGAAGATGACAATTTAGGAGGGCCATACGATGTCTATTCGAGTGACCCTTGATCGGGTTTTATTGGAAAAAAGAATGTCTCTGACGGAATTGTCAGAGCGGGTTGGCGTCACATTGGCCAATCTCTCCATTCTCAAAACGGGAAAGGCGAAGGCCGTGCGCTTTTCCACGCTCGAGGCGCTGTGCCGCGAGCTCGATTGCCAGCCCGGCGATATTCTCGTGTTTGAAGACGGCCAAAGCGATTCACAAAGCGAAGCGGCTTAGCTGAGCTGATCCGCGACTCCCTGCAGCGCAAACTCTGCAAACAAATACATGTTTTCGATGCGGTCGCTGAGACCGGTTTCGAGGGTCTTCGCGACTTGTGTTTCTGCGCCGACAATTCCCACACAGACATGTCCGGCATCATCGCCATAACCATTGCCTGACGGTCCCGAGGCCCCGGTCTCACATAGCCCCCAATCGGCTCGCATCCGCTCGCGAATGGTGCCAGCCATGATTAGCGCATAAGGCTCTGTTGATGAGCGATGGCCTTGCAAATCTTCCTTGCGCATCCCCATCAAGCCTTTGAAAGCTGCTGGCGTATAGATGATACCGGCGCCGCGATAGAAACGTGACGCCCCTGGCACTGCGAGCAATGCAGCTGAGACTAAGCCACCCGCGGAAGATTCCCAAACAGCAATCTTTTCGCCGCGGGCTTGCAGCTTGGTGCCGATCAGCTCAGCCAGGGGCAGCAACCGTTCCATGAATTAGCCCAATGCCGCTTTCTGCGCCGCGAAGAGCTCGTTACAGCCCTTTTCCGCAAGCGCCATCATTGTATCGACTTCGGTGCGTGTCATCGGGCGTTCCTCGCCTGTGCCTTGCAATTCGATCATACCGCCATCGGAGCTCATCACGACATTCATGTCGGCTTGTCCGGCACTGTCTTCTGGATAATCCAAGTCGAGAACTGGAACGTCCTTATAGACGCCAACCGAAATCGCAGCGGCTTGTTTCAAGATCGGGTCACGGGTGATGATGCCTTCATCTTTCAGATAGCGGCAAGCCATCGCCAGGGCGACGAAACCGCCCGTGATCGACGCTGTCCGTGTACCGCCATCCGCCTGGATCACATCGCAATCAATGGTGATCTGATTTTCCCCCAACGCTTCCAAATCGACGACGGAGCGTAAGGACCGCCCGATCAGGCGTTGAATTTCTTGGGTGCGTCCCGATTGCTTGCCGGCGGCGGCTTCTCGGCGACCTCGTGTGTGGGTGGCGCGTGGCAACATACCATATTCGCCAGTGACCCAGCCGGTGCCGGTTCCGCGCATCCAGCCAGGCACTTTATCGGTCCAGCTGGCTGTGCAGAGCACATGCGTGTGCCCGAATTTGGCCAGGCACGAGCCTTCAGCATAACGGGTCACATTGGTTTCTAGGGAGATCTCTCGAAGCTGATCCGCGGCGCGACCAGATGGGCGAGCGAAGTCTGTCATCTATATGTTTCTTTCTTAGCTTGAGCTGCTGGCCGCAAATTGCGGGTTTTGCGTCTTCTGTCTAGGCTCGCATTCGACTCGAGGGGACGCAAACAGGTGGATATTGCAAACATGAAGGCCCGGGCGGAGCGCTCGAAGCGTCCGCCACGCAGCTTCGGCTATGAAGTCGCTCGGGTGTTTTTCTATGGCTTGTACCGCTTGATGGGGTGGCGCGTTCTGGGTGAAGCGCCGCCGAATAAGAAGATGGTGATCATTGCAGCACCGCATGAAACCAATTGGGACCTGACACAGATGTTGGGCATCGCGTTTTACTATCGTATCCCGGTCCGCTGGATGGGAAAGAAGAGCCTTGGCGAGGGGCCATTTGGGTGGTTGATGCGTTGGTGGGGCCTCTTACCCGTGGACCGCAAAGCAGCGTCCAATCTCGTCGACCAGGTGGTCGACGCTTATGACGCATCCGACGAAATGGTCTTGGTCATTGCCCCTGAAGGCACAAGACAAGACGTCAAAGCGTGGAAGACTGGCTTCTACAACATTGCCGCAGCCGCAAAAGTGCCGGTCGCCTTGGGTTTTATCGACTATGCCAATAAGTTTGGTGGCCTGGACGGGACCTTGGTGCCAAGCGGAGATTATGAGGCGGATATGGAGACCGTCGCCAAGTTCTACGCGGCGCGGGTGTCGCGCTTCAATCACCCTCTGACCGGCGAAAGCATGGCTGGCGAAGAGTCAGATTAACCGTCGGGCGTGGCGCGCTTATGGAGATCAGCAAACTTAGCCATCTCGTCTCGCACTTGTCGCGGCAGACGCGTTTCTGGCCCACTCGCCATGCCGGACCATAACACTTCCCCGGTCTCGGCCGATTCAGCATAGATCGACATAGACGGGTGCCCGTCCCAAAGAATGAGTTTGCTGCTGATGACGACTTCTGCGTCTTGGTCGGAGGACACTTTAAACTGCTGAAACTTCGCAACCTCTACGGCGATCAGTTCGGTCACCGAGCGGGATAAGGGAAGGTACTGATCATCACCGGTCTCATTCACAGTTGTGCTCACGAGGATTGAGGTTCGATTGACGGACGCAGTCGAGGAGCTGGTGGTCGACCACCAGACCATCAATAGCGCGACGGATGCAGCAAGTGCGACCCACCGCCAGTGTCTGTTCGGTTTGTCTGCGCGGTCTAGAGCAGCCGGTTCCACGACTTGTGGCTCTGCAGCGCGCGTCACGTCTGCGATTAATCGATAGCCGCGCTTCGGCAGAGTTTCCAAAATTGTTGGCGATTTCGGGTCATCATCGAACGCGCGACGTAGGTCTGAAATCACCACTGCAACGCTGTTTGCACTCACGGTTCGCCCATTCCAGATTCGCTCCAAAATGTCTGATTGAGAAACAACGTCTCCGGGCGACTGCGCTAAGAGTTCAAGCAAGGCTGCGGCCCGGTTCTCCAATCGCCGGGTTTCTTCGCCATTGGCGATTGTGCCCGTGTCCGGCGAGAACACCCATTTATCAATATTGATCGTCGTAGACATCTGATTTTCCTATGTAAATCAGCCGGAGCCCGCGACCGATTCTCATGCCTGTAGCTTCTTCAGACTTTCTTTAATTGCCATATTTGGTCGCTCGGAACACCACGGAGGTCAAGATAGGAGACCGCTACGTGTTCACATCAAAACTGAAATTCATATTCGCCACTGCTGCTACTACTTTTAGCCTAACCCATGCCCCCGCCTCGGCGGAGGATTTGGTCTTAGACGGGCAGACTTGGCAGGCTGAATCCATAGAGGGCAGTGCAGCGCAAATTGAGTCTTATCTGGGGCGCGATGCGCTCTTCCTTCGTCGCAATGTTGCGGTCCTAGAGGGGGCTGAGTTTGGCGATATGGTGATTGAGTATGATTATGCCTCCACCCACGCATCTGGGTTTATCGGGGTGAATTTCCGGGCCGACTCGAACACCGCAAACCTCGAACAATTCTATACCCGCCCACATCAAACCGGACAGCCTGCTGCGACCCAATATATGGTGATGACCAATGGCGCCGCGACCTGGCAATTGCACGCTGGACCGAATGAAGCTGTCGCAACGGATCTGCCGCCTGAAACCTGGATTAAAGTACGCATCGTCGCGATTGGCGACCAAGCCGATATTTTCGTCGGCGATATGACACGCCCGCTCATCCATGTCCCCGACCTGCGCAGTGTGAGCAAGTCGGGTCAGGTCGCGCTCTATGCCTCTGACCGTCCTTGGATGCGCGAGACCGGAGCGTATTTCTCTAACATTTCGGTTCGCGCGGCCTCGTCCGAAGACGCGATTATCGGGACGCCCGCCGAGACAGACGCTCAGCCCGCGGGTTTGATTGAAACATTCGAGGTCTCCGTACCATTCGCGGAAGCCGACATTGCGGAGGCGTATACGCTGCCTGCGCTTGACGTATTGGACACGGCCTGGACCAGTCTGGACGTTGAGAATGATGGCGTCGCCAACATTGCGCGCACAACTCCACTGCAAGATGGCAACAATACTGCTCTGGTCAGGTTCACTGTGTCATCAGAAGAGGGTGGCGCGCGCATGCTCTCTTTTGGTTATTCGGACCGGGTGAGATTGTTTGTGGATGGGAAGCTGGTCTATTCCGGCAACGCTCAATGGCGCGCACGTGACCATCGTTTCTTGGGCACTGTCGCATTGGTCGATCAAATTGCCCTTCACCTGGCCCCAGGTGAGACAGAGATTGTTGCTGCGGTGTCTGAGTCCTTCGGCGGTTGGGGATTTAAGGCCGCACTGTCGGACGAATAGTCTGAACCGCCCTCACGCCAAGGCCTCGAACGAATAGCATTCGGTTGTCACGGAAGCTTGTCCTCGAGCATTATAGCGAGGTCCTGAAATGGCCTCTGGCGCGAAA
This sequence comes from Henriciella sp., assembly GCA_013213825.1. Taxonomy (GTDB): domain Bacteria; phylum Pseudomonadota; class Alphaproteobacteria; order Caulobacterales; family Hyphomonadaceae; genus Henriciella. Next base: position 16,094 of record JABSQA010000019.1, read on the forward strand.
TGGGCGTCAAGCTTGGCGACTTGGTCCGGGCTAAGATCGACCGTCAGAGCGCCAAAATTGTCTTCCAGATGTGCGATATCCTTCGTGCCCGGGATCGCCACGACTTCCTCGCCTTTGGCCAAGGTCCACGCGATCGCCAATTGAGGCAAGGTGCAGCCCAGCGTGTCCGCCATTTCGCGCGCCATGGGCAAGAGTTTCTGATTCTCCGAAAAATGAGGCTCGGCCAGCCTTGGGAAAAAGCCGCGGCGCATATCGCCTTCCCAATATTTCGCGGGATCCAGCGGGACCTGCGAAAACATACCGCGTCCGACCGGAGAGAAGGCGACCAGTGTTGTGCCCAGCTCGCGACAGGCCTCCATCACGGCGATCTCCGGATTGCGGACGATGAGGGAATATTCGGATTGCATCGCCACGATGGGATGAACGGCATGCGCCTGACGTAACATGTCGGCAGACATTTCGGACAGGCCAATGGTTTTGATTTTTCCCTCTGCGACCAGGTCCGCTAAAGCGCCCACCGAATCTTCTAGCGGTACGTTCGGGTCAGGGCGGTGCATATAATAGAGGTCGATCACGTCCGTCTGTAAGCGGTCCAAGCTGGCTTCACATTGGGCTTTAATCGTCTCCGGTCGGGCATCGAGAATTCGTTTGCCATTCTCGAAGCCGAGCACGCATTTGCTGGCCAAAACAAACTCATCGCGGCGGTGCTTTAGAAACTTGCCAATTCGCCGTTCGCTTTCACCGACCCCGTAAATCGTGGCGGTGTCGAGGAAATTATAACCTAAATCTAATGCGCGATTGAGCAGCGTCTCTGACTCGGCTTCCGAGATGGGTTCATTATAGGCGTGCATCATATTCATACAGCCAAGACCAACGGGATTGATTGAGAAAGGGCCGAGTGGTCGTGATGTCATAGCGTGTTTCCGGACTGTGTTGCGAGGATTGTCGATTATGATGATCGGCACGCGGCCGTTAATCAATAACTTCCCTCGCGGCGATTTGCGCGCTTTCATTCAATTGCTAAGACCACATGGATGCCCACCGCTTTTATTGGGGGCTCGGAACAAGGACACTGCGATGATTGATCTGTATACGTGGACCACGCCAAATGGTCGCAAAATCTCAATTGCCCTCGAAGAGATGGGGTTGGACTATAATGTGCACCCGATTGATATCGGCAAGGATGAGCAATTCTCGCCAAACTTTCTCGCCATCAGCCCAAACAATAAAATCCCTGCCATCGTCGATCATGATCACGGCGTGAGCGTGTTCGAATCGGGTGCGATCCTGATCCATCTGGCTGAAAAAACCGGTCAGTTTTTGCCGAAAGCGCCGAATGACCGCGCGAAAGTGTTGGAGTGGTTATCCTGGCAAATGGCCGGATTTGGACCCATGCTGGGCCAGCTCAATCACTTCATGAACCGCGCGGACGAGAAATTGCCACTCGCCATCCAGCGTTTCTTTGATGAATCAGTTCGGCTCTACAAAGTCTTGGATAAACAGCTGGCCGGGCATGAATATGTTGCCGGTGCCTATTCGATCGCCGATATGGCGATTTATCCCTGGTCCGTGGTTGCTTTGGGGCCAATCCAAGGTGGCAGTGGCGAAAGCTTCGAGCATGTTGCGGCGTGGCATGAGCGCATGGCGGCTCGACCAGCAGTCGCAGCAGGCATGAAGATCCCCGCGACGAGCTAGGCAGACTCCTCAAGCTGATCGATTTGTTCAAAATAGGCTTTCAAGTCCCGCTTAATCTCAGGGGCCAAAATGTAGAGACCGATAAGGTTCGGAATAGCCATGACGAAGATCAAAGCGTCCGCGAAATCGAGAATGGCTTCCAGCTTGATGGCGGCGCCAATGATGATGAAGACGCAGAAAATCATGCTGAACGCAAACTCTTTGCCGCGGCCTTCACCGAACACATAGGTCCAGGCTTTGGTGCCATAATAGGCCCAAGCCAACATGGTGGAGAAGGCAAAGAGCAGAGCAGCAATTGAAAGCGGAACAGGCGACCAGGAAATCTTGCTTTGGAAGGCCGCTGTGGTGAGCTCAATGCCTTGCAACTCGCTCCCCATGAATGATTCCGGCGGAAATGTCGTAACGATGACCAATCCCGTGAGCGTGCAAATCACGACCGTGTCTATGAAGGGTTCGAGCAAGCCGACAAAGCCTTCGCTGATCGGGCGTTCCGTGGCCACCGCTGAGTGCGCAATAGCGGCTGAACCGATACCAGCCTCATTTGAAAACGCGGCGCGTTGAAAGCCGATAATCATGATCCCCAAGACCCCGCCCGCCGCGCCGGAAGGCGTAAATGCCCCGGTCACAATCGAAGCCACAGCGCCTGGTAGATTGGCGGCATTCATAATAACGACGACAAGCGCGCCGATGACATAAATTAAGACCATGAAGGGCACGAGCCGAGACGTGACGCTGGCAATCGACTTGATTCCGCCCAAAATGATCAAAGCAACCAAAGCAGCGAGGACAATCCCGACCATCCATCCATTGCCTTGCAAGGGACCGGTCTCGCCGCCTGTGACTTGCAAGAGTTGGACATAAGCTTGGTTCGACTGGAACATATTGCCGATGCCAAGGCAGCCAATGATGATGGCAATCGCATAGAAAAGACCGAGAAACTTTCCGAGTGATGGCAAGCCTCGTCCCGCCAACCCGGCCCGCAAATAATACATGGGTCCGCCGGACACAGATCCATCTGCATTGACTTGGCGATACTTCACGCCAAGCGTGCACTCGACGAATTTGGTTGCCATGCCGACCAGACCGGCCAACATCAGCCAGAAGATCGCGCCGGGTCCCCCAATCGAAACCGTAATAGCAACCCCGGCAATATTGCCGATGCCGACGGTGCCGGACACTGCGGCGGTGAGCGCCTGAAAGTGCGTGATTTCGCCTTCACTATTGGGATTGGCATATTTACCGCGCACCACATTCACGGCGTGCCCAAAGCCACGAATATTGATGAAGCCAAGATAGACGGTGAAAAAGATTGCGCCAAAGATCAACCAGCACACGATGAGCGGCACATCAGATCCCGCGATCGGGACGGTGTAAAATATGAAGCTGGAGATGGCGTCAGTCGCGGGTTGAACAAATTGGTTGATAAGATCGTCCAAGCTCTGCGTATCTGCCATGTTCATTCTCTTTCGTTCCGCCCTATGCATGACAGCGTCGTTCAGCTGCGGCAGATGATCAAGGGGCTAACCTGTTATAAATGCCAATTTGCGAGGCGAAGCGCCTTCCTTGGGCTGAACAGAGCTTTCCCCAATTGAAACCAAGGCTTACGCATCCTATTCATGTTCTATGAGCTCAAATACGTCCTTGATGCAGGCGCTGAATCAGCGGTCTCGCCATATTTTTCGACAGATTGTTGAAACCTATCTGGAAACCGGCGAACCGGTAGGTTCTCGTACGCTGTCTAAAGCCGGGATTGCGCTTTCGGCGGCGTCCATTCGAAATGTCATGGCGGATTTGACCGAATTGGGCTTGCTCGACGCGCCGCACGTGTCCGCAGGACGGATGCCAACGCATGCCGGTTTGAGGCTGTTCGTCGATGGTTTTCTAGAAATGGGCGATCCTGGGCAAGACGATCGGGCCGCGATTGATGCTCGCTTGAACAGCGCCGGGCGCGATCTCGGTGGGGTATTGAAAGAAGCTTCTTCGCTCTTATCCGGACTTGCGGGTGGCGCGGGACTGGTCTCGTCGCCGACCCAGGATGCCGCCGTCCGGCATGTCGAATTCGTCCCTCTGTCCACGGGCGAAGCTTTATGTGTGCTGGTCAAAGAACAAGGCGATGTCGAAAATCGGCTGGTAAAAATCCCGCCAGGCTTACCGCAAACGGTTTTGATCGAAGCCGGCAATTATCTCGCGGCCCGAATGAAAGGTCGAACCTTGCACGAAGCCGCGGCGGATGTCCGGTCTGAGATTGCCGCCCGCCGGGCTCAGCTCGATGTCGCCGCAGCAGACTTGGTGCAGCGCGGCTTGGCGGAATGGTCCGGCGCAGCACCTGGCGAGGAGCGGCGATTGATCATTCAGGGACGGGCCAATTTGCTCGATGACGCGGCGGCGGCTGAAGATATGGAACGGGTGCGCCAATTGTTCGACGTCCTGGAACGTCAGCAGGGGCTGTTGGAAGTGCTCGATTCGACCCGGGATGCCGATGGTGTGAGGCTGTTTATCGGCTCGGAAAACAATCTTTTTCCGTTATCGGGTTCAAGCGTGATCGTAGCACCCTATATGAACGCCGAACGTCAAGTGATTGGAGCGCTGGGGGTGATCGGTCCGACGCGATTAAATTACGCTCGTGTGATTTCAATGGTTGACTACACGGCACGTATGGTTGGAGAGGTGCTGGGAAAGCGCCGCCAGAATGAGTGAGTGAAGTATGAGCGACGAAACAGTCAAAGATGAGACCGCGCCCGAAGCTGGCCCGGAGCTTGATCAAAACGCAACGCAAGCCGAGCTGAAAGCTGCGGCAGATGAGATCCTGAAAGCCGCTAAGGCAAATGAATCGGCTGATACGGACGTCGAAACGGCTGAAGCCACTGAAGAGGCGGAACCGCAAAGCGCCGAGCAGCAAATCCTCGCTTTGGAAATCGAAAAGCAAGAGGTGCGTGACCAAATGCTACGGGCCATGGCGGAGATGGAAAATCTGCGCAAACGTTCGGAACGGGAAAAGGCCGATGCGCGTATTTACGCGATTGAGAAATTCGCGCGCGATTTGCTCAGTGTCTCAGACAATATGGCTCGGGCGCTTGAAGCTTTGCCCGAAACCGAGCGCGAGGCTTTGACCGAAGGCGGCAAAGGCTTGCTCGGCGGCATTGAGATGACCCAAAAAGAGTTGCACACCGTTCTGACGCGCCATGGCGTAACGGCGATTGAAGCGGAGCCTGGGGCGCCATTTGATCCGAACCTGCATCAGGCCGTCGCGAATATTCCATCCGAGCATCCGAATGGCACCATTGCCAGCTTGTTCCAGGCCGGTTGGAAAATTGGTGACCGGACGCTGCGTGCGGCCATGGTTGCGGTGAGCGCAGGGCAAGCGAATTAGACCAAAGCCCCATATCCGCATTGCCAATGTAAATTGGCACCTATGGCGGCTGGCTGTTGGCCTCAACCGCCATGGATCCTGACTTGCGTCAGGAAAACGGATTCCGTTCGCTTGTTCAAAGATAGTCTGCAATCCGCCAGGCGGTCACCGTGCCAGGCTGCCAATTCGGCACGATGATCATGTCTCCCACGCGGGTCAGATCATTTTGAAAGACGGGGACGTCAATCGTGTCGTGAATTTCTGTTGTCGCGCCATCCTGAGTGACATGCCAGATCTGTCCCGGCCAGCTTGAGACGAGATAGCTGCCATCATCGAGTACGGCGATCCCATCGGCATTTTCCATTCCAGTGGCGATTTCAGTGAGCTCTCCCGCACCGCGTGTCTCAAATAGGCTGCCGGAACGCATGGTCGCAATCAGCAAGCGGTCGCCATATGGGGTCAGACCGTTCACCCCGCCCAGACGCTCATCTGCGAGCCATTCTTTGTAGCCATTCACGTCAACTTGGAAAATCCGCGCGGAGCCAGAATCGCTCATATACACGCCGCCTTGCCAAGTGGTGATATCATTTAGGAAGCCTGCCCCCTCGACCACATAGGTGTTCTCGATTGTGGCGGAGGCAATGTCGATGACATGGTATTGGTCAAAGTCCGAAACAAAGAGTTTGCCATCGCGCACGGCCATGCCTTTTGGGGCGTTCAGGCCGTCCACCCATTTTTCTTCTAATACAGCGCCATCCATGGATAGGCGGGTGATCCAACCTTCGCCATCCTTATCCGCGCCTTCGCCGACGACATTGGAGATAAACAATGTGTCACCCTGCACGGCGACACCTTCCGGTGACGAGAGACCGGCTGTGACCCAGACTTGCTGCAATGCCGGCGGTTCTGCCGCGGCTGAAGGCGGCGTGTCGACGAATGCGATTTCGCTGCTGGATTCCGCTACCTCGGACGTCTCAGGGCTAGATTGCTCTGCGGGTGAACACGCAAACATGGCCAGGCATGGGAGTAAAAGGAGTTGGCGCATAAGTATTCCTCCATATGTCTGTTACAAGTGTAGCCTAACTATGACCGGGCTGGCCAGCGATATTTCCTCCGTGACAAACCCATTTCGCCCCTTGAACATGTCCTGACGTTTCCCACATGCGACATGAACCGAGGGCAAACGGACTGATTATTGGTCTTCACCTTCGGGCATCTTTGTGTATAGAGCCGCAGGTTGCTGGTGCTGCATAGCAGGCCGAAATTGGCAGGAAGCGGCGGCTAAGGAGAAGAAAGAACAATGGGTAAGATTATTGGAATCGACCTCGGCACGACCAATAGCTGCGTCGCTGTCATGGATGGCGGAGACGCCAAAGTTATCGAAAACTCAGAAGGCGCCCGGACAACCCCGTCTGTTGTCGCTTTCACCGAAGGCGGCGAACGCCTGATTGGGATGCCGGCGCGCCGTCAGGCGGTGACGAACCCAGATTTCACATTTTACGCAATTAAGCGTTTGATCGGTCGTACCTTTGACGATCCGACCGCGCAAAAAGACAAAGAGCTCAGCCCGTTCGAGATTGTCAAAGGTCCAAATGGCGATGCTTGGGTCAAAGGCCGCGATAAAGATTACGCGCCACAAGAAGTGTCTGCGTTCATCCTCACAAAGATGAAAGAGACCGCAGAAGCCTATCTCGGCGGCGAAGTCACGCAAGCCGTGATCACGGTACCAGCCTACTTTAACGACGCTCAACGTCAGGCGACCAAAGATGCTGGTAAGATTGCAGGCCTTGAAGTGCTCCGCATCATCAACGAGCCAACCGCTGCGGCGTTGGCTTATGGCCTTGAAAAAGGCGGCAATAAAATCATCGCGGTTTATGACCTCGGTGGCGGTACGTTCGACGTCTCGCTGCTGGAGATTGGTGATGGCGTGTTTGAAGTGCTGTCCACCAATGGTGACACATTCCTCGGTGGTGAAGACTTTGACTTGCGCATTGTCGACTTCTTGGCCGACGAGTTTAAGAAAGAGCAGGGCATCGACCTGAAAGCTGACAAGCTCGCGCTGCAGCGTCTGAAGGAAGAAGCTGAGAAAGCCAAGAAAGAGCTGTCGTCTGCCTCGTCTTACGAAGTCAACCTGCCCTTTATTACGGCGGACGCGACCGGGCCGAAACACCTCAACATCAAACTGTCTCGTGCCAAGCTGGAAAGCCTGGTCGGTGATCTGATCAAGCGCACGATTGAACCATGTAAGAAAGCCCTCGCGGATGCTGGTAAGAACGCGTCTGAGATTGATGATGTGGTTCTGGTTGGCGGTATGACCCGCATGCCTGCGGTCCAAGAAGCGGTGAAAGGCTTCTTCGGCAAAGAGCCGCACAAAGGTGTGAACCCAGACGAAGTCGTAGCGCTTGGTGCGGCCATCCAAGGCGGCGTTCTGCAAGGCGATGTCAAAGACGTGGTCCTGCTCGACGTGACGCCGCTATCGCTTGGTATTGAGACGCTTGGTGGTGTGTTCACCCGCTTGATCGATCGCAACACAACGATCCCGACCAAGAAAAGCCAAACCTTCTCAACCGCGGAAGACAATCAGCCAGCTGTGACCATTCGCGTGTTCCAAGGTGAACGCGAAATGGCGGCGGACAATAAGAATCTCGGCCAGTTCAATCTGGAAGACATTCCACCTGCCCCACGCGGCGTGCCGCAGATTGAAGTCACGTTCGACATCGACGCCAACGGCATTGTCTCGGTCGGCGCCAAAGACAAAGCGACCGGCAAAGAGCAGCAAATCACCATCCAAGCCGATGGCGGCCTGAATGATTCAGACATTGAAGCAATGATGAAAGACGCTGAAGCCAACGCTGAAGAAGATAAGAAGCGTCGTGACCTGGTTGAAGCGAAGAATAATGCTGAAAGCCTGGCGCATCAGACCGAGAAGCAGCTCGAAGAGCATGGCGACAAAGTCGGCGACGATGTGAAGAAAGAGATTGAAGACGCGGCCGCGGCTCTGAAAACCGCTGCTGAAGGCGACGATGCAGCAGACATTCAAGAAAAGCATCAGGCTTTGATGAATGCGGCGATGAAACTCGGCGAAGCCATCTATGGGGCGCAACAAGCCGAAGCGGCTGAGACTGATGCCGCTGCCGACGCTGCGGCGGATGAAGACGGTGAAGACGTGGTCGATGCCGACTTTGAAGAAGTCGACGACGAGAACCGTCAAAGCGCCTAAGCTTTAGGTCATACGAATAGAGAAAGCCCGTGCCTTTTGGTGCGGGCTTTTTTTGTGGGGTGTACGCGGCATAGGCTTGCCGCTTGGCGCTCACTCAATCGTGATCCGATACGATAGAGATCGTTTACCAGTCTTCCCGAGAATGGAGCCCGAACTCTGAAGCGGAGCGCGCGCGATGAATGTGATCGATGATTTAAGCCGAAACGGGTGGGACACCGTCGCGCCTCTGATTCAGGCCAAACAGGATCAACTCAACGAGCTCCGCCGGATCGCTGAAGCCAAATCGGCCAGCATTATTGATAAAGACCAGGAGGATGGCGCAGGAACTTCTGTCCAAGATGCGATCGAAACCGCCCGCGAAGAGGCGCGTAGTGAAGACAATAAGGCGCCAGGAGAACTGAGCGATGCTGAGCAGGCGCAAGTCGACAAGTTAAAAGCGCGCGATCGCGAAGTCCGGGCGCATGAACAAGCACATGCGACCGTCGGGGGACAATATGCGGGCGCGCCAAGTTACACTTACCAAACAGGTCCAGACAATCAGCGCTACGCCGTGGGCGGCGAAGTCTCGATTGATACCTCACCAGTTGAAGGTGATCCGGAAGCCACTGTCGATAAAATGGAAATCGTCATCGCCGCGGCGCTCGCTCCAGCCGAACCATCGCCGCAAGATCGCAAAGTCGCCGCGCTGGCACAGAGCCAGCGCGCTCAGGCGTTAGCGGAAGTCTTGAGTGATCGAGCGGAGGCGCGCCGCGACGGGGCCTATGACAAGACGCTGTAGAGGTCTCTTGTTTCGGTTGTCATGTTTGCTTTCCGAAAAAAAAGCCCCCTCTTCACAGAGGGGGCTTTGTGATTGCGCTGTTCGCTAGGCTCGTCCAATTGGGTCCTGCCCATTGAGCCTGTTGGCTCATTCTACTGGCAAATTTGAGCCTCGGGGATGGCAAAGGCCCAGGCGCCGTGTGCGAGCGTAAAGGCGGCGCCATCCCAAAAGTTGAAATTGCGTCCCTTTTCTGAGCAACAATAATCAGTTTCGGATTTCCACATCGGCGCGCCTTCTTTGGCGCAAAAAAGACCGTGCTCAACCTGACCGGAGCTATTTGTCCGTGTCGGATCGACATCGTGGCGTTCCCACTGAAATGGGCTCAACATGCGAGCAAATCCACGATCGAAATCACTCGTGCAGCTGGCGGTCGGTTGGCCGGGTCCAAAACACCAATGACCGTTTTCGTCACGTGTGCAGCACTCATCATGTCCCCAGCTTCCCGTATTGATCCCGCAGCTGAGCTGATAGCGACCGTCGATAACGCTTTCCAATATGCTGGGTTCGCACAGCGTAATATTTAGCCCTTCACCTGCCCAGAAACCACAGCCGGGTCCCATTGCGCCATAGCAGGTTTCTAGCTTCCGCTTCCGCTCCTCTTCCTCTGCCTTAGCTTTTTCCTCGGCTTCTTGCCGTTCCCGCTCAAGGCGCGCCTGTTCCATGGCCGCATCACGTTCTTGGCCCCGTGCGCGCGCCGCGGCGGCGAGGTCCCGAATGAATTTTTTGAGTCTTTCAGTCTGTTCGCGTTTGCGTTGAGCGGTCGCGATTTGCTCCAATGCATCGTCCAAAGCGGCATTTGTAGCCGCGGGTAAGATGCCAGAAGTCCCTTCATAGCGGGCCATTGTGGTGACCGTGTCATTGATGAAACGATCGAGCAAATCGGGCGTCACCTCTGACCCTTCGGCCTCGAGGATCTCTATCACGTCATCCTCAACCGCACGCATTGCGCGCTCATACTTGCCGGCCAGGGCTTCCATCGACATTGGGCGCGCTTCGCCACAATTGAAATTGGACTCGCGGGACAGGCTGAGTTCGACCGGGCCATCGCCACGCGTCTTAGCAATACGAAAGCGCTTATCTTTTTCAGAGACTTGCCTCGCCGCCAAGTTGACCTTGGTCCGGGTGCTGCCGTCTGGTCCGAACGCTGTCACCGTGACCATGTGAACATAGTCGCCATCCTCATTTTGACCTGGAACGAACACGCTCGCCATACCAGTTTGATCGGTCGCCATGCCGCCAAAACGGGCGGGGTCGCTTTCGTCTCCGACACAGAGAATGGCGGGTTTTTTTGACTCAGCCACTTGCTTTACTTTGAACGTGAGCAAAGTGTCGGCTGCGCTGTGGCCTGCAATCATTGCAGCTGCCGCAAGCGATAGACACCATTTCAGAGTTTGTTTCATATTCTAGATCCCCTTTGATCCTTGATTTCGGACGGCGAAATGTCTCGCCTTATTTGAACGCCGAGCAGGGCGCCGAATGATACGGAAAGCTGACAAGAATGGTCGCGGCGAGCGCGGATTTGACTTCCGGTTGCGCGTAGGCGCTGCAAACATTTGATTGCTGCTGCGAAACCACGGCGAGCAGGGATTGTTGCAATCCAGTTTCGATGATCTTGATATAGCCTTCGCATTGTCGATTATTGGTGCGCTTCGCGTCTTCACGCAGACCAATAATGACTTCTCTCTCATCCGCGAGCTTCAGAGTTGCCGTCATGTCTTCGAGCGTTGGGCAAGCCGCTGGCATGCCGCCTGTATTGGGAATGAGGGGCTTTGCTTGTGCTGATACGAGCGGCGTTGCGGCAAACGCAGCGATTGTTGCTGCCGCGAGAATATTAGATTTCATGAGTGAGTCCTCTCCTGGTTGGCTTGGGCCGATCTGAAGGATCGATCCATGCTCGCACCCACGCTACTCACCCGCGAGTCAGCCCGCATACGTCAAATGACGCATGCGCAGTTGAACGCGCGCCTCATGGGCATTGGCGATCTCCGTGGATTTGCTAAATGGAGAGGATGACACGCGTCTTTCGGTATCTGAGCCACCCTCAAGTTTGCATCGATCCCGATATTCCCGTCCCAGATTGGTGCCTATCCGAGAAGGGGGTGCAGCGCACACGCGCATTTTCGCAGTCCAAACTCTTAAAGGACTCCCGCTCAATCTATTCCAGCGCCGAACGCAAAGCGCTCGACACCGCGACCATACTCGCTGCTAAGTGTCGACTGGATGTATTTGTTCGAGAAAGCACGCATGAAAATGATCGAAGCGCGACAGGGTTCTTAGAACCTGAAGAGTTTGAAACGGTCGCAAATCAGTTTTTCGCCACCCCTAATGAAAGTGTTCGTGGTTGGGAGAGGGCTACAGATGCGCAAACCCGGATCGTGACAGAAGCGATGCAAGTCATGAAGCAAGCGCCAGATGGGGATATCTTAATGGTTGGCCATGGCGGTGTCGGGACGCTGCTCTTCTGTCATCTGGCCGGTCTAGAGATTGATCAAAAACATGACCAACCGGGCGGGGGTGGGAATGTCTTTGCGTATGATCTGGAGCAAGACTCCATTCTGCACGCATGGCGGCCAATGGAGGCTTTGTTAGACAGCTGACACTGTCTAAATCTCTCGGCCGGCTCTCAAGTCTAGCGACTGAAGTTTGGTGACACGAATAAGATCGGCATCTCTTGCTCAATGGCGCGGACGGCCATTTGTGCGCGATACCGTGTTTCCGCGTCCGGATGTTCAAACAAAGCGCGGATCAAGTGGAGACTGCTTTTGTCGCCAAAATAGGCGAGCACTGCCAAGCCGTCTTCGCGGATCGCGCGCTCATGATGTTGTAAGGCGGCTCGAGCATGGTCAATCGCAAGACCGGGGCTGGCGAGCCAAGCGCCGCTCAACACCTGCCGCACGCGGAAATTGATATGATGCTTCAGCCAAAACATGAATACGCTGAACATCACCAAGACATTCAATCGGGCGAGCTCAGACTTGCGCTCCAGATATTCGACCATCCAGCGTCGATGGCTGCGATGATTGAGAGCACGGGTAATCTCGCTGCGATTGATCGCGCGCTTCGACAGCCATGTCGCGCAGAAAAGGTCCTGTATGAGTAACCGATTTGACTGCATTCTCATTCCTATAGCGCCGTTCTCAGCGCATCACCCATTAGCCTAAGAGCCTTAAGTTGTTCTTTAATGCTCAAGGACAAGACCGGCATGCAAGTCTTGTTCACATCGACGATATAGATTCGCCCGTCATTGATATCTCGCAACACGTCGATACAGCCAAAATCGAGGCCAATTTCACGGCAAAAGGCGCTGATTTGGGCCTGCTCTTCTTTCGAATATAGCTCATCCGCGCTGCGCACATCGGTATGGAGATAGCTCGTGCCAAATCGACCTTCTAAAGTCTTGTATTTGTGAAAAACCACCGGCAGTGCGCCTTTAACCACATTGGTTCTAAGGTCTTCGCTGCGCGCACCGTCTGTGGCGGTGTCGATCAGGCGTTGATAGACCGCGCCATCTTCGAGCTCACTGCGGGAGATCGGACAGGCCACGATCTTTCCATCATGGGTTCCATTGGCGTCTGATTTACAAACCGCAAGCCCTTCATATGTGAGGGGATCGACCGCGAGCGAGTAACCGAACACGTTTTGGAACACGCGCGCGACATGGGTTTTGGAAATGTCCTCGATCCGATCGTTAAGCGCACGACTACGCTGATCTGCCGTCAATTGCCGGGCGGCGCGGCTATAGGTTTCATCTTCGAAGACAAATACCGCATCCGCCGTATCGAGGTCTGACACGATCTTGATATCGCTGATCTGCATGGCCAGCCAGATATTATACCAAGGGGGTGCGCTGTGGGGATAGAAGGCGATAGAGCGCCGATCGCGGTTACGTTTAAACACGCGCGCGGCGCCAATCAGAACGAGATATGTGTAGAGTTGCAGCGCGGCGAACAAGCTCTTGAAAAAGGACCGATCCAGTGAGACGCGCACCCGTGGATGCGGCACCAGAAGCTGCTTGTCCTTAATTCGAAGGCCGCGCACATAGTCGAAAGAGCGCGAGACGGAAGCGAAAGCTGGGAACTGTGCCATTTGCGAATCGAGCCTTTGATCGTGTCCGATACGATGAGAATAGCGTCAGCGCGGCGAGTTTTCCAGCTTTTCAATCTACACAGTCGGTAAACTAAGCGTGTGCTTAGTGTTTGGCCTTATCGCAGCGTTCATCCCGCACTTATTTTATAGGTCCAGTCTATGCCCATCCGCACATTCTCAAGGCCGCGCCGGAGACGTTTACAACGCGATAAGGACTTTACCGGCGAGCGCTTATCGTCATTCCGTCAGGTGTTCCTACGCCATGGGCTGCCCGGCCTATTGGCCGCGATCGGCTTATTATTGGTGCCGGGTTTGTATGAGGTATTTGCCGACAGCCTATCTGCAGTAACAGAGCAGCCCTCGCGGTACGTGGTCGGGGGTATCGTCATCTTTACCGCGTTGAGCCTCTATACCTGGCGTCTTGATCGGCAGTGGCGCCCGGCTCAGCTGGCATGGATTGCCTATTTAGGCGCCCTGTCTTTATGGGAAGAATGGGTGTTTCGACTTGCCCTTCCACATCTCATGGAAGCTTCAGGCGCCTCGGTTTGGCTGGCCGCGCTGATGAGCGCCATCCTGTTTGGCGCGCTTCATTATTTCACTTTACGCTGGCGATGGCAGTGGTGTGTGAGCGCGGCACTGGGCGGGCTCTATTTTAGCTACCAGATGGAGCTGCATGGCGACTTGCTGCTGGTGGCAGGGATTCACTGGGTCGCGACGTCGATCAACACGCCGCGACCTCCAAGTCCGCCATCGTCAGGATCTGCGAATTTGTAAGACACAATCGCTATGCCGCGTTGGCAGCCGCGCCGATCAGGCGTGCCGTCGTCTCATCCCGGTGTTTCTTCAAATAACGCATAAATGGCGTACCGCCGGTGCCGACATCCGTGTCATTGCCTGAGGCGGCACGGTTTTGCTTATTGATATAGCTCGCCGCATATTCGAGATGCTGGGTGCGGAAGTCCGCCATCGCTTGGATGATTTTATTATAGGCTTCGATCAGGCCATGGTCGCCGCTCTGCTCGACAAAGCTCCGAAGGCTGCTGGCCGCGCGCGTGTCATCAATGAAACGGCGATGCGCCGGGGGGCGATAGATGTGCAATTGATCAAGATATTCCCGCAGCGGATCTGTCGCGTGACCGACCCCCATTAACGCGTCCATGGCCGGCACGATCGAGGATTGTGACCCTGTCTGCCCCCGGAAGGCTTGGCCTGCGGATCCATAGCGCTCTACGCCCTCATAGATAATGCCATCAGGCAGCGCCGGATTATCCTTCCAGCCGTGTATGTAAGGACGCACGCGCTCGAAATAGATGTAAGGATCACAGCGCTCCGGCATGCGTGCGAAAATGGCATTGATACGTGACCACGTCTTAGCCAAGTCTTCGAGCAGTGTTCGCGTGGCCGCGGTATCGCCGCGGTCGCTTGCTTCGATGATTGGACCGAACTTGGCCAGCGCCGCCCCCGCTGCGGCCTCGATCGCGACGTGGATGAGCACAAACCAATTCTCATCCTGACCATTCAAAAAATTCTGGATCATAAAGACATTGTCGAGATCGATGGGACGATCCTTGTCGATCAGACCCCAATTGTCGAGCACATAGCCGGAATAGGGCAGCAAGGGTTGTTGACCGAGATGATCGGCAAGCGCGACCATTGGTACTGCAAGATTTGCAGGCAGCCGCTTTGGCGCTTTTGGTTCGCCCCAAACATAGGCTTGGACCATGAAGGAATAATGCACCATGCAGGTGCGTGCTTCCGCGTCGCTCATGCTGGACAGGGGCAGCTCAATCAAGGGTAGGCGCGTTTCGAGCAATTGGCGCACGCGGCCCGTGGGCAAAAGCTCAGGCAAACGCATAGCGACCTCGCCGATGATGGCGCGCTCGCCGGTCAGGACCACTTCATCTGCATCGTATCGGCATAGAAACCCGCGTTCGGCGGACATGTCATAATCAGCAAGGTTCAGCATCGAAAATCTCCCTATCTCTGTCGACAAGAATACTTTCAAAATTGCGCAATATCTCACTTAAGTTGTATATCATGGTGTGTTATGCGCAATATATGATAGATCTAGATGCGATTAGCCACAATATATTGCGAGTTCTCGAGGATAATGGCCGGATCAGTAATATCGATCTCGCCGCGCGAGTCGGGCTGTCGCCATCGGCCTGTCTGCGCCGAGTCCAGGAATTGGAACGCACAGGCATTATCAAAGGCTATCGCGCTGTGCTGGATCGCGAGAAGCTTGGCGCTGGCATCACCGCTTTTGTGATGGTTGGACTGGCCGCGCATCTGTCAAAAGATGCCCGCGCATTTGAACGCGCAATGGTCGCGGCGCCGCAAGTTCGCGAATGTCACAATATCACCGGCTCAGTAGAATATCTGCTCCGGGTCGAAGTCGCGGACTTACCCGCCTATAAGGACTTTCACGCCAATATTCTCGGCGTGTTGCCGCAGGTCAGTTCGATTACCTCGCACATATCCCTCGGGTCTCCGAAAGATCAGCGCGCTTAGCCTTAGACCGCGCCGTCTTGCGCGCGGGCTGAGACTTTCTCGTACATGTCGTCTCCCCAAGAGGCGACTTTGCCATTGAACAGGAAGTCGGGTGGGACCACTTCCGGCCCTTGGCCTGGCGGCAGAGGCGGCGTGAAATAGCCCAAAGCATAAGACCCCATGGCATAGCCGAGCATGGCCTGTAACTCTGGATCGAAGTTCTTAGCAATTTCCGGCGGACAGGAGAGGTATTGGTTCTCCTCCTGACGCAGCCAACCCAAGGCATAGGTGATGTTTAATCCGATCCGGTCTGTATCAGAAACATTGGCACCGCCACTGTGCACGACAGAGCCAGAATAGACCAAGACGGATCCAGCCTCCATTTCTGCATACTCAACTTCGTCGCGGCTCGGGGACCGATCAGGCGCCCAAGTATTCGAACCTGGGATGACATTGGTCGCGCCATTCTCTTTGGTGAAATCCGTGATCGCCCAGATCGTGTTGAACTGAGGTTCAAGCTCCGGCAGCAAATAGCCGCCCCAAGCCAGGCGGTCACGATGCAGGGGCTGGACCGGTTGCCCAGGCTGAATGCGAATGAACTGGGTCAGGTGTAGCTGAATCGTCTCGCAATACGGTTTAAGAAAGGTCTTAGCGCCCCCGACAATGGTCGGGTTCATGACAGCATCGCGGCAGGCCGCTGAGCGCGCGACCAAGGCGCCTGTGCGCGTGGTTTTGCGGCCGGTAAAGTCATCGCGTCCGGTCTCAGTGGCGTCGATGAAGGGCATACATTCACTTTTCATCTGGGCCAGGCCGTCGGGCGTCAGCAAGCCTTCAACAATACACGCGCCATCTGTTTTCAAAACCTCTGAAAGAGCCTCAGGCTCAGCGGTTGCGGGGAGGTATTTTAAAGGCATGGGAACCCTCCTTTAAGGGCTGGTGGGTTGAGGTGAAAAGGACGCGATAATGGGCGAAATCAGCTGATCGAGCAGCGCCACTTGGCGGGCTTCTGGCCACAGGTCAGGTTCGAGCGTTGCCCGTGTGCCAATGCCATCGACGGCGGCGATGATCGCGGCGGCCGCCATATGAGGATCTGGATGAATGTCCTCCATGTCTTCGGCGACGGCGGTTTCGATCTCGGCATAATATTGACGGTGTATTTGCGCTAAGGCTGGCGCATGTGGGGCACGCCCCCAATAGGCGAGCCAGACTTTCCACTCTTTTCGCTTTTCATCATTGACTGGCAATGCAGACGCGATTTCGGCCACGGTCGGTGGATTGTCCGGCTGTCCGATCTGAATGAATAAGCGTGTGCAGACTTCCTCTAGCGCGGCGGCGAGCACCGCGTCTTTGTCTGAGAAATAGTGCGCGATTGATCCGGTTGTGACCCCGGCCATGCGGCCAATATCCGTCAGCTTCACACCGCTCAGGCCGTTGCTTGCAATCGCTTCAACCGCTGCGGAAGCAATGGCACGACGTCGTTCTTCATGATCCACAATTTTTGGCATAATGGTGATAATAAATAAATGTGAGTGTGAGTCAATGTGCGAAGCTCCCGTCCATCATTCTCATAAAATGAACATGTTCACAAAATGAAATGCGTGTGCTATACAGAGCGGAAATGAGGAGGAAGCCCGATGTCCAACCCTGTCTTAGACAAGCCGCCCATCGTTGATCGTGAGTTCGTCCAAAAATTCATGGTCTCTGTCGATCGCCCATTGGATTATGGTGTTTACTTCCTCTTTCATGACTGCTGGGAAGGCGCCACGACCGAGGCGATCGATGCCTATATGGAAGAGTTGCACAATATCCCAGGGGCGACAGACTTCCTGCGCGAAGGCTATATCGCTGAGCCGCTGACGATTGAAGGGCTACGCGAATATGGGCCCGGCACATTGGGCGCGGCCTATCGTGATTTTGTTGAAGAAAATAATCTGATCGAGAATTTCGGGCGCGATTATCGGGCGTTTCAGAAACAGTTGAAATCGACGGGCAAGCTCGACCGGATGCCAGATGATATGGCCTATATGATGGTCCGCGGGACGCAAATTCATGACTTCATGCATGTCCTGACCGGCTATGGCGCGACCATTCCAGGTGAGCTGGCGCTGGCTTCCTACTATCTCTCGCAAATTCGGTTACCGTATCACGCCATTCGCCTCGCTGTGACCATGGCCCACACAGCGCTCGTCGCGCCCAAAGGCGTGGTGCCGAGCATGGATGCCTTTGTCGATGGTTGGTATTACGGGCGCAACTCGAACAATATCAATTTCGAGAAATGGGAAGAACGGATGGGTGAGCCGCTCGCCAATCTGCAAGTGGAAATGAACTTGCGTCAGATCGCCAAAGCCGCCTAAACGGCGGTATGGCAAGACCCAAGGCAACTCCAGAACAACGCGAAAAAGTCCGCCGATCGATCCAAGCCGCCGCGGCTGAAATCCATCGCAAAGAGGGCATTACCGGCATTTCCGCGCGCGCCGTCGCAACCAAAGCGGGCGTCTCGGTCGGCACCATCTATTCCTATTTCGGTGACCTGACCGGCCTGCTGCAATCGCTCTGGACAGGACGTGTCAGCGTTATGGAAGAGCAGTTCCGCGCCCAAGCGGCGGAGATAGCCGACCCCGCCGAGCGCTTGGCCGCGTTACTGAAAACCTATCTCGAGTTCGGCATCGACCAAGCCGCGCTCTATCGCGGCGCTTTAATGTTCGTCCGGCCTGCGGCTGAAGAAACCCCAGATA